>JAGVNU010000063.1 GCA_020053105.1 Thermodesulfovibrionia bacterium
CAATTAAGTTAATCGGAAAATAATCCTTTGTCAAGTATTTTCTCTTCCAGATTATTACCTTCGTTATTTATTTCCGCTCAAAACTGGGGGATGGCAAGAACTGCAGCGGTATTTGCCCGGAATCTGAATGAGTTAGAGATAATGGAGGTGTTCCATCCCCTGTCTTTCCAAGGGTGACATTATTTCATGTTCGACTTTATAACTTCCGCGATTTCCTCGGCAATTGCCGTAATCTCTTCCATGTTGTCCCCTTCAACCATTACCCGGACTTTGGGCTCTGTGCCTGAAGGCCTGACAAGTATCCTGCCGCTGACAAGCTTTTTTTCAGCTTTCTTGATAGCGCTGTTTATATTGGGGAAATCATCTATTGATTTATGCCTGCGTATGGGTACATTTAAAAGTACCTGGGGGTATATGGGAATGGAAGAGGCCAGATTGGAAAGGCTTTTTCCTCTCCTGCACATAATAGACAGGACCTGGAGCGCGGTCACCGGGCCGTCTCCTGTTGTATTGTGGTCCAGAAATATTATATGACCGGACTGCTCGCCTCCGAGGTTGCAGCCTCTTTTTAGCATCTCTTCGACAACATATCTGTCGCCTACTTTTGTCCTTATGAGTTTTATGCCGGATCTTTTCAGGAATACTTCAAAGCCCAGGTTACTCATTACAGTAGCGACAACGGTATCACCCTTCAGCTTGCCGTCCTTTTTCATGTCCAGGGCGCACATAGCCATAATTTTGTCACCGTCCACTAGTTCCCCCCGTTCATCGCATATAATAGTTCTGTCTGCATCACCGTCATGTGCAATTCCAATATCCGCTTTATACTCCAGCACCGCCTTCTGCATGGCTTCAGGATGCATGGCCCCGCAGTTTGCGTTAATATTTATCCCGTCGGGTTTAGAATTGATAGCTATAACATCAGCGCCCAGTTCCGTAAGGACGAAAGGGGTTATCTTGTATGCCGAGCCGTTGCTGCAGTCAATGACAACTTTCAGGCCTTCCAGTGTCCTGCCTTTTGGAAATGTTGACTTGATATATTCGATATACCTGCCTGCGGCATCATCCACCCTGTATGCCTTGCCTATTCCGGCGCCCTCCGGCCTGATGCTTTCAAGCGCCTCGGTGAACATTGCCTTTTCTATTTCATTTTCAGTGCTGTCAGGAAGTTTAAAGCCGTCGGCGGAGAAGAACTTAATACCGTTATCGTCATACGGATTGTGTGATGCCGATATTACGACCCCGGCATCGACCCGGAGGCTTCTTGTAACAAAGGCAATCCCCGGCGTCGGCAGCGGGCCTACAAGCACTACATTTGTACCCATCGAACATATGCCGGATGTAAGCGCGCTCTCAAGCATATAACCCGATAGTCTGGTGTCTTTGCCTATGAGAATTTTATTGCGTCCATTTGCCTTTCTCAGTACGTAAGCCGCAGCCCTTCCAACTTCAAAGGCTATTTCGCCGGTCATCGGGTAATGATTGGCCTTGCCCCTGATGCCGTCTGTCCCGAAGAGCTTCATGCGTTTTTTTCTGTCGACCATTAATGCGTCTCCTTGATTGTTTTTTCTACGGATAATGTTATATCGACTTTATTTATATTTTTCTTAATAAGATTGTCGGCCAGATTAAGATTGGCTTTATAAACCAGATTGCTGTTTATTCCGTTGATATCTATGGGCTCTGTCCTTACGACGTCGAGCTTTAAGACTGCACTCTCGGGGCCTTCCAGAATTACGGTGCCGGGCTCCACTCTTATAGCGGTAATCTTATAACCTTTTTCAGGCGCCCCCACTATATGCGGCTTGACGGATACGGCTTTCTTTAATTGCCTTTCGATTGTCAGGCTGAACGATTCAGGATCTATGGCAGTTACTAAAAAAGACTTGGGCAGTTTGATGTTTTTCTTTGAGATGGTATAAAAAGACTTGCCGGACTTTGCGTCGCTGATATCAAGGACAGCATTTATTTCATCCGGTTTTAAATATTTAAGTAACCGTTCCTGCCCTTCTATGGTTACGCTGATTGTCTTCGGATAATCCACAATCTCAAATTTATCAGGGACATTAATAAAATTTACGGGCACGTCCATAGTTACTTCGGACCGTCCGCTCAAGATAACGAAGAACCACAGCGCAATAGCCATTATCAGTGAGGCCAGTTTCAGCCAGATATTTGTAGTGAGAAATTGTTTCATTGTTTCTTTGCCTTCTGGCTTATGAAATTATCGGTGAGAAAGTCCCTGAGCGAACCCATGTCTACATTCTTGTCGATCCTGTCGCCGACCGCGGTTGTAATGCTTCCGGTCTCTTCGGAGACGATAATGACCACGGCGTCAGTCTCTTCTGTCAAGCCTATTCCTGCGCGGTGCCTGGTACCGTATGCCTTTGATATATCGGCGCTTAACGTCAGCGGCAGAAAGCACCCGGCCGCAATAACACGGTTGCCCCGGATTATAATCGCCCCGTCATGGATAGGCGAGGAGGGATGGAAAATACTCAGCAGGAGCTCACGGGTCACCTTGGCATCAAGCTGCGTTCCCATCTCGATGAACTCTTTAAGATCGGTTTCTCTTTCTATCACTATCAGCGCGCCGATTTGTCTGTTGGCAAGCGCAATTGAACCTTTAACTATTTCTTCAAGGGACCGCAATCCTTCTGCAGAGGCAAAGGAGGGCAGGAAGCGCGCTTCTCCCATATGCGCCAGTGTCTTTCTGATTTCAGGCTGAAATAATATAATCAGAGCAAGCACAATTTGTGTCCATAGACTCTGAATGATCCAGTCCGTTGTATAAAGGCCCGCGTATTTTGAAAAAAGAAGGGCAAGAAACAATACCCCCAGGCCGATGAGCATCTGGGCGGCCTTTGTGCCCTTTATTATCAGAAGGCCCCTGTAGATTATTACAGTAACAATCAGGATATCCAGGATATCCAGCCATCTTATCATGTTCAAAATTTTCATAACTGGAAATTATTATAGCAGGTTTTTTAATATTATTAGCTCAAGTTCAGGCAGATGAGTTCATGAAAAACCATTTTGGAGCCTGTTACAACCGTAATGTGTAATCTGCTGTTTAGAGAGCCATGGTGTCGCCGAATATATAAATAAAATGCCCCCTGATCTCAAGGTCGTCTTTGTCCCAGTCGGCAGGCAACGGCCAGAAAGGCTCGGCCTTCTTTACTGCCTTAATGGCGGCCTCATCCAGTTCTTTAAAGCCGGAGGTGCGCAAAAGCTCTACCTCGCCCAGCCGGCCGTTCTTCTTAATCGTAAACTTCATATAAAGATCACCGGACAGTCCCATCCTTGCAGCTTCCTTCGGATACTGCCATATACTTTCAATTCGTTCCTTCAGCATCCGCATGTAACCGCGGTGCCTGAATTCTGAGTCATCAAAGGTCAGCCCCTTTTGGGCAGGAGGGCCTTCCCGTGCGAATTTTTCAATTGTTTTTTTATCAAACAAATAAGAACGCGGTGCAATGTCAGGACCCTTTTCCTCTGCCCGTGCAGTGCCCTTGTCTTCCATTGGAGCTTGAGGGGATACATCTTCCCCTTTCCTGGCTACAGGCACATCTGTCTTACCCTGTTGCTTTGAATTGTTTGAAGGTTTTCCGGCGTCTGGTTTAAAATCTCCGGCGCCCCTGCCATAAAGGTCCTCGGGCGGCAATTCCCTGTCTGGAGGTTTTGGGCGCTGTCTAATAAGTGGAGGCTTTGTTTTTTTTACAGCGGGTTTAAGCGGTTCATATTCAGGCGGTTTTCTGCTTTCCAGAGGAGCGACAATATCAACTTTAAATACAGACGGCGCCGCATTTGTAAAGGGGGGGACCAGGTACAGAAATCCGATAAGCAGCAAGTGAGATGCTATGGATGCAGCTATGTAATAAATAAGTTTCAATTTCTTGCGGGTCCCTAATTAGATAGTTATATTTTAGCCTACTTTCAAGCCTGGCGGGAAAGGGCAGTATATAGGTGACTTGCGGGGGACGCTGTTTACATGAGGGCAATAGTATGCGGATATCTTGAAAAAAAAGCTGCCCATGCTTCCTGATATGCTTCCGTCCTTATTTTCATTCCATGATTTGGACACTTCTATTTCATTGATGGCGATTATTATATAGAGATTGTCCTTCTCCATCCCCTTGATATCAATCGGGCTGGGAACAGCCAACCCTTTTTCACTTCCGTAAGGCGTGTGTGAATGGAAATCCCCGACTATCTGGAGCTTTTCAAAATTTGCCAGTATAGGTTCTATTTTTTTCTGGTCACGGCTGTGAAATATGACGCCCCGCCGTTTTCTCCTTGCGGTTTGAAGGCTGAAGGCATTTTCTATTATAAAGCGGTCATCAAGACGGTAACCGAGCAGATAACCGAGGGACTCCTTTTTGAATACTTCCGCGCTGCTTAATAAAAGACCCATGAAGGCATTTTCAGAGAGATATACCTTCATAGGTCTCGGACTTTTTTTCACTACTCTCTGTGTGCCGGGACCCGCACTGTCATTACCGGGCATGGAGCCCTCCTGACAACCCTTTCAGCAGTGCTGCCGAAGATAAACCTGTCAAGTCCTGATCTCCCATAGGTGCCTATTACTATTAAGTCGATTTTTTCCTTTTCAGCAAACTTTATTATTTCTTCATATGGTACCCCTAGTAATACGGACTTGTCTACATTAGCAAGCCCCCTGGTCTCTTCTATACAGCATTTATCAAGCTCTTTCATGGCCCATGCATTCATTTCCTTATGAATTTCATCTGTCGATATGTGCGGGACATGCGACTGAAATGCCTTGCCGATATCATAAATAACGTGAAGAATTGAGAGCCTTGCATTGTAATGCCTTGCAAGGTCCACCGCAGAATGCAGCGCATGCACCGAACCCTCTGAAAAATCTGTTGGAAACAATATCCGTTCAACTTTCATAATACAACCTCCTTGTTTTTTGCCTCATCTGCCGAGACTTTTTATTATTGATTATCAAAAGACCATATCTTCATGCATGTGACGATAATTATAAACCCTGCGTTTTTCGCCTTAAGAGTTCATTTCGTAAATAAACCTTAATCCTTCAAGAGTCAGGTGCGGATTAACATAGTCAATTGTTTTTATATAAGACCCCAGGAGGCCGGAATATCCGCCTGTGGCAAGCACTTTATACTCCCTGCCGGTCTCTGTTTTTATCTCACTGATCATCCTTTCAACGGCCCCGGCATGTCCCAGTATTACCCCGGAGCATATATTCTCGCCGGTGTCTTTTCCGATTGTACGTTCAGGCGCCTTCAACTCAATCAGGGGCAGTTTTGACGTCTTCTCGGCAAGGGACTGTGCTGACAGGCCCAGGCCCGGCATTATGGCCCCGCCGGTATATTCTCCCTTTTCAGTGATCACGCAAAAGGTAGTTGCCGTTCCAAAGTCCACTACAATTAAATCGCCTTTATAAAGTCTATGGGCGGCCACTGCATTGGCAATCCTGTCCTCCCCCAGTTCGGCAGGGTCCTTTATAAGGAATTTCAGTCCCGTTTTTACCGCATGACTAACGATAACCGGCTTTACATCATAACTGCTGTTTAAGGCATCAACCAATAAAGGAGTGACCTCCGGTACGACTGAACATACTACTGCGCCCTCCGGTTTAGGCATATTCTTCCGGCTGATAAATCCATTAATAATGTATGTGTACTCTTCGGCATCCCGTCCGCCGGTTATCGTTTTGAGACGCAGAACGTTTCTGATATCGCTATCATAATAAAAGCCCATGGTTATATTTGTGTTGCCTATGTCAATAAGTAATAGCATAATAATTCAGATGAGGGCCAAACTTTGCCAGGAACTTTTTGTATCTTCACTAGTCTTTCAATATTGTGACGTCTCCGGCCCTGACAATTTCAGTTTCTCCGGAAGAAAGCCTCACTGCAAGTTCCCCTCTTTCATTAACGCCGTCTGCAATTCCTGATATGGTCCGGTCCTGATTCCGTACAGAGACCCTTCTTCCTATAGTGCAGTTTAAACGAAGCCATTCATTAATTAAATCCCTTTTATTACCATTTAAGAGATTCTTATAGGCATGCTCCAGACCGGACAGAATGCCACCCAATAGCTCCGATCTGCTTACGGATTCACCTTTTTCCATCTTCAGTGATGTGGATAAAGGCCTGATTTCGGACGGCAGGGCATCAGGAGACATGTTCACATTGATGCCGATGCCGATTGCCAGCAGCCTTTGGGAGGTTGTCTTGCCGGCTTTCATCTCGATAAGCACGCCGCCGGCTTTTTTCCCATTAACGATAATGTCATTGGGCCACTTTATCTGAGCAGGCAGCCCGTTCAGTGTTCTGATTGCCGAGGCAATGGCCACAGGTACGGCCAATGTCAGGATTGAGGCCTGCTCCGGAGTAAAAGACGGGGTCAATAATACAGTGAAATACAGGTTAACACCAGCCGGCGATATCCAGCTCCTGCCCAGCCTTCCCCTGCCTTTAGTCTGCATTTCCGCAACAACAACTATTCCCTCAGGGTCGGGCCTGTTCCGACCTATTTCAAAGGCGCTGTCATTCGTTGATGCAGCTGATTCGAGATATATTATATCCCGGCCGACAATGTCGCATTTAAATACAGATGCAATCTCTTCTTTTGTGAGCATCTTTTAAAACATCCCTTATTTATAGAAATAATTCAGATGGCAGGTTTCTCCGGCCATTCACATTCCCGGTAGAGAACACATGCAGGGCACTTTGGTTTAGAAGCGGTGCAGGTTTCCCTCCCGTGAAGGACCAGTGCAAGATTAAATGCCGTCAGCATTTTCCCAGGGACCTGTCCGGTCAGCTCCTCTTCCACTCTGTCGGGATTATCAGAATGGGCAATCCCAAGCCTGTTGGATACCCTTAATACGTGTGTGTCGACTGCAATTGCCTGCTTATTAAAGGCGCTGCCCAATACAACATTTGCAGTTTTTCTTCCGACACCCGGAAGCGTGGTAAGCTCTTCAAGTGTGGCGGGAACTTTGCTTTTGAAGTCTGATATGATTTTTTTACAGCAATTGATTATCATCTTTGCCTTGTTTTTGTAAAAACCGGTGGGCCTTATTTCTGTTTCAAAAGTCCTTATATCCGCACCGGCGTAATCTTCGGCAGTCTTATATTTTCTGAAAAGGCCCGGCGTGACCTCGTTCACTTTTTTGTCCGTGCACCTGGCGGAAAGGATAGTGGCGACAAGGAGCTCCAGCGGATTGGCAAAATTGAGCGCGGTCTTCGGGTTTGGGTATTTCTTCAGCAGCAGCGCCGCTATCATTTCAGCATCAGCCAATTTATTCTTCCTTCAATATCTTTACTTCGATCCTGCCCTTTAGTCCATCTGCGAATTTCTTTGCGTCCTTTTTAGTGCCGACGATAGAATTGTAATGCATGGGAACTGCGATCTTCGGATTTATCGCAAGCGCAGCCTCTACCGCTTCTTCAGCTGTCATTACATATGTGCCTGAAACAGGCAGAAGGGCAATGTCAGCCTTAAACGTCCTCATCTCGGGAATGAAATCAGTGTCCCCTGCAAGGTATATCCGCTGACCATTTAATGTAATGATATAACCGACCCAGTTTCTGCTTTTTGTATGGAACTGCTTGTTGGTGTTATAAGAAGGCACGGCCTCTATCTCAATCCCGCCGACAGTGAGTTTGTCTCCCGGGGCCACTGTTTTGATGTTCCCCGATAGCTTTGCCGCGCAATCAGGGGGCGCCACGATGACCGTATCGGTTTTCTGGATCTTCTTCACATCAACTGGGGAACAATGGTCGTAGTGTTCATGGGTAATCAGTATAAGATCAGCGGCATCTTCTTTTTGTATATTGAAGGGGTCTGTATAGATGACTTTCCCCCCGGATATTTTAAAGGTGTCATGACCCAGCCAATGTATATTTTCTATCATATCTATTGCCCCCTTCTCTCCTGCGAGAGCAGAATAAGCCGTTAATAATAAAAAAATAAATAAAGGCGTGATGATTTTCTTACACACTGAATTCTCCCATGATGAATGTGAGTCAATTATATCACAGTTATATTTGCCGATAAAGAAAGTCGGCTTTATCCTCCTGCCCACTGAAAGGCAACATCCGGAGACCCCCTACACTATCTTCCCTCTCCGGCTGAAAAACTCGCTCAGGGCCAATCTTATTACTGCGCCCCTGGACCACTTCCGGCCCATTTCTTTTGAGTATTGGGCCGCAAGCTCTTCCAGCGCTTCAAGCACTTCTTCTTCGAGATATACCGTGGCCTTTTTCAGCGTTTCATGATGTTCAGGCATATTAATTCCCCTCTCTGAAATTTCAAATATATTATAATCTCATATTGCATTATTAAAATTTCATCAGAGACAAACCGGAAATTTAAATACTATAATACAGACGGGCCATGCAATTAATTGCAATTATATCATCAATGCCGTTTGAGTCAGCGGTTATTTTGTCCTGTATGAAAAGGCCGCGTCATCATTCCACAGCCGGGAAGACTGTTCATAAAGGGCAAGTGTCAGGAGTTAATGTCGTCCTCATGAATTCAGGAATAGGGAAAGTGAACGCGGCCCATTCCACAACATATCTTATTGAGAAATATCCTGTCAGCGCAATTATTAATATAGGTGTCGGCGGGGCATATCCCGGATCCGGGCTGAAGATTGGAGATATTGCGCTTGCATCCAAAGAAATTTATGGTGATGAAGGGGTAATCGATGCACAAGGCTGGGATGGCCTTGAAACAATCGGGATACCGCTGGTGAAGGTTGGGAAGAAGAGATATTTCAATGAGTATCCGCTGAATTCCATTCCTCCATCTTTATTCAAAGGGGAAAAAAGGATGCCTGGCTGTAACAATAAAATCACGAGCGGTAATTTTGTAACGGTATCAGCAGTGTCCGGCACTCAAAAGCGGGCCAGGGAACTTGAAAGACGATTTAATGCCCTGTGTGAAAATATGGAGGGAGCGGCAGTTGCTCAGGTCTGCACACTTTATAAAATTCCCGTGTTCGAGATCAGGGGGATAAGCAACATTACGGGTATCAGGGACAAAAGAAAATGGGACCTGCAGCTTGCTTCTGAGAATTGCCAGAAATTGACATTAGATTTAATTGACGTTGCCTTCCATGTCCCTGGCGAGGGAAAGAGGCCGAGGGGGAATACCGGGCGGACTGTGTAACATATTTAAGGGGCTTAATTATTTGCCGATAGTAATATCACCACTGTTGTAAGAAGAATGAGGAGACCATGCCTGATAAGCTGAAAAGAAAAGACCCGGACAATTACACAATCAGGGCTTCCAAAGATATCAGGAGACTGCTTAAAAACAAGGAAGACGAACTCGGTCTTAATATTCAGACCTCCGAGGAGAAGAACAGGGAACTCAATGCATTAAATGAAAAGATAAACAAGCTGGTCATGACATTAGATAGAAAAAATGTCCTTCTCAGGGAGCTTTCCATAAAGGACGGATTGACTGGCCTGTACAATTACCGCTTCTTCAGGGAGCTGCTTAATGAGCAATACAATCTGGCCAAAAGATTCAGGTTCCCTTTGTCCTGTATCATGATCGATATAGATTTTTTTAAGGCTGTCAATGATACGTATGGTCACCATGCAGGGGACGCGATATTATCACAGCTTGCTGATATCTTAAGACACAATGTCCGCGACGCGGACAAGGCGATAAGATATGGGGGGGAAGAGTTTATAATCATGCTGCCCTATACAGACAGTGGGGATGCATATTTAAAGGCGGAGAAATTACGTCGGGTGATAAGCAGTTTCCCCTTTAGCGCCGGAAGGAAGAAGGTGAATATAACTGTAAGCATCGGGATCGCCACCTATACCGGTACTAAAAATATCAAGCGCGCTGAACAACTTGTGATCTACGCTGATAAGGCCCTGTATCAGGCAAAACAGCGGGGCAGAAATCAGACGGTAATACACAATTTCAGGTCTGCTGAAAAGGGAAGCGTGGATAAAGCCGATATGTTTGGAGGCATCATTGAAAGGAGAAAAAATCCGAGGGTCCAGACATTAATAAAAATAAAAGGTACCGTATTAAACAGTAAAGAGAGCTTTTCAGGGAATGCATATGACCTCAGCTACTCCGGTCTGTGCTTCGTTGGCAGTAACGCGCTTGAGTGCAACAGGCGCGTGAACATAAGCATCTATTTGCCGGACATCAGCACTAAAGTGAAAAAGGCACATCCGATCAATGTCGAAGGTCTGCTGGTATGGTGTAAACATATCCATGAATATTCCGCAAAGCATAACAGCAGCAGTCAAGAATCAGACACTGACTACTTGGTCGGTATTCAGTTTATCAATATTTCAAAAAAAGACGGTGTATATTTCCAGAAATATTTTGTATCAATGTTTAAAAGAGAAGGGCAAACCGGACTTATTGGTTAATGCCCAAAATTAACATATCCTCATGGAGCTCTCACTGGGCGACAGTGAGAAGACACTACATTATAATGCTGCAGGATATCACGACCGGCAATGCAAGGAAAGACGGCCAGGAGTTCAGGTTCTGGTTTGTGGGACAATTAGAGGAGTGGTGCAAGGCAAATAACATGCATTTCGATTCTCGACGGTTTGGCTTACGGAACAGCAGCGACATAGAGATCAAATGGGGGATATACAGAAAAAACGAAGTGAGAAATATATGGGCGCCGCGTTCCGACAAAACAGCCATGAGCATCCTGATCAGCGGCGATTTTACATTTGAATTCCGTGAAGCTGATGATCACGCCAATTGCAGAGAAGTAAGACTGAAGGGCCGGGGCGACTATGTTATCTGGAGTGAAGACGTGGAGCATACCTGGAGAATGGATGAGGATTCGGAGATTCTGACTATAAGGTGGACGCCGAAAGCATCTGGTAATGAGTAATGGGTAATTTTGCGCTTAACGCATTATGCAGACGTCTGCTTTTTCTCTTTTCTGAACAATAAATATTCTTTAATGAAATTGTCTATATCTCCGTCCAGTACCGCATTTACATTGCCAGTCTCATAACCTGTACGGTGGTCTTTTATAAGCTGGTAAGGCTGGAGTGTGTATGAGCGTATCTGGCTGCCCCATGCAATGTCCTTTTTCTCCCCGATAAAAGTATCGAGCTTATCATCCTGCTCTTTTTTCTTCATGGCATACAGACGCGCCTTGAGGACCTTCATGGCCACTGACCTGTTTTTTATCTGGGACCGTTCGTTCTGACAGCTCACTACTATGCCTGTAGGTAAATGTGTAAGCCGAACAGCTGAAGAAGTCTTGTTAACATGCTGACCGCCTGCGCCGGATGCCCTGAACGTGTCTATTCTCAAATCGTCTTCATTTATATCTATATTTATATCTTCGCTGATTTCAGGATACACAAGGACCGCGGCGAATGAGGTGTGACGCCTTTTGTTTGCATCAAAGGGCGATATCCTTACCAGCCTGTGCACGCCTGCTTCGCCCTTCAGGTAGCCATAGGCATATTGACCGTTGATGGTCAGGGTGACACTCTTTATCCCAGCCTCTTCGCCCTGCTGCAGGTCGATTATTTTCACCTTAAACCCGTCTCTTTCAGCCCATCTGATATACATCCTCATCAGTGTCTGGGCCCAGTCCTGGCTCTCCGTCCCGCCGGCCCCAGGATTGATAGTCATGATCGCGTTGTTTTTGTCTTCAGCAGCAGAGAGCGTGGTCCTGAGTTCTATGCCATCAAGCTCAGATAACAGGCTTTGGACCCCCTTGTCCGCATCTTCCAAAAGCAGTTCGCCGTCTTCTTCTTCAGAGAGTTCAAGCAGGACATGCAGGTCCTCATACTTCTTTTCAATCAAATGTACAGGTTGAATGATATTATCAATATTTGATTTTTCTTTCAGGATTTCCTGGGCCTTGGCAGGGTTGTTCCATAAGTCTTCGGCTGAGAGCTTTTTTTCGAGGGTTTTAAGCTTTTCCAGCTGAGCAGGGACATCAAAGATACCTCCTCAGTGCCTCTATTCTTGTCTGAATCTCCCCTAATTTGTCCTTCAATTCATCATAAGCGATCATTTGCTTCTACCTCCGGATACTATGTTTTTATTTTATCGTGTATCTCTGTGACAATCACGGATTATTATACATGAAAAACATGGTGCGTAGCTATTGCAGGATAACTCTCTGATCCTGAGAAAGGGCTTTAGAGCTGCAATTAGTCTGATATAATTTCATGTAAGAGTTCATAAACTGAATTAAGCGGGAGGAAAGTGTCTCTGAAAATAGCCGTCGCCTCGGACCACGCAGGATATCAGTACAAGGAAAAAATCAAAGGACATCTGGTGTCAAAAGGATATCAGGTCGAAGATTTCGGGACCAGCTCGGAAGAGCCTGTAGACTATCCGCTTTTCATCAGGCCTGCTGCAGAGGCTGTTGCCCGTGGTGATTGCAATATGGGAATTGTACTCGGAGGTTCGGGCAACGGAGAAGCGATAGTCGCCAATAAGGTCAGAGGGATAAGATGCGCCGTATGCTGGAATGCAGAATCCGCGCGTCTTGCCGGGGAACACAATGACGCGAACGTGATATCTCTTGGCCAGAGAATGATGACTCCTGAAACTGCGCTTGAAATTGTTGATGCCTGGCTGTCGGCGAAGTTCGAAGGAGGACGTCATAAGAGGAGGATTGAGCAGATTGAAGGGTGATGGAAACGGGGCATGGAATAACCATGCCCGTTAGATGAATTATAGCCTTATGTCTGCTTCTAAAACCTGGACCTCAACAGCGAAGCCGAGTACTGAAGACCGTCCCTTTTTTTCTCTATAACAGGGGTGGGAAAGGCGACTTTGACCTTGTCTTTTTCTATCTCCACAAAGGTCCTGGTCTCCATTACACCGAAGGCCACTCCACCCAGAGTGCCTATGACAACCCCGACCCCGAGCTTCTCTCCGAAATGGTCCTGATCAGCCAGATAAATAGCGCTGCCCAGGATGGCCCCGATTGCGGCCCCGTACATGGCATCTCTGAATATCAATTCCCCTTCCGATTCAACTGCAAAGGCAGCGCCCTGAAAAACCAGGACCGATAAAACGCAGACAATTAAAATCTTTTTCATTGTAACCCTCCCATGATTATATTAATATTTCATTAAAAAGTTTGTCATCATTTTTTCTTTTTAGCAGGCAACGGCTTGCCCATCTTCTTCAGGGCCAGCTTTGACTGTTCCGAGTCCGGGAATTTTTCTACAAGCTTTTCAAGCACTATATTGCCGGTCTTTTTATCGTTTAATTCATAAAAGGCCGATCCCTGTTTAAGCATGGCTGCGGGAATCTTGTCACTCTGCGGGTTTTTCTTGAAGAGCTCCTCATAGGCAAGGATTGCATCTTCATAGCTTTTCTCTTCATAGAAACTTTCGGCTATCCAGAAACGAGCGTTGTCGGAATATTCATTGTCCGGATAATTGATAAGCATCGCCGCAAATTGTTCTCTCGCCTCTGCCGCCCTGCCTGCCTTGTATAACTTATAAGCAGACATATAAATGTCCTTGACATCGGCTATTTGAGCTTCTTTACCACCGGTCTTTTCAGGCTCTTTGACCTCTTCCTTTGCCTTCTCTGCTTCTTTCGCAGTCGTTATAGCGGCTTCCCGCGCAGCTGATTCGGCAAGTTTCTTCTCTAATCCTGCAATCGCAAGCTCCAGTTCCTTTACCTTTGCAGAAAGCTTTTCTTTACTATCCAGCAATTCGGCTGAGCTTTTCTCTGATACATAGCGCGCCTCTTCAAAACGCCCGTTCAGCGCCTGGAATTCAGAAGTGAGTTTCTGTACCTCAATCAGAAGGTCCGAAACGGTCTTTGCAGTTGACTTCTGCTTCTCGTCAAGCTCGCTCATCTTGCTATCAACCTGTTTTTTCTGCCCGGGGATTTCCGTCTCCATGCTCTGCGAGGTCTTTTTGATCTTATTAATGTCGCTCTTTAACGCATTAAGCTCCCACCTTATTCTGCCGACATCATCAGTCGATGCACAGCCTGAGATAATAAAGCAGGCCCACAGAACCAGGACCGCGGGACCCATATTTATGGGCATATTTTGATAAATTTTTCTAACCATATGATTCTAACTTAAAGCCGCGCCTTGAGATTACTGCTGGAACCTTGATTTCACGACTACAAAATGCGCCCTTCTGTTCTGCTGCCAGCATCCTTCATTCTGCGCTGTACAGACAGGTTTTTCCTCTCCAAAGGTAATTACTATCATCCTGTCAGGAGAGACGCCGAGGGATGTAAGATAATTCTTTGCCGACTTGGCCCTTCTTTCTCCGAGCGCAAGGTTATATTCATTTGTTCCACGATCATCGCAGTGGCCCTCTACTACAATATTAATATTCTTGTTACTGCCGAGATATACTGCCACGGCATCCAGGGCCGGTCTGGCCTCGGGCTTTATATCGTACTTGTCGTAATCAAACAGTACATCCCTGAAGATAGACTTTGTCTGGTCCTCGACAGCGCTTTCACCCGCCTTTTCTTCTCCCCGGGCTTCAGCCCGTTCAGTAACGCTTTCTTCCACTTTCATTGTTTCCACTTTTTCCGGCCGGACTTCTTCCTTCATTACTTCCTCTTTGACAGGCTTTTCCGGTGCGGCAGTTGTTTCCGCCGGCTTGGTGTATTTCTTCGCGCAGCCGACTGTCATGACCAGCAATAAAACGATTAACAGTTTCTTCATAATCAAACCCTCCTTTTGATTTAAAAGTTATTATTTGAAATATGGGGACCATTTCGGTGTTGACGCGTTTATATCTCTGGGGGTAATTCTTTTATCTCCCTCAATATGAAGACGCTTGATATAAATTCCTTTCTTCCCGTCCCTGTCGGAATCATAGGCCAGAAATAATCCGTCAGGAGAAAAAGACGGGTTCTCATTGTTCCCGCTGAATGTAAGCTGCCTTACATCTGATGCGTCAGATTTTACCATGAATATCTGATTTTTGCCATTAATTCTTCCTACGTATGATATCCATTTCCCGTCAGGAGACCATGCAGGGGAAGTATTGTAAGACCCTTCAAAGGTAAGTCTCCTTATCCCCATCCCGTTTGCATCCATTGTATATATCTGGGGAGTGCCGCCCCGGTCGGACACAAAGGCGATCCTTTTGCCGTCAGGAGAGAATACCGGGGACACATCAATACCGAGGGCCATCGTGAGTTTCTTAAACCCTTTTCCGTATATATCAATAAGGTATATCTCTGAACTGCCTTCTTTGGAAGATGAAAATGATACCATGTCATCAGGAGAAGCCCCTCCGACAAGATTGAGCCCGGCTGACGAATAAAGGACCATTTCCTTGAACTTCATAAGGTCCAGGATATAAATTTTCCACCTGGCGTCTTTCTCTGCGGAATAGAGCAGATACTTTCCATCCTGTGTCCAGCTGTGACTGGCGGTCAGGCCTTTGGATGTAATGCTGACAGATGTCCGGCCGTCCCAGTCCATCAGGCGCAGCTCTTTCCGGCCTCCTGCGGCACTGACCAGATAGGACAGCTTTGTCCTGAATATCCCGGCTCCCCCGGTAGCAACGTAGTAAATATCATCAGCTATGCTGTGGGCCAGCGGACGGATACTGGAAGCAATATACCTTTTCTTCAGCACTTCCCTGTTTTCAACCAGGTCCTTTAATGAGAGGATGACCCTGAGGCCGCCTGATAAATCGACATCAATGTCCGCAATAAGCTCAGCCCCGCGGAGGTCAGGATCAACAAAAGAAAATAATCCTGTAAATTCCAGATCACTTTTAATTATACTCACTATTTCCCTTGCCGTCGGCGTCTGCGATGAATGTATTGAAACCGGAAGCTGCCTGATTCCCGGAGAGGTTATGTCAATATATATTTTTGCCTCCGCGCAGGGAAGGGTCCAGAATCCGGAGGCCAGTGCCAGGACAATAAATAACAGAACCGGCTTGAAGAGAAATCTGAGCTTATAGTTTTGCGCTCTCTGTTCTGTGCTCATAAATGGAACCTCACTACGAATTCATCCTCTACAGAAGGGGGAGGCAGGGGGCCAGCCTTCAGTATTGCCTTCATTGCTGAACGGTCAAATAAAACATTGCCTGATGATTGTACAATTTTGGGGGAAATAATGTTCCCCTTCCTGTCTATCTGAAAGGACATGACAGCCTCAAGCTCTTCGGAACTGAACTCAGGATGGATCCAGTGGTCCCATATTTTCTGCTGGACCATGGTGATATAAAGGTTGACATCTTCCGAGGACTGTGCGCCCGGCAGTCCCTGGCCTTTCGACACATCGCCGAGTTTATTTTTCCGGATAATCTCTATGGCCTGGGCCACTTCCTCGTCATTTCTCCGCCCCTTTTCTATTCGCTCTTCTTTCTGCTTTTTCTTCGCTGACAGTGACTTTAATGCCTGCAGTCTTTCTATTTCCCTTGATACCCTTTCAGCAGTTTTTTCAGGCTCCAGGGATACCCCTTTTTTCGGAATGTCTATCTTTTCGGACGACGGCTTGATTTTGAGAGCTTCCCTGTCTTTTGCCGGGCTCTTTTCTGTTATGGTTTTATGCGTCGCAGGCTCTTTCCCGCGGGCGGCCTTTAAGGGCCTCCGAACTTCTGCCGGGCCGACGAGGTTTACAAAGTAATTCTTGTATTCCTTTTCCTTTGTCCTGACCGGAACAGTCACAAATATTATAAACAGGACATGCAGGACAGCGGAGGCGATTACTATTTTATAAAAAGCCGGTTCAGGTCCGATGTACAGGGACTGCTTCATTTGATACGAGCTTTTGGCTCAGTCACCATCCCCAATTTATCTATCCCGATTTCCCTGAGTTCCCCCATTACCTCGACCACAAGGCCGTAAGGGACGTCTTTGTCGGCTTTGAGAAATACATCCCTGTTTGTGCTTTTAGAGAGTCTTGCGCTTAAAGCCGCCAGGGTCACAGCGGTTTTATCAAGATATATCTTACCGTCTTTTTTGATGGTGATTTCAATCCTCTCGGTCCTGGAAAGTTCCTTGCCTTTTGCCTGGGGAAGATTAATGTCTATCCCCTGTTGAAGCAGGGGGGCCGTTACCATAAAGATTATCAGTAGGACGAGCATCACGTCTACAAAAGGGGTAACATTGATTTCAGAAAGAGCCTGTCTCCGCTTCTCCATGTTTCCTCGCGTAATGCTCCATTAATTCCTGGGAGAAATCCTCCATCATTCCTATATTCCTCCTCGTCCTGCTGAGAAAGTAGTTATAAGCCACTACCGCCGGTATTGCAGCCACAAGCCCGGCAGCGGTTGCTATCAGGGCCTCTGCAATGCCGGGGGCCACTACGGCAAGTGAAGCAGCGCCGACTCTCCCTATTCCCATGAATGAATTCATGATCCCCCATACCGTCCCGAAAAGACCGATGAAAGGGGCCGTGGACCCGGTGGTAGCAAGAAAGGTGAGGTATTTCTCAAGCCGGTTTGCCTCCATTGCCTCAACCCTTTTCATGGCGCTCCTGATTTCGTTCCTGCCCGCATCTTCCATCGTATATGCCGCCCTGAACAGGTTGGCCAGCGGACTGAGCGCATGTTTTTTTGTGGACTGGTACAGATCTTCCCATCCCTTGCTTTTGAGAAAAGCCTTGTGGAATTCTTCTGATTCTTTTTCAACTTTTGAGAGCAGTTTGATTTTGAAAAATATGATGGCCCATGAGTATATCGAGAAAAACAATAATATCAGGAGGACAAATTTTACAACAAGTCCTGCCTTGAATATAAGTGTTAATACCGTTTCTCCGCCCATAATTAATGAAGTTTAATGCAATGTTTATAAAAAGTCAAAATTAATATTCCATCCCGATTATTATCTGAGGCAACGGGAATTACTGCAGTGCAATTGAGACTTTTTAAAAATTCGTTTGAATGAACAATGATGCCTGTTATGCCCTATCAGTCAACAATGAATCGCATTTATAAAATTCACAAATATACTTATTGTCTTGTTGACAAACCTCTGCCGCTATGGTAATTTTTCAGTCACTTTGTTCTTAGTCGGTTCTCTTCGGTTTATTGAATCTTTAATTTAGGAGTTTATAATGTTAGACGTTAATGCCTGGTTTTTTGCGCAACTCGCAAACTTTATATTCCTTCTGATAATCCTCAATGCAATTTTATATAAACCCTTTCTGCGTCTTTTCAGGGAACGGGATGAAAATACAAAAGGGGCGCTGGAAAAAGCAAAGGCCCTGGACAGTGAGAAAGATGGTCTTCTCGCGCAGATCGACGCGAAATTGGCAGAGGCACGCGGCAAGGCGAGGATGAGCTTTGAGTCATTAAGCAAAGAAGGTGCGGACATGCAGAGGAGCGCCCTCGATGCTGCCCAGAATGAAGCAGTGGACATAAACAGAAAGGCAAAAGCCGATCTGGAGGCCGCAACAGAGAAAGCAAGGGCCTCATTAAGATCGGATGTTGAGACTTTTGCAAAACAAATTGTAGAGAAACTGGTGGGAGCATAATGAAGAAATTTCAAAAGAAGACGTTTCTTTTTGTCCTTATACTATTCACTATTCACTGTTCACTATTCACTGTCATTGCCTTTGCTTCTGAAGGCGGCGGTGAGGAAAAGGTCGTTTTTACATATAAAGACTGGCTGTGGCCGGTTGTTAATTTTTCAATACTCATCTTTGTCCTGGTCTTCTTTGCCCGCAAACCGTTCAGCGAATTTTTTCAAAACCGTACAGCCATGATTGAAAAATCTCTCAGGGAGGCGAGTGAGGCAAAAGAAATAGCGCAAAAGACCCTCAGTGAAGTCAGGGGAAGGCTTAAAAACACTGACAGTGAAATAGAGCAGATTATCGAGGCCGCAAGAAAGTCCGGGGAAAAGGAAAAGGAACTGATCATTGCAGAGGGCGAACGGTTAAAGGAGAAGATCATTGAGCAGGCCAAGGCCAATATTGACTTTGAATTGCAGAAGGCAAAGGAAACGATAAAGTCCGATGCGGCACTTATGGCGCTTGAGCTTGCAGAGAAGCAGATAAAAGAACAATTGGGGCAGAAAGAACAGGAAGCCCTTATCGGTGATTATATAAAAAGACTCGAGGCGAAAAATTGAACAAGAACCAGATTGCAAAAAAATACAGCAGGGCATTGATCAGCAGTGTTGATATATCGGAAATGCCTGTAGTCATTGAAGAGTTCAAGGCATTCTCCCAACTGATTGACGCAAAAAGGCAGCTTAAGCTCCTGTTTGCAGGCAAGATATTTACTGAAGGTGAGAAGGCAAAGGCCTTTGAGGCCCTTTCTCCTGCGCTGAAGCTGAAACCCAAGACCGATAAATTTCTAAAACAGATAATCATCAGCGGGCATTTGACTGCAATGAAAGAGATAATCACGGCGTCTATTGATGCTTACAATGAGAAACAGAAGAAGGCGACTGCGGTTGTGGTATCGTCTGTTGCCCTGGATGCTAAATATACCGAACGACTGAAGACCGCTTTGAAGCAGATGACCGACCGCGAAGTTACTATTGAAAACCGGATCGACGCATCACTGCTTGGCGGGTTTATCGTTAAGGTGGGCAGCACCATATTTGACAGCAGCCTGAAAGGGCAGCTCCGTCTCTTAAAAACGGAGTTAATGAGATAAATATAAATAGTAAGGGGCGTATTGCCATACGTCCCTACGATATTTCGGGGGTGATTTGATGGATGTTACAGAACTTAAAGCGCAAGAAATAAGTGATCTGATAAAAAAACAGATTACCGATTTTGAAAAAC
>JAGVNU010000026.1 GCA_020053105.1 Thermodesulfovibrionia bacterium
GAGGTTTCTTTAAATGGCATGTCCAGTGAGGCATAAAGACTTGACGTGGAGGCAAGAACGAATTTCTTTACCTTGTGGTCCTTGCAGCATTCAAGCAGGTTCAGTGTCCCTTTTGTGTTTGTATCGAGATAAACCCACGGGTCTTCTACCGAGGCCCTCACCCCGGCCCTGGCAGCAAGGTTTATGACCGCGTCTATTTTATTATCTTCAAAGACTTTTTTCAGTTGTTTATAGTTGCCTATGTCAACCCTGTAATAACTGAAGCCTTGATATTTCTTTAAAGAGCCAAGCCGCCACATCTTAAGTGCCGGATCATAATAGTTGTTCATATTATCAACGCCGACAATATTCTTCTTCATCTCCAGAAGCAATTGAGAGACCTTCCATCCAATGAAACCGGCACAGCCTGTGACAAGCACAGTTTTTCCCCGGAACTGTCCGCTTGCGGTTTTATTCTTCATTAATAACCTCCGATAGTGATAATCTGATTTGATATAATACAGCAACAAATGAAGCAAAGACAACAGAATCCGTTGCGGTCCCCTGTTCCGGACTTTAACATAAATTTCCTTTTCTATATACTATAGCATCATGACGCACCTGCAAAAAGTGATAAAAATGACCCGGCCCTACTGGTCGAGGATAGCTGCCGGCATTGTCCTCGGGCTTATGGTCTCGGGCATAACCGCGGCAATCGCCTGGCTTGTCAAGCCGGCGCTTGATGAGGTCCTGGTCCGGAAAAATTATGAGTACCTGAAATTCGTCCCCTTCGGCATTGTTGCCCTCTTTATATTAAAAGGCATCCTGAACTTTTCCCAGACATATCTGATGAAGTCCGCTGCCATGAAGATGATCAGGGAGCTCAGGAACAGATTATTTGAACATATCCTTTATCTCCCGGTCAGTTATTTCAATAAAGAATCTTCAGGGGTCATCATTTCAAGGATAATCAATGACGTAGAAGTGTTGGACGGTCTTATTTCTCATGTATTGAAAAATTATGTCATGGAACTGCCCACTGTTATCTTTCTCCTCAGTCTTGCTTTTTACCGGAGCTGGAAGGTGACCCTTATGACCCTGGTCCTTGTGCCTCTTATCGGGCTGAGCACCAGGAAGTTCGGCAAGAGTGTAAAGAAAAAGAGGAAAGAGGCACAGAAGAGGATTTCCCTTGTGACGCACAGGATCGGGGAAGCCATCATCGGCATGCGGATCATAAAGGTCTTTAACCGTGAGAGCACGGTAGGAGACAAATATCATAATGAAAACCAGCGCTATTACAGGGAGATGATGAGGGTCGTCCGGCTCAAGGAATTTACCATGCTTGTGATTGAGATCATCACCGGAATCGGCATTGCCTTCGCCCTCTGGTTCGGATTTGCGCTCATTGCAAAAGGTGAGTTGTCCCCCGGTTCACTGGCCTCAATTCTTGTGGCCATCTATATGGTCTTCTCCCCGATCAAGAAGTTAGGAGAGGCCTATACTACCTACCAGGAAACCAAGGCCTCGATGGAGAGGGTGGACACGATTCTCGATACTGCCTGCGAAGCCCCTGGAAACATGAAGCTGAACAGTTTCAACGATGCATTGAAATTTGATAATGTGTCTTTTGCATATCCAGGTAATGAATCCCCGGTGCTGAAGGACATTAATATGGAGATCACTCGCGGGGAGGTCCTCGCCATAGTTGGACAGAGCGGCGCGGGCAAGTCCACTCTCGTGGACCTTATTCCCAGGTTTCACGCCCCGACAAAAGGACTTATTACAATCGACGGGAAAAACCTGAATGACATAGAACTGCATTCGCTCAGAGAATTGATCGGCATAGTGAGCCAGGACATCATATTATTTAATGACACGATCCGTGAGAACATCGGCTTCGGGAGAAGGGACGCCTCGGAACAGGACATAACCGAGGCAGCGCAGATGGCATATGCAGATGAATTTATCCGCGAGCTTCCAGCCCAGTACGATACGGTCATCGGGGAACGGGGGCTCCGGCTTTCAGGAGGACAGAGGCAGAGGATAGCCATTGCAAGGGCCATCCTGAAAAACCCTCCGATACTTATTCTCGATGAAGCAACGTCGTCCCTTGATTCAGTATCTGAGGCGCTTGTGCAGAAGGCGCTTGAAAAATTGATGCGGGGAAGGACGACTGTTGTGATTGCGCACAGGCTTTCGACCATCAAGAACGCGGACAGGATAGTAATACTTGACAAAGGGACAATAATGGATATCGGAGATCATGCGCATCTTATTTCAAGAAACGATACGTACAAAAAACTTTATCATGCATTCTCGTTGAGTTGAAGTGGAAAATGCAGACATTGTTCCAGAATTTGTTTAACTCGATAACTTATTAATTAAATTATGCATAAGACTTTGAACAGGAAACTCAGCGAAAGATTTGGTGAAATTTACATTAAGGTATCGAAAAACAAATTTCTCCACAATATCTGCATTTTCTTGATAGCATTTTTTGGGTTAAACAAAATCTGGAGGACCGTATGGCTTTAAGGGAGGAATTTGCTAAATCAGGCAACTGGCTTTTCAGGTGGCGGAGTTATTTCCCCCTGTTAATTGTTCCACTCCTTCTGATTGCCCTGCGGGAATCCAAGTATCTGGAGCAGACAGCTGGCGAGACCGCTGAATATCTATGGGAGGGGTTTTGCGCGCTGGTGTCGTTTGCCGGCTTGTTAGTCCGATGCATTGTGGTAGCCTATGCGCCTAAAAGGACGTCCGGGAGAAACACCGAGCACCAGAAGGCCGAAACACTCAATACAACAGGCCTGTATTCAATAGTAAGGCACCCTCTTTACCTCGGGAACTTTTTTATCTTTCTGGGGATGGTCCTGTTTGTTCAGGTAGTCTGGTTTGCTATTCTGGCTGTCCTGTCTTTCTGGCTGTACTATGAAAGGATAATGTTTGCAGAAGAAGAGTTTTTGAGAGGGAAATTCGGCAACAGGTTTCTGGAGTGGGCGGAAAAGACACCTGCCTTCTGGCCGGGATTCAGGAACTGGAAGCAGCCGGCTTTGACCTTTTCATTTAAGAATATCCTCAAAAGGGAATATACCGCCTTTTTCCTGATAATCTCCTCATTGACCATTTTGGATGCAGCCGGAGATATATTTACCGGCAGGGAATTAAAGATGGACGCGGTATGGTCAACATTATTTATAATCGGTCTTGTTGTATATCTGGTCCTGAGGACGTTAAGAACAAGAACAAGGATATTACACGTTGAGGGAAGATGAGAGAACTCAGCAAAGCCCCCCTGAATCATTTCAAATAAATGCGAATTCTTCACACGGAATGGTCTGACGGTCTCGGAGGACAGGAAAAAAGGGTGCTGTCAGAAGCTGCCGGCCTGTCTGAAAGGGGCCACTATGTGGCGCTCGTATGCAGGGAGCATGCGAGTATAAAAGCTGAAGCTGTCAGGGCCGGACTGGACGTGTATACGCTGCCGATGAGAAAGCTCTATGATGTGGAAAGCATCATAAGGCTGACCCGGTTTTTAAAGGACAACAAATTCGATGTTGTTAATACACATAGCGGCGTTGATTCATGGATCGGCGGCCTTGCCGCCAGGTTTGCGAAGGTCCCTGTGCTTGCAAGGACAAGACATCTTAATTTGCCGCTTAAGAGGAACTTTTTTAATTTCATTCACTACCTGCCGGACGTTTATATAAGCTGCGGGGAGAATATGAGAGAAAATCTCGTTGAGAAATGCGGCTTCCCGGGCCATAAAGTAGTAAGCATACCGACCGGGGTCGGGCCGGAGTTCTTTGACGTGAAGAGAAACCCGGATGCGAGGATGAAATACGGGCTTGATGCTGACTCCATAGTGATAACAAATGTCGGCATCCTGAGGAGCATCAAGGGACATGAGGTCACGCTGAAGGCAGTAAAAACCGTTGCCGGGGCATTTCCGCAAGCCAGGTTCCTGCTTGTCGGCGACGGTCCGAGGAAAGAGATACTTCAAAGACTTGTGCAGGATCTGGGCATCTCGCAGCAGGTGATATTTGCCGGGTTTGTAAAAGACATACCTGAAATATACTCCTTCTCTGACATCTCGGTCCTCAGCTCCTGGTCAGAAGGACTGCCCCAGAGTCTGCTTCAGGCCATGGCTGCAGGCGTGCCTGTTGTTGCGACAAGGGTCGGAGGCGTGCCTGAGGTGGTCATCCACGAGAAGACGGGCATTCTGATTGGTCCCGGGGACCATGAGGGCCTTGCAAAAGGTATAATACGGCTTCTCGGCAATCCCGGAATGTCGGCCCAATTTACTGAAAGCGCAAAGAAGCATGTAATGGACAGCCATTCTGTTAAACACATGGTCGATAAGATCGAGGGGCTTTATAACGATTTGCTGAAGTACAAAAATGTTTAACAAAACAGCATGAACATACTACACACAGAAACCCTGAAGAGATGGGGCGGTCAGCAGAACAGGGTCCTGGCTGAATCAACAGGACTCGCTGCCAGAGGACACAAGGTCATCATTGCGTGCCACAAAGGAAGTGTGCTAACTCAGAAGGCGAAGCAGGCCGGTATAAAGGTTTATGAGCTGAATATGGTAAAGCAGGCTTATCTGCAATCGATCATGCAGTTGATAAAAATTATCAGGATGGAGAACATTGATATTGTCTCGACCCACAGCTCGGTTGACAGCTGGGCGGGCGGACTTGCGGCAAAACTCACGGGCCGGCGACTCGTAAGATTCAGACATAATCTCTATTCTATCGGCAGCGGCCCGCTGGCAAAGTTTATATATTCCATCCCTGACAGGATCATTACAATAAGCAATGCGGTAACCGATGTCCTTGTCTCATGCGGGATAAAGAGAAACAGGATGGTGATCATACACAGCGCCGCTGACAGCCGGATATTCGACCCGGGCGCTGAAGACCTCAGAAAGGAACTTGGCATACCGGCAGAAACTCTTATCATAGGTAACACGTCCACCTTCACGGAGGTAAAAGGACAGGAATATCTCTTACAGGCCTTCAGCATTATCCATAAGAAGATCCCCTGTGTTTTAATGTTTGCGGGGAGCCTTGAGGAACCGTTCAAGGGCATGTATCTTTCACATGTGGAGGCAGGCTTAAGAGATAAGGTATTATTTCTTGACCACAGGGACGACATACCGAGGGTCTTAAAGACGCTGGACGTATTTGTTTTCCCCTCTGTGCTGGAGGGCCTCGGCACTGCCCTTATCGAGGCAATGGCCATGGGAAGGCCTGCGGCGGTATCGGATATCCCGACATTCAGGGATTTTATTGAAGACGGGACAAGCGGGCTTTTTTTCAAAACAAAGGACCCGCAGGACCTGGCCGAAAAAGTCATCTCTTTACTTCAGAATAAAGAGCTTCGGGAAAAGATCGGCAGGAACGCAGGGGTGACTGCCGGAGAAAAATTTACGTATGAAAAAATGATAGACTTAACCGAAGCCCAATATATGGAGGTCCTTAATGCAGTATAATTCAATTCCGGTAGTCATGTATCACCATATAGCGCCTACGGACAGGGAGCTTAACGTTTATCCTGATCTGTTTGAAGACCATTTGAGGGTCCTGTCGCGCAAAGGCTGGAAGACCCTCTCCGGCAGCGAGTTCCTTTACTTCATGCACAATATGAAGGAGAAGCCTGATAAATGCGTTTTACTTACCTTTGACGACGGCTTTGCGGACAACTATGTTTATCTGTTTCCGCTTCTGAAGAAATATAATATGAAGGCCATGATATTCGCGGCCACGGGTTTTATCGAAGAAGCTGACATCAGCAGGGACAAGTTTATCCCCCTTTCGCACAATGATGCCTGGAAGCTGGCCTTTACTGAAAGGCGCTCAGAGGTAATGTGCACATGGAATGAAATCATTGAGATGGAACAGAGCGGCCTCGTTGACATTCAGTCACACGGGGTCACTCACCGGATACCAAACTTCATTGAAGAAGGGAAATATGCGGAGATAAGAGAAGACCTTGCAACGAACAAAAAAATTCTTGAGCAGAGGCTTTCAAAGAAGATCTCGCACCTGGCCTGGCCGAGCGGGGGATTCAATGATCAGACCATCGGTATTGCAAGTGAACTTGGTTATGAGGCGCTCTACACTACAGAGCGCGGCTGTAATACGGTAAAAGACTTAAAGACCCTGAACAGACTGCCCGTAAAGCTGAGAAACGGCAAGTGGCTGATAAAAAATCTCTGGGTCTATTCGTCTGTATTTCTGACCAGATTCTACCTCGCGATCAGGACCGGATGAGGCATGAAATATATTAAAAATGAAGCGGCGGTTTTTTATTGCATTAACAGCAGGCTGGTCCAGTACTTTATCGCAAGGCTGGCTGATCTTGTGCAAAAAAACCCCCTGGTGCTTGAACCGGTCATGGACCTTAGTGAGGACGCAAAGGCCATACTGTCTCAAGCAGGGCTGCAGCTTTATCCCACCGTCAGGAAGACCACTCTCATTTATGATACGGGCACGGAAAGTTATCTGAAAATACTTCATCCGCTTAATCTCAAGAACAGGGTCCTTTTCAGACTCAGGGACATGGGAGGGGAGATCTGCCGTATGGCCGAACAGCTGATACGCGAAGGAATAAATGTGTCGGATGTCATTGCTTATGGTCATTTCAAAAAAAGCAGGCTCCCTTTTTTTGTCGTAAAAAAGGCAGAGGGCGAGTCTCTCTATGACATTCTTATAAGGGGCAAGAGGACTATCGGAATGGAAATATATCTGAATGTCATTACCGAGGTTGCGAAGCTCCACTGTCTCGGCTACTGGCTGGGGGACGCACATCTTTCACATATCTTTATAAAGGACGAGCAGGTGTCGGGGATAATCGATATTGACAGTGTGAGGAGGAACCGGCCGTTTTCCATCAAGAATTGCGCGAAGGACATTGCGGGCCTGAACCATCCGGAGCTGCCTTTGACCAAAGATGAAAAAAAGGCCATACTGGATCACTATTTAAAGGCTGCCGGGATTAAGAATGAAAAGAAATTTATACGGCTGTTAAAGCATTACACGGAGCGGAGATGGAAGGACTAAGCATTATCATCCCTGTTTTCAACAAGCTTGAGACCACGCTTAAGTGCATTGATTCCATCAGAAGTCAGAACGGGGATGCCGGGTACGAGATCATTATTGTTGACAACGGGTCCACGGACGGGACGCCTCTGCATTTTTCAGATGACAAAAAAATAGTATATATTCGCAACCAGGAAAACCTCGGAGTGTCAAAGGCCCTCAACATCGGCGCTGAGGCAGCCGGATACGATGCCCTCTGTTTCATGCACAACGACGTGTTTGTCTTCAGGGAAAACTGGACTGCTGAGATAACCGGTTTTCTTTCAACAACTGCAAATGCAGGCGTAGTCGGTCTTTACGGCGCAAAGACCCTTCGCAAAGACGGGACATTCAGGGGAAAGACAATAGTCCACGCTGAAAAGGGCGGCCCTGCCATGAACAGGCCTGTTGAAAAAGTAGCGGTTGTGGACGGTATGCTCCTGGCAATGAAAAAAACCGTGTTTCAGAAATGCCGGGGCTTTTGCGACGGTTTCAGTGTCCATTATTACGATAAAGACATCTCTCTCAGGGCCTATAAAAACGGGTTTGTTAATTATGTATTAAATATCCCTTTTGAACATGCCTGCGCTGCGACGAGGGCGCAGATCCCGGACGAGGACTCTATCCGCGACGAGGCCCAGGAGATATTTTGTGAGGCGTGGAGTTTATATTTGCCCGTGGATGTGAGTTCGTGGAAGGACAGGGTTTCGTATGCCGTAAAAAAAAGGAAGGACAGCTGATTCCATGTGCGGTATCTTCGGTTTTTTTTCCGATAAAAGAAAAATAACAAGGGATGAACTCTTGTTCTCTCTTAAAGCCGTCCGTCACAGGGGGCCGGACAATGCGGGTGTTGTCTGCTTTGACTCCCCTGATTCAAAATTCAAAATCCAAAGTTTAAAAGCACTTCCTGACGGCGCATGGTCCGCTGTTTTTGCCCATACGCGGCTGAGCATCATCGATCTCTCGGATGCGGCAAATCAGCCGATGGAAAATGAAGACGGCACTGTCTGGGTCGTTTATAATGGGGAAATCTACAACTTCAATGAGATCAGGGAAGACTTAAAGGCCAGGGGACATGCGTTTAAATCAAGGACAGACTCGGAGGTAATCATACACGGGTATGAGGAATGGGGCATTGACGTTGTTCAGCGCTTCAGGGGCATGTTTGCCTTTGCCATATTTGACCGGAGGAAGAACAAAATTCTCCTTGTCCGCGACAGGCTTGGCGTTAAACCTCTTAAATATTATTTTGACGGCCGAACATTTATATTCGGGTCGGAGCTGAAAAGCCTTATCCATCTGGTCCCTGCTAAAATTGATTTTACTTCACTGAACAGATATCTGACTCTTAAATACATCCCTTCTCCACGGACGATTCTTGAAGGAGTCAAAAAGCTTTCCCCATCTGAGATACTGGAATTTGATATGAGTACGGGGAAAGTAACGACTAGATCATACTGGAAGCCGGAATTTTATCCCAAGAGCGGTTTGTCGTTTGCCGAAGCCAAGGAAAAATTCGAAAGCCTCCTGTCAGAGTCTGTGAATATGAGGACGATTTCCGATGTGCCTATCGGGGTCTACCTCAGCGGCGGCATGGACTCAAGCGCGATAGTCGCGTTTCTGAAAAAGAACGGGATAAACGACATCAACACATTTACCATAAAATTCGACCGGCCGGGTTATGATGAATCAGCATACGCAAAAACTGTAGCGGACCGGTTCAAGACCAAACACCATGAATTTCAGATACCTGAACTGTCATATGATGAACTGGTCAATATTATAAACTCTCTGGATGAACCCTTTGGAGACCCTTCGTATATCCCCACATATTTTCTTTCGGGTTTTACCTCCGAGCATGTGAAGGTTATCCTTTCCGGTGACGGGGGTGATGAAATTCTGGGCGGATATAAAAGGTACTTTATCTATTCGCGCGGGAAGATCCTGAACTATCTGCCGCGAACCGGCTGCAGCATGATCAAGAACCTTCCCCCTGAGATAAACAAAAAGAGTTTTCTCGGGAAACTGCAGAGGTTCAATGAAGAGATGTCCATGGGATACTGGGGGGCGTACCTCCTCCGCTTCAGCGGGCTGAGCGACAGCTTTAAAAGATTTGTATTGACGCCTGAATGCTATAACTCTCTTGACCGCTTTTCCGTGGAAGATGTTGTTCAGGACTTTGATGGTTCAAAAAATATCCGGGACACCATTGAAAGGCTTATCTGGATCGACATGCACACATATCTGCCGGATTATATACTTACCAAGACCGACCTTGCGCTGATGGCGCATTCAGTGGAGGGGAGAAACCCCTTTGTGGATTACCGGCTGGTGGAATTCGCAAACAGGCTGGAGCCGGAATATAAATTCCGCAAAGGCGGCAAATATATCCTTAAGAAGATCCTGGAAGAATACCTGCCGGATGATGTTATCTACAGAAAAAAGATGGGCTTCAGTCCTCCGATCAAATACTGGTTCAGGGCGAATTTTGATCTCATGTATGAAATATTTTCCGGGCGCAATTTTGTGTCCGGAGATATATTTGACCTGAAGCGGATTCACCAGTCGATCGAAAAATTCAGGACGCCTGAGATCAATATCTCAGAACAGTTGTGGCTCATAACGGTGCTGGAATTATGGAGAAGAACATACAAGGTTTAACGGGAAGACGCCGGATCAACCTCATGGCGCTCATTGTGAGCATGCCTGTCGGCGGGGTTGAGACCCAGATGCTGTCTATTCTCAGCAAACTGAATAAGAAGAGGTACAATGTCACGATATGCTGTATAAAGGACCTTGGCGAATTAGGCGAAAAGGCGGCAGAGGCGGGGATAAATACTGTTGCCCTTAATTTAATGAAGAGCAACAGGTTCAGCTTGGGCATTGCCGGGCAGATATTCAGGACCGTCAGGGAGCACAATATCCATATCCTGTGGACTCATCAGTACGTGGCCAATCTCTACGGCAGGATTGCCGTACTGTGGGCCAATATGCCCGCGGTAATTTCAAACTTCCATGCCCTGTATGACTGTCCCAAAATGCACAGAAGGCTATTTAACCGTTTATTGTCCGGAAGGTCAGACGCACTTGTCGCAGTATCAAATGCCGTGGCTGCGGACATGAGGATTTATGACGGAGTAAGAGAAGAAATGATAAAGGTCATTCACAACGGAATTGACCTTTCAAGGTTTGACATATCGGGATCAAAGGCGGAATGCCGGAGAAAACTGGGCCTGCCTGAAGATGCCGTCATTGTCGGAAATGTCGGAAGGCTGTCAATAGAAAAAAACCATAAACTCATAATCGAGGCGCTCAGCAAGCTGCCTCCGAATTTCAGGGGCCTGATCGTAGGAGACGGGCCCTTGAGGAAGACCCTTGAAGGAATGGGGGACGGGCGATTTTATTTTACCGGCCAAATGGGGTACAATCAAATTCCTTTTGCGCTCAGGGCGATGGATATTTTCTGTTCCCCGTCTTTATGGGAAGGCTTCGGCATCTCGCTTGTCGAGGCCATGGCTGCAGGGCTGCCTGTGGCGGCCTCGGACCTTCCTACTCACAGGGAGATACTTGGTGACGCGGGGGTATTCGTGCCGGTTGATGATGGAGAAAGGCTTGCAGGGACGTTAAAGAAAATCACTGAAGATCCTGCTTTGAAGGCGCAGCTTGCGCTCAAATCGGTAGAAAGGGCAAGGAACTTTTCTATTGATGACACTGTAACATCTTATGATAAATTGTTCGAAGCGGTAATAAAAAAGAGAATGCCGAATGAAATACTATAAATTGCTTTTCATAGCCGAATTCGGCCATGAGTGGAACAGCGGCTGGTGGAAGAAGTCCGGGTTTGAGATGAACGGACATACGGTAATCCACTTTGACCCGGATAGAGTCGCAGACCCGGTAAATGCTGTCTTTAAAATAATCAGGGATGAAAAGCCTGATTTCATCCTCCATTCAAAAGATGAATTCCCCCCTTCCGTTTTCATGGAGTTCAGGAAGTACGCAAAGGTGATACAGTGGTATCCTGACCCTGTTATTACGGACTGGCTGCCTCCGTATGTGCAGTCGGCTGATGTATTTTTAACAATGTCTGAAGGGCTTGTAGGCGAGTTCAGGAAACTGAATCCCCAATCTTTCTGGCTTACTGAAGCGGTCGCGCCGTCTTTCTTTGAGATAAAGAAAGATATTACTGAAGAAGACATAAGGATGTATTCCGCAGACGCCACCTTTGTCGGCAATCTCGGGTCAAAGCCCCAGTACCTGCCGAGGAGACTGTTCCTGCAGGCTGTTATAGATAACGGGTTCCGCCTGAAATGGTGGGGGCAGAAGATACCGAGGAAATTTTCGACTATACCGCTGCTCCTTGGAAAACTAGGAAGGTCATACGGCGGGAAGTTTGTTTGGGGCGAGGAGCATGCGAAGATAGCGAGACTGTCAAAGATATATCTCGGGTTTGACGCGCAGCCCAGGGTACGCAAGTCCGTGAGTGAAAGGTTGTACATAGCAGTATGCTGCGGGGCTTTTTACATGTGTCATTATGTTGATGGGATAGAAGATATTTTAACTCCTGACAAAGAAATCGTGACCTTCACTTCTGTGGAGGAGATGATAGACAAGATGAAGTACTACATGAAAAATGATGACCTGCGGATGAAGATCGCGCGGGCAGGGCAGGAGAGGGTATGGAGGGAGCATACGTATCAGGTAAGGACCGGGCAGCTGCTGGAAATAATAAAGGATTATCTATGAACCCGAATAATGCAGGCATCGGTTAATAACTTATTTAACTCGATGAACTATTGTCGGATTATGCGTATGGCTTTGAATTAAATATACATCTGTCCCTTGATTGAAATTGCGTTTACGGTATCGAAAAATAAGTTATTAACCAATACCTGCATTACTATGAAACATTATTTTGTATGACAATGATTAAGGAAAAAAGAGTTGAAACGATAGACAGGATAATCGAATACGGGATTTACGCGTATATCTTTTTCATGTTCCTCGCAAAAGGCGAAGGTATCAGGAATTTATTGATCTTCGGTCTCTTCGGTCTCTGGTTAATGACACTGAAATACAGAACCGATCTTCATTTGCTTAAAAATACAGTGTCGAGGCTGTGCAGGATATATGCGGGGGCGATTGTCATATCTGCGATATTTTCAATGGACCCCGCATTTTCTTTAAAAGAACTCAAGGATGAACCCCTGAAATTCGTCCTGCTTTTCCCTGTGATCGCCACGGTGATGGCTGATGAAACAAGGCTGAAAAAAGCGGCATATGTGAGTCTTGGCACGCTGCTCCTTATCGTCTTTGCCGGCTATTACAGTTATATATTTCACGATATCCCGATGTTAAAACCTGACACCCCGTGGGTACATGCGTGGCACACGAAATTCGCGGCATATGTCAATACGTATCTGCCGATAGCGTGCATTCTTTTTTTCATATGGAATAAAACCGGACCGAAGGTTATTTTGACTGCCTCGGTTGTTGTCTCTGTTATTGCACTGGTATTGAGCACTTCAAGGGGAGGGTATCTTGCCTTTTTTGTAATCGTTCTGGTCTGGTTGTTATATCTTTCCAGAAAAAAGGGACATAAACTGAAAATGACGGTTGCGCTGTTCATGATTATCCTCGTCATATTCGGGACAGCTTCATATTTATTCTCCCCCCGCCTCAGAGAGAGGATATCGCAGACACCGGAGGAAATATATACAGCCAATGCGAGGACAGATCTCTGGAAGGCGGCCATATACGCGTTTCGGGAGAGGCCCCTGACCGGATGGGGATACGGCGCTAATATCTATCTGAGGGATGAACCATACAGAGACACGCCGTATAAAAAGTCGCCCCAGAATGAAAAGGACCAGCACAATATGTTTATCAAAATCCTGTTTCATGAGGGCATTATCGGAATTGTCCCGTTTGTGCTGCTTATCATGACGGCAATAAAAGTTTTCTGGAGAGAGGCCTTCAGGGCCAACGGGATTAAAAGCTATATGCTGATGGCGTGCGCTTCTATTTTCATAGGGAACTATGTAGTGCAGGCCATGCTTGAGACCTTGTTTAAATTACAGTACATAGCCGTTGTGCTGGGTCTTGGAATGGCTGCCAGGGGAATAAATGAGGATAGCCGTACTTAGAAAAAAATATACCTTTCACGGCGGAGCAGAGGGTTTTTCGAGCAGTTTCATTGAGAGACTTGCAGGCGAGGGGCATGAGGTGCATATATTCGCGATGAAATGGCAGGCCGGTCCATCGCGTAAAAATATTTACTTTCATAAGGTGCCTGCTGTCTCATTTAATTCATTCCTCAGGGACATTTGTTTTGCTGCATTATGTTTTCTCATGCTGAAAAGGCAGAGGAATAATTTTGACATAATCCAGACGCACGACAAGACCCTGTATCAGGACATTTACCGCGCCGGCGACGGGTGTCACATTGAATGGCTGAAGCAGAGATGGAAGAGGACAGGCCTCCCGGGCAAGCTGTCTGTTATTTCTAATCCCTATCACTGGCTTATCCTGGCACTTGAGCGTTCTATCCTGAATGGCCATAAGTTCAAAAAGATCATAGCCATATCGGAGATGGTCAAAAAAAATATCCTCGACAACTACAAAGTCACTCCTGCTGATATCGCAGTTATTTATAATGGTGTTGACCTGGAGAAATTCCATCCGGCCAACCGTGGGAAATACAGGGATGAGATCAGACAGAAACACGGGGTATCGGACACGGATTTTGTCGTGCTTTTCATGGGGTCCGGCTTTGAGAGAAAGGGTGTCGGGTATCTGATAGCAGCAGTGGAGTCATTGGGGTTGCCGGTGACTGTCATGATTGTGGGGAAAGGACCGGAGAAAAAATTCAAGGCCCCCTCTTCACAAAGGACCGGGGGGAAGATAATCTTCTGCGGGCCGCAGAAGGACAACTATAAATACTATGCTGCTGCTGATATATTTGTTTTCCCGACAATGTATGAACCGTTCGGCAATGTTCATCTGGAGGCCCTGGCAAGCGGGCTACCTGTTATAACCACAAAAAACAGCGGGGGCTCCGAGATAATAAAGGACGGGGTGCAGGGTTTTGTAATCCGGCAGCCGGAGGACATAAAGGCCATAGCAGAGAAGATTCAATTTTTCCTTCATAACAGGGAGCGCCTGGAAGCCATGAGTAAAAACGCGCGAAGCCTTGCTGAGGAATTTACATTTGAGAAACATATCGGCAGAATACGGGAGTTGTATAAGAGTATAATTGACGAGAAAGGATAGAGCATTGTTCCCGGTTTCAGTTGTCATTGTAACAAAAAACGAAGAGATCAATATCGAAGACGCGCTGAAGAGTGTTGCGGACGCGAAAGAGATTATTGTGGTCGACTCTTTCAGCACGGACAGGACGGTTGAGATATGCAGAAAGTATACAGACAAAATACATCAGCATGAATGGCAGGGGTTTGCCCAACAGAAACAAACGGCAGTTGATTATGCCGAAGGGCCGTGGGTGCTGATACTTGATGCTGATGAACGGGTCACCCCGGAATTGAAGGTGGAAATTTTAAAGAATATCTCATCAGGCACAGGCCTGAATGGTTTCTACATGCCGAGGGAAAACTATTTTATCGGGAAGCGGATCAGGCACGGCGGGTGGTGGCCTGATCATACTCTGCGGCTTTTTAAAAAAGACAAGGGGCGGCTCGGGCCGCGTGAAGTGCACGAGAGGGTCATAGTTGAGGGAAACACCGCGTGTCTGAAAAATCCCCTCAGGCATTATACATACAGAAGCGTTTCAGACTTTATGGAGAGGATGGAGCGTTATTCCACGCTTGCTGCTAAAGAGATAAGAAATAATTCAGGCCGTGCCGGATTGTTTTCACTCACAATAAAACCCCCTCTGACTTTTCTCAAAATGTACTTTCTCAGGCTGGGACTGCTTGATGGCACAAGGGGATTCATGCTTGCCGTGCTTTACAGTTTTTATACTTTTCTTAAGTATGCGAAGACGTGGGAGAAACAGGCTTAAGCAAACTTCAAACTCAACAGCTTATAAATAAGCTTGGCTGCCAGAAAATCCGGGGCCAAGTTATATTTTGACGGGCAGAGTTCTACTACATCAAAGCCCACGATGTTTTTCCTTTTTGCAACATACTCCAGCAGGTCAATAACTTCATACCAGCCCAGTCCCCCCGGCTCAGGGGTGCCGGTTGAAGGCATGAAGGCAGGGTCAAAGACATCAAGGTCTATTGATATGTAGACATTATTCGAAAGCTTTGCCGCGGCCTTCCTGATCCAGTCCTTTGATTTATTGATTGCTGAGGCATAAAAAATCCTGCTCTTGTCGATATTGCCCATCTCTGATGTATCCGAACTGCGTATCCCGACGGAAACAATATTGCCGGTTATTTCCTTCGCCCTCGCCATTATACACGCATGACTGAACCTGTCGCCAAAATAGGAATCCCTCATGTCAGAGTGGGCATCAAGGTGAAGGATGCTCATATTGCTGAAATGCCCTGCATGCGACTCTATGGCGCCGAGGGAAACCATGTGTTCTCCGCCGAGAAGGACGGTAAATTTTTCGTCATCCAGCAAATTATCAACTCGTGCCCTGACATCTTGTACCATTTTGGGGGAATTGGCGGAGATGATTTCTTTGGCCGTATGTATCCCTTTCATATATACTTCCGACGCGGTTTCAATATCGTAGAGTTCCAAATGCCTCGATGCGTTTATAATTGCACGCGGCCCCTTGTCAGACCCCTTGATCCAGGAACTTGTCTGGTCAAAGGGCACAGGCAGGATTACAATATTCGCGTTCTCGTAATCGGAATACTCAGGTGGTAAGGCGCCGAAGTTATATGGGAGTTTGCTTTTCAATTACAGCAGCATCACCGCAGCAGCGATAACGGTTGTCCATTCTCCATGCTTGTCGCCTTCAGCAGATTGGCAGATATGGGTAGATTTAAATATATATTGACTGGCCTTATAAACCTGTTTTCTTGAATCCCACGCCTGATCAGAATCAAACTCGATGCCCAGTGTAGTGGCGAGCATCGTGGCTGCAAGGTCTTCGGCATAATCCCCTGTCTTCTTGGCGGTCTCGCCAAAGGAGTGATGTTCGGATATATAACCATAATGTTCCCTGTCCTTAGGGACAGCAAGCCCCACTGCCGATGATATAAGCCTGTTCGGTTCATTGGTATCGCTTCTTGCCATAACACAGAAAGTGATTTGGCCCGGCTTGATGTATTTCAGCCCCTTGTTGCGGGGAATGATCTGGCACTGGGGCGGGAAAATACTTGATACATAAACAAGATTGCATTTTTCTATCCCGGCTTTTCTCAGCGCAAGCTCAAAAGATGCAAGTTTGTCCTTGTGTATTCCGACTCCTTTGGTAAAGAAAATCTTTGATGGGATCATATCCATGGTCATTACCTCTTATGTGAATTTTAACGGCTAAAATATACCTCAAAATGAATGTTTTTTACAAGTGCCTGTCAAATTTACCCCTAAAACAGATATAGAAACGGAAAAAGAAGCAAAACCCCCTTCTGGTTAAAGGGATTGGGATGATATAAAATATCACCCAACAGGTTAAGAAACCA
>JAGVNU010000051.1 GCA_020053105.1 Thermodesulfovibrionia bacterium
TCCTTTTGATTTTTGTTATTTGCCGTAACAAAATATTTTATAGGAGGCGCGCCCTTTTTTACCCTACTTCAATTTCACACAATTGAGGTTACACTATCGGGAAAGATATAAAATATGCTCTTAGTAATCCGACAAAATCAATGCCATTCATCGTTCATAATAATAAAACTATATTTATATTTACGATAGATATTTCACCTTACAAGAAATCTGCTTCTAAAAGAGGGCCTCTTAAGGCAGTCGAAATTACCGAAGCCGATTTGATTCACATTACAAAATGATGAGTAATACTGAAGTCATGTTACGCTTCTTTTCTTTGTCTGTTATCTTTTGGGAGAGTATCAACTTTATCGATGGTAGTCTTTGAGAAATCCTGTTCTTGACTCATTTGACTTTCAGATACACTGGTATTACTAAGAGGACGGCGAACAGATTCAATGGCCACTCCGGATTTCAAAACATTCATAACACCAACTGCTTCTAAGTAATTATCTACGATAAAAAGTTTATTCGAATCAAAGGGCAGGTCTTCTAATCTATTCCTCATACGGTTTTTGTTTTCACGTACAGCAATCACAGGTATTCCCTGCTCCATCGCTGCAAGTGTAGGCACACCTACACAACCATCGGGAATAATAAGGCAAGAGATATCAGAAGCGCTTACAATACCTGAATGATTATGAGATGAAATATTCTGTATGATTCTCGGACTCTTATGGAGACCCTTGAGTATGCTATGGAGAAAAGTCACTGATATAATCTCTGCTGCTTTTCTTGGATCGATTATTCCCAAATCAAGGTCAAGAATTTCCCTTGTTTCCAGCATCGGTGAATGGGCAGAGGGGATATTAAATAAAAGAGAGATCGTATGGGTAAGCATCGCCTCTACTCCTCCCCACGGATTGAGCATATCTTCGAGGTAATAATCCGTGTGGAAGTTTTGAGGCACCTTGATTACCGACGATAAAGCTACTGCATCATATTGAGAACGCTTGTTAGATAAGATCTCATAGATTCGTTCAAAATAGTTAATTTTTCCAACGGCCCTGCCGGAGCTTGAATACAGAGAGTGCATTAGTATTTTATCTTCCATCATTACAACTTCCGGACAATCAAGTCCGAGGGCTGCTCTTGCGGCAGAGACCGAATTTATTGCCGATTCACAAAAAAACTTATCTTCATGCTTATCTATTAAAAGGATTACCCTATTTGACCGTGCTTTTTGTAATCCAACATGTCCCATTAAGAGGCGGGTGATAACACTGCCTTCAACATATAGTCCGTTATCGGGTATTTCGTTTATATCAGCAGCATTGACTACATTGGGATGAGTAATTAAATTGTCGCACGAAGCGGCCACAAGTCTCGCGATTGGACCGGCATCACCGGAATGTCCGCCTATTTCAGAGCCAATACCTGTCGGCACAAGCAATACAGCATTGAATTGCTCAGTATTTTCAAAATCTCTCTTCTTAAATTCGAATATGGAATGCCTAGGTGGAATTTGAAAATTATCAGTATCTGACAGGACACCTAATTCACAGTGATACCCTTTATCATCAGTTCGTGTAACTACAAATCGGACAGGCATATCATTTGCGGGCAAGTTTTTTAAAACAACTGTAGAAAAGTAGTCCAATAACTCCGTATGATTTTTAACTAAGGGAACAGTTATCTCTTTTTCATGCAGAAACATTATTTTTCACTCCACATCTTGATAAGAAGTCTTCATAACCGAATTTTTTTACAAGTTCAAGTTTACCATCTTTTGTATACACATAGATAGACGGAAGATTAATCCCATTAAACATATTTGCCTTAACTAATGTGTAAGCGCCCATATTCTCAAAAACTATTCTGGAGCCTAATTCAAGAGGTTCATCAAAACGGTATTCTCCAAATAAATCACCAGCTAAACAAGTTGAGCCGGCAAGAATGTATTTATACTTTCCATTTTCCGACTCCTGCATAATGTCAGGTTTAAATTGATATTCAAATACTTCGGGCATATGATTAACAGTAGTATCAAGCACTGCGATATTCTTGCCGTCACTTTCGAATATATCAATAACAGATGAGACTAAATATCCTGCTTTCCCAACAATCCCCTTTCCCGGCTCTATAAATACTTCTACGTTATATTTATCTTTAAGAAACGTTACTGCTTCAGTAAATTTATCTAAACTTCTCGATTCATCAAAGATATAACCACCGCCCATGTTGACCCATTCAATTTGTTCAAGAAGTCTTGGGATATGAGCATCTAAATGTTTCACGGTTTTCAGAAGATGATTGAAATTTGTTGATTCACAGTTAGTATGGAAAAGAATGCCTTTCAACCCTCTCAAGGTTGTATTACCATTATTTGAGATTGAGGCTAATTTATCGAGAGGGACGCCGAGTTTTGAATGTTTTCTGCAAGGATTGTATCTTTTATCCTTAACAAAAGTCAGTTGGGTATTAACTCTCAGTCCACAACTTACTATATCACTTACTTTTTCATGAAATCTTTCCCATTGAGATAGAGAGTTGAAGGAAATGTAATCACATAAATCCGTAACTTTTTCAATTTCGTCAGGTCTTAGGCCAGGGGAGGTAAAGTGAATCATTTTTTCATTTCCGAGAATATCTCTTGCAAGTTTGGCTTCAAAAAAAGAACTAACAGAAAATCCATCACCATATATGCTAAACAACTCTAATCCATTCAAAACAGAAAAAGCTTTTATGGAAAATATATGATTACATTTCGAATTAATTTTCAATAAATTATCTAAGTTGTTTAATATATATTTTTCGTTATAAATATAAGCAGGATATTTGATAAATTCAGCTTTTAAAAAGTTCATCGTATTAACCGAGAACAGGAAGTACGTCTTTTTTATATTCCTCGATTGCTGCAAACGCTGCAATTGCATGTGGATGCATCCCGGATTTTATTTCCTCAAGTTTATCCAAAACTTCTTGACGGCCTACTCCTTTTACATATGGTAACTTTGCAAATAAAGCATTTACTTTATCATATGCTTCCTTTCTGCCGTCTACTAAATCATCGCGAATGTTTAGCCCAAATATTTCTATACTAATAGAACCTTTATTATTATTTTTTATTGCATCTATATACCCATTATCAGGATTATATTCAATATAATCTCTAGGGTCTTCTTTTGTCGGATTGATTAATAGTGGCTTTTCATTTGTCTCTTCGCCGGGGGAAGTTGCGTAATAATTATCTTCAACTGGGAATCTATTACGTTTACCAAGTTTATTCTCTTCATCGTTATTAGGTTTATTACATACTTGGCAAGATAGCAATAAATTGTCCCAATCATAGGCCAACCAATAGTAACCCTGATGTTCAGCACCATTCTTCTTAACAGGAGTATCATCTCTAAAAGTAACTCGTTTCTTTGGTCTATAATGTTCTATTTCACTTTGATACGGTTTTTCGATTTTTTTCTCACAATAAATACATTTTCCGCAACACTTTGCATAATATACATCTTTCATTGCTTTATATACATTGTCTATTTCCCATTCCTCACCTCGTTCAACCAATAATAAAAGTGCTTCTTTCTTTTTATTACAAGTTTCTTTCCATGTATTCCAATCGTCCGTAGTAGGCTCAACAAAATTAATCTTAATCATGACCGGTTTATTCTAAATAATCTTTAAGTATTTTTTTCATTTCCATATCAATGCCTTCCTTTACAAATTTTTCTTTTTGATCAGCAAGAATTATTTTAAGAGCTTCACTAAATGCTTTTTTAGCTACTTGTTCTTCTTTTGTATCTCCAGAAGGAAGTTCTTTTTTGAGGTTATCAGTTAATTGGTTAAATTCTGTGTTCTCTGCATTGTCTCTATCTTTGTTTTTAAGTTCTATATATCTAGAGATATTACTGACACTTCCAGGACTTTTCACAGTATACAACCCAAAAGCCTCTGACATGAGTACTTGGTCAAAACGCTTACCTCGAATATCTGAAGAGACATACTGTTTATCCGTAACTTTGTTTCCCTCATGAATGAGAGCTACAAATTTAGAATCATCAAAATCAGATGCTCCAGCAGCAACGATTGGTGAATGAGAAGTTATGATAAATTGAACTTTCGGAAATTGTTCTTTGAAAATTTTCACAAAATATCTTTGTAAATTAGGATGTAAATTTAATTCGGCTTCATCTATAAGAACTATCCCGCGCAAATCTTTTAAATTTTTAAAGTCATTTAAATTATCAGCATATATCTGCCATCCAATAAAATCCATTGTCCATGTGAAAAGAGATCTATAACCATCTCCCCAGGAATGAATTGAAACTCTTCCTTCGGGACCTATAATTTCTAATCCCTTTTTAGTTAAATCAAAATCATATCTGTCATCAAGCATAAGTATTGTCTTTGCAAGTTTATATAAACTTTCTCTATCATCCCGGTGCTGCCGTAATAAAATTACCTCAGGATTTTGCAGTGATGACATGTAATAATTAAACAATGTAAAGACGGCACTTATCGGTTCGTATTTGTCATAACTTTCGGTGCCTTCTCCTGAACGCTGTATACCATATCCACATACAAAGAGTTTTTTTCTAAAATTTTCTCGATCACCTTTCTTTATAAGTTGGCTAATTTTATCATCATCATGCTCCCGTATGATCGTAGTTTGAATAATATATTCGTGATTGGATTTATATTCCTTGAGAGTAATTTCTATGATTCCCGGTTGCGTATTATCACGAAGAAAATCTCCTTTTAATTCCTTAATTAGTCCAGCACCGCTTAACTCATCACAAAGCCCAATTGCAATGCACCTAAGCAAACAAGTTTTCCCTGTAGAGTTATTACCAAGAAGTACTCCCCATCGGTATAAAATGCCTTGATGTTCGAAGGGAATTGTTATCTTCTCAAAACACCGGATGTTTTCAATGTGAATATTTGTAATATACATTTATATAAGTTAAATTCCTTGATATCTTGGTGCAAATAATATAATATTTTTCAATGGTTTAAGCAAATAAAAAATCATAAAGTTTCAAGGGAAGTGGCTATGTCGAAGAAAATCAGCATCATAACCGGACCGATCGTAGGCCTCCAATCCACTCGATTTATTGAAGAAACAATACAGTTCGCCGATTCTGTTGGAGAGAAGGTTGTTTTTTTTAATCTCTTTGATGAAATCCTTGAACAATCCGGCATTGAACCGCTAAATGCATATGAAGCTATACTGCATATTGCAGAACTGTTAAATGGTTATGAATACCAGTTTCAGTGTCAGCGTGAAAAGGCATACCTCTCTCTTGCAAGAAAAATCGACAAACTCGGCAAGAATGTCAGTGTAATTATTCATACCCCTGCCTCCATTGAATGGAGGGGCTTCAGTCTCATTCTCAAGGACCATCGAATTATTGCAGAAGTCATTAAGCCTGATTGTATTATTACTCTGATCAATGCTGAATGGAAGATAAAAGACCATCTTAAAACTGATTACGGGAAACATGTTTTAAAAGTAATTGCCCAGCAAAAAGAATTGACCATTCCCAAAATCCTTGAATGGCTTGCATCTGAAGTATCTATAAGTGAAGACTGGGCTGAATGGGCAAGTCTTATTACAGAAAAGAAAGTTAGGCACATTGTATTTGGAATAGAAACTCCAGGCTTCACAGACAGAAGCAAGTATGTTCGAGATGTAGAAGGTCTTGCAAAGCTTGTCACTCAAAAGGATGTCCCTACCTTTTATACATCCTATTCCATGACCGTAGCGACAGAAGAGATCAGAAAAAAGATCAACTCCATGATCTGGAAGTTAAGGGGATATGGTGTTGTGATTGATCCGGCTTCTATTGAACTGGGGACTGATGTAGAAAAAGAACATGAATCAGTCGTGTTCGCATATACGGTTTGTCGTGATTTGAGGTGGGACGTGAAAAAAGTCGATGCGGTTGTCGCTCTCCATCCTTATAATGACATGCCACCATTAAGTACAGGAATGATGGATGAACTCGGCCATGCAAGGGCTTACAGAAAAGACAGATATCTTGTTATGCCGGTTGGAGGAGGAAGTCCATTTACAAGGGACAATTATGTGCCGGCAAACCACGTATTCAAGACTGACAAGGAGCTATTCAATTTTTTTGAGAATAAGCGTCGGCCAACATTGAAACCAAAGTATCAACACTTTCAAAAGGCATTTGCGAAGTGGCAGGACAATAAATTAAAGGGGGAATAACATGCAAAGATTACTTGTAAGTGTCAGAGGTCCTAAAGAAGCCATAGAGGCTATAAAAGGCGGAGCCCATATTGCCGACGCAGAATATCCGGCTTCAGCCCTTGGCACACCTTATCCATTAAATATAATGACGGTACGAAACAGGCTGAATAGAAGTGGTTACAAAAAAATCCCGGTCTCAACAAATATCGGAGAAGTCCCTGGCGTCCGGGCATCATCCTGTCAGGCAGCACTCGGCGTAGCCACTGCAGGCGCAGACCTTATTAAATGCGGAATGGCCGAACTCTGTTATGAACCTGCAGAATATTTGGGGAAACAGCTCGTCAGAACTATTAAAAAATTCTATCGCAACAAAAAAGTATATCCGGCTGTATTCGTTGATGAAGATATGCAGCGATTTTTCAAGCCTTTTAAAGAAGGAGTCAAACTAATAAGAGAAATAAACGCCGACGGCCTTCTCATTGATACGTTTAATAAATCTATCGGTAAAGGACTGTTGGATTACTGTACAATGAAAGATATCAACTCCTTTGTCATGGAGTGTCATAAATATAACAAAGAGGCCTGGATTGCCGGTTCAATCGGAAAAGACGAGTTAGCTGCACTCTGGGCTACAGGTGTCGATGTTATCTGTGTCCGAGGCGCAGCCTGTGAATCAAAAGGTAATGGCCGGTTTGGGGAAGTAAAGGCGAAGATTGTGGCTGAGCTGGTTAAGACGATGAAGAAAGGAGTTTAATAGGATAACAATGTTTATCGATTACTTAAAAAATATTTGGCATAGCTTAATATCGAAAGAAAAGATAATTACCCCTGCTACTAATGCGCATTCAAGAGGAACCTATAATTTCGAAATAGACGATACAGGTAACGTTATCAATAATGAAACCAACTTTGAGCGTTTGTGTAGACTCTTTCGTGATGGAGGAATAATCTCTGGTAGCTGGGGGCCAGGCCGGTCGGGAGACTTTGAAAATGGTTCATGGCATATCCTTTGCCATCTTGCAGCAGGCTCTGGAGTCTATGGAAATGATAACAATTATCTATGGGTATCCATCACTCACGCTGGCGACAGAGATGAATACATTGCTACCGTAAGCGTTAAGAAAAATGGTGATAATGTTCAAACCATACCACTTAATTCATCAGGCGGCAGTGTACTCATTGGATCATTCAAGCTCCTTGGATATGTAGAGGGCACATCACAAGGACATATCCTAGCGAGAAACATTCAGGATTCATCCACAGCCTTTAACAGTTGGCCACGACAAAATTTCAATCGTGATATTGACAGTTCTAACAGCGGTGGAACTGTATGGGAGTTATGGTGCCCGACCAGAGATATTCGGGAGTCCTGTGCAGTGGGACGCTCGGTTCTAAGAGCTTATCTAACGATTGTTTCAACTTTAGGAGGAAAATTTGTAGCAGCTGTAGCACGTGGTCGTCGAGGCCATGAACATCCCCGACATCTCTGTGCATTGGCAAAAGCGGGATTCATCTCGCGTGAAGATGCTCTATGGGACACAATGCCAAAACCCATTACATATGATGCGGAGCGCCTGTTTAAAGAAGCAAGACCAGTAGACTCACTAAAGGCTGTAGAAAAACTGCAATGGGATACTTCAGGAGAACTTTATTATTACATGTTCCAGCGCAAAATTAATTCGTGGAGTAAGGCAAGTGATGTGAAAAACGATTTTAATACTTATCGCTAATTGGCTTTTACCCCTCATATCAATGTTCTTTACACTCCCTCTTTGTTAGCAAAGTTGAGTAGATCTTATAACAAGCAAACCCGCCTCTTTCAATCACAAAAAAATGGTTTTTTATCTATAAAATTCCGGATGGGATGGTTGAAACTGCTTATATTTTATTACATTTAAAAAGACCCAAGGGTCAGGTCTTTGATTTTAGCATTTAGGACATCAATGTTATAGAAGATACTAAAATGGTACAGGCTGACACTAATTTTCCAGCCGTGTACTCTTACAAGCATTCACACTTTACTCGCTTGCAAGCTTTTTTTATTCCCTCAGAAACCCGATCTTCTTCTTGCTCGGTTCAGACGGAGCCATTAACTGATTAAGTGCGTCAAAAACAGCGTATATTTTTCCGTCCTGTTCATCTATTCTTTTTTCCAATAAACTTAATTTCCGGGCAAGGTTTTTATTAGTTGTGAGAGCCCTTCTGATATTGACGAAGGCTCTCATGATGGCAATATTCACCTGTACTGCTCTTTCGCTCTTCAGGATACTCGATAGCATGGCAACCCCTTGTTCTGTAAAAGCAAATACATTAGGTGCATGCTTTATCTTCGAACTTATCACAATTTGTGATAAGTTCATTATCTCTTTTCTGGTCAGGGAGAACATAAAATCAGCAGGGAATCGCTTGATATTCCTTCTTACCGCTTGATTCAATACTCTCGTTTCCACTTCATAGAGTTTGGCAAGATCTCTGTCAATCATCACTTTCTGGCGCTTGATTACATAAATCTTTTTCTCAATAGTCTCCTGCGGAATTATTTCGTTCATGCATGCCCCCTTTACCTGAAGTTGTTATTATATCTACAGCGCAAGTCCCCCCGTACACTCCCTCTTTGTCAGCAAAGTTGAGTAGATCTTATAACAAGTAACCCCGTTTCTTTCAATCACAAAGAAATGGTTTTTATCTATAAAATTCCGGATGGGATGGTTGAAACTGCTTATATTCTATTACATTTTATATTAATAATAGGTTATAATTTGTGACAATATCATATAAAAGCAGGTTATAAAATATTACATCATGTTTAAGCGAACTGTTGAGAAATATTTCCTTGAATGGAAAAACAGGCAGAAAAGGAAACCTCTTGTCATCAGAGGTGCAAGGCAGGTAGGCAAGACATCGGCTGTCAATCTTTTTGCGCATGAATATTTTAATGCTTACATATATATAAATCTGGAGCTGGAAGAAAATCTCGCCCTGTTCTCAAGAATGAATCCGGTCCATGATTTACTCCAGGCTATCCAGCTGAAGTTCAATAAAAAGATCATACCCGGTGAAACCCTCATCTTCATCGATGAAGTGCAGAATTCCAGTATTGCAATGAATCAGCTCAGGTATTTCTATGAGGAGATGCCCGGCTTGCATGTTGTTGCTGCAGGATCGCTGCTTGAAGTAAAAATGAAGATAGAAGGGTTTTCATTCCCTGTAGGGAGAGTTGAATATTGCTATATGCATCCGGTTACTTTTGAGGAATTCCTCTCTGCTATGGGAGAAACGGAGATGCTTGAATATATAAATTCCATCAGACCCGGCAGCAGCATATCACCTGAAATCCATACTACACTGATGAAAAAATATCACGAATACCTTCTGGTCGGTGGGATGCCGGAGGCAGTTGCCCTGTATGCGGAAACAAAATCGCTGATTGATGTGGACCCTGTGTACGAATCCATATTGACAGGCTTCAAGGATGATGTTCTGAAGTATGCCAGTCTTGCCAAGGCAAAATACATTCAATATATCGTAGAGCATGCATCAAAATATATCGGGCTTCCTGTTAAGTATGAGAATTTCGGGGGCTCAGGGTTTCGAAGCAGGGAGATGAGCGAGGCATTTGACGTACTTGAAAAAGCAATGATTATCAGCAGGGTTTATGCTTCTGCATCAAAACAGCTTCCAATAGTAAATAATTTAAAGAAGGCGCCGAAGCTTTTGTACCTGGACATCGGGCTTGTCAATTATCAGGTAGTACTACGGACGGAGATTATAAATATTCCGGACATCAATGCCGTGTATCACGGTCAGATTGGCGAACAGATTGTGGGGCAGAGCTTACTGTCTCTTTCAACACGAAAAAATATAAACCTGTCCTACTGGTACAGAGAACAAAAAGGCTCTATTTCTGAGATAGACTATCTGGTAAGCTTTAACAACAAGCTTATTCCAGTCGAAGTCAAGTCGGGAAAATCCGGGACATTAAGGTCTCTTCATAACTTCATTGATGAAAGCAAAAGCAAATTTGCACTCAGAATATATTCCGGAATAATGGGTATTGAAAAGATACGCACTCCGAATAAAAAACAGTTTGACTTGTTTTCAATGCCGTTTTATCTGCTGAATCGTACTGAACAATTGCTTGAGGATGTTGTATAGAGAATCAATTACAGGGCTGTAATCATCAACTGAAAGCAACTGTAGATAAAAACGGCCGCCGTAGTCAGCTATCTTTAAGAGCTTACCAGCAGGAACGGGGCGGGGTCAAACCTACATTATACATTTAAGGATATTAGTGAAAGGACGAAACGGGTCTGCCCTTGTAATTGTCTTCTTTTAACGCTCAGAACTATAAAAGTTCATCAAGCGTGATTCAATTAGTCACGTCAATCATATTTACACTCTCTCTTCGTTAGCAAAAGAAACAAATTATCACGCCGGCCGATTTCCCTTCTTTCAATTACAAAGAAACATATCCCGGATTTTATCAAACTCACATTTGACTCTTGCCTGTGAAGAAATAGCCATCCTCGCGACAGCGCAACTCAATTTCTTCTTGTTAATACAGGACAATTATGATATGTTAGACCAATGAAAAAGGCCACAAAAAACTGGATAGATTCGGCTAATTATGATCTGAAAACTGCCGGTGCAATGTTCCTTTCTAAGAGGTATATCTATGTTATTTTCATGTGCCATCTTTCGATTGAAAAAATGATCAAGGCCATCATTTCTACCGAAGTAAACGGACTGCCTCCCAAGTCGCACAGCCTTCTTTTTCTTGCGCAAAAGGCATCTATTCAGCTTCCGCATGATCTGCAGGAATTTATCGAACTTCTGGACAATGTAAGCATAGTAACACGTTACCCGGAAGATCTAAAAAAAATGTCCAGAGAATTTAACAAAAAGAAGGCGGAAGAAGTTTATGCAATGACAAGGAGGACTTTAAAATGGCTCAGACAAGTCAGCAGACTAAAAGATTAGTCCTGCAATACATACGCAACCTTGAATCGCTGGGGTTATCTATTCAAAAGGTAATCGTATTTGGATCACAGGCCAAAGGTACTTTCAATAAAGACAGTGATATTGATATTGCTGTTATCTCAGAAGATTTTGAGAAGATGGGTTTATGGGACAGGGCTAAATATCTTGGCAGGGCTGCAAGAAATATTCCTTATCCGATTGAAGCATTAGGTTTCTCCCCTTCACAGTTGAAATCAGTTGAACAGGGAACAATTCTTGATGAGATAACCAGAAGCGGCATTGAAGTGAAAATATAGGTATTGGCTTATACTTTTATTTGCAAGCAAGTTTATACTATCGCCACAGATACCTGGCAAACGACGTCTTTCCTTAAGACCTTACCGGCAGGAGCAAGCGAAGCCTGCACTCCTTCATTGCCCGGTACCATGTTGTAATTCCTCCATTACGTATCCCGGCCCGGATATCCCCAGAAGTAAAAAAAGCGTGACAGAAAGAGATAAAGGGATTACAATGGGGGTTATGGTTTTACCGGTTATAACTCTGAAGGATAGTCATGCAGGGGAAAACATGATAATATTTGTATATCTCTCGACAAGCCGACGTTCAGATGTTATCGATGTCATTTGCCGGTTAATGTGCTGCTGAAGATGTATTGAAATTATATTAATATTGAATGGAGGGCTGCTATGGACAATGTGAAAAACCGTGTTTATCACGCAACTCGTTTTACCGATCATGATATTTATCTGTTTAAAGAAGGGAACCATTTCAGGCTTTATGACAAACTGGGTTCCCATGCAATGACTGTTGACGGCAAACAGGGGACCTATTTTGCCGTATGGGCCCCTAATGCGGAAAGGGTGTCGGTAATGGGCGATTTTAACGGCTGGGACAAGGAATCCCACCAGCTTATTCCGAGGTGGGACGAATCGGGTATTTGGGAGGGATTCGTCCCGGACATTAAAGAAGGATTCAATTATAAATACCATATCGCTTCCAGATATCACATGTACAGGGCCGATAAGGGCGATCCCTTTGCTTTTTACTATGAACGCGCCCCGAAGACCGCTTCAAGGATATGGGACCTTGATTATAAATGGAATGATAAAGAATGGATGGAAGTGAGACATAAAAAGAACGCCCTGGACGCCCCTTATTCCATATATGAACTCCATCCCGGCTCCTGGAGACGCGTGCCTGAAGAGGGGGACAGGTATCTCACTTACAGGGAGATGGCCCATTATCTTGGGGACTATATAAAGGATATGGGCTTTACCCATATTGAATTAATGCCTGTAATGGAGCATCCCTTTTACGGCTCATGGGGATATCAGACCACAGGATATTTTGCCCCCACCAGCAGGTACGGAACTCCTCAGGACTTTATGTACATGATTGACCATCTTCATCAAAACGGCATAGGCGTGATCCTGGACTGGGTGCCATCCCATTTCCCGTCGGACGAGCACGGGCTGTCCTATTTTGACGGCACCCATCTCTATGCTCACGATGACCCGAAAAAAGGCTACCACCCTGAATGGAACTGTTATATCTTTAATCATGGAAGAAGCGAGGTAAGAAACTTCCTCATCAGCAGCGCCCTGTTCTGGCTTGAGAAATACCATATTGACGGGCTCAGGGTCGACGCTGTCGCCTCCATGCTCTACCTCGACTATGCAAGGAAAGACGGGGAGTGGATCCCGAACATATACGGGGGAAATGAAAACCTGGAGGCCGTCAGCTTTCTGAAACGGTTAAACGAAGCGGTCTACAGCGCTCACCCGGATGTGCAGACCATCGCGGAAGAGTCTACTGCATGGCCCATGGTGTCGAGGCCCGTGCATTTGGGCGGTCTGGGTTTCGGAATGAAGTGGAACATGGGATGGATGCACGATACATTAAAATACTTCTCAAACGAACCTGTGCACCGCAAGTATCATCACAACCAGCTGACCTTCAGTATATGGTACGCGTTCTTTGAAAATTTTGTCCTCCCGCTCTCACATGATGAAGTCGTGCACGGCAAAGGGGCGCTGATCGGTAAAATGCCGGGTGATGAATGGCAGAGCAACGCAAACCTCAGGCTCCTTTTCGGATACATGTACGGCCATCCGGGCAAGAAACTGCTGTTTATGGGCGGAGAGATCGGGCAATGGAAGGAATGGGTCCACGAGGAGAGCGTGGAGTGGCATGCCCTTGAATATCCGCATCATAAGGGAGTGCAGAAGTGGATGAAGGACCTGAATCATGTGTACAGAAGTGAACCGGCGCTTTATGAGCTGGATTTTTCTAACGACGGCTTTGAATGGGTTGATTTTCACGACTGGGAGGAAAGCATCATCAGTTTTATCCGGAAGGGTAAGACAACCGGTGAAATAATTCTCGTGGTCTGCAATCTTACGCCTGTCCCGCGCTATAACTACAGGGTAGGGGCGCCCAGGGGAGGCTGGTGGAGGGAGCTCCTGAACAGCGATGCTGAGATATACGGGGGAAGCGGCTGCGGAAACGCCGGCGGCGCTGAAGCCGAGCCTGTCCCTGTGCAGGGAAGGGGCCATTCTATTTCACTGACCCTGCCTCCGCTGGGGGTGCTGTTTTTTAAAAGTTCGTAAGGGACGTATGATTTGTAGAGACAGGTTTGAAACCTGTCTCTACAAATCATAATATTTCAATATTAATCCATGGAACGCTATATCTGCATTCACGCCCACTTCTATCAGCCCCCGCGGGAGAACCCGTGGCTTGAGGCAGTTGAGATCCAGGATTCCGCAGCTCCATATCACGACTGGAACGAACGGATAACAGCGGAGTGCTACGCGCCTAATGCCGCCTCCAGGATACTTGACGGCAAGGGGCGCATTTTAAATATTGTAAGCAACTACTCGCGTATAAGCTTTAACTTCGGACCCACACTCCTGTCGTGGATGGAGAAATTTTCCCCAGACGCGTATGCGGCCGTTCTGCAGGCGGACAGGCAGGGCGCTGAGCTGTACTCCGGCCACGGCAATGCACTGGCCCAGGTTTACAATCACATGATCATGCCTCTTGCGGACAGCCGTGACAAACGCACGCAGGTAAAATGGGGGATAAGGGATTTTGAGCATCGCTTCAAACGTCCGCCGGAAGGCATGTGGCTTGCTGAGACCGCCGTGGACAATGAAACCCTCAATATACTCGCCGGGCATGGCATTAAGTTTACGATACTGGCCCCCCGGCAGGCCGCGAAGGTGAGGAAGATCGGAACAGGTAAATGGAAAGATGTGACGGGGGGGACTATTGACCCGGCAAGGGCCTACCTGTATAAACTGAAATCAGGCCGGAGGATAAACATATTTTTTTATGACGGTCCGATATCACAGGCCGTGGCCTTTGAGAAATTGCTGGACAGGGGAGAGGATTTCGTAAACCGTCTCCTCTCCGGGTTTACCGATGTAAGGAATTGGCCCCAGCTTCTCCATATCGCTACCGACGGGGAAACCTACGGGCATCATCACAGGTTCGGGGACATGGCCCTGGCTTACGCCCTGGATCATATTGAAGCAAACGGAATCGCCAGGCTGACCAATTACGGTGAGTATCTTGAGAAGCACCCCCCCACCCATGAAGTGCAGATATTTGAGAATTCCTCCTGGAGCTGCATTCACGGTATTGAACGGTGGAAAAGCAATTGCGGCTGTAATTCCGGCGGACGCCCGGGATGGGACCAGCAGTGGCGCGGCCCCCTGCGCGAAAGCCTGGACTGGCTCAGGGGCCAGCTTGCATTCAGGTTTGAACATAAGGCCAAACAGTATGTTGAAAACGCATGGAAGGCGAGGGACGATTTCATTGAGGTGGTCCTCGACCGCTCTGAAGAGGGCGTTAATAATTATTTCAAAAGGCACGCGAAAATAGAGCTGTCCCTGGACGAGAAGGTCCTTATGCTCAAACTGCTCGAAATGCAGAGGCACGCGATGCTGATGTATACGAGCTGCGGCTGGTTTTTTGATGAACTCTCGGGGATAGAAACAGTACAGGTGCTTCAGTACGCGGGACGGGCTGTCCAGTTATCTGAAGATATTATGCAGGACAATCTTGAAAGCGCCTTTGTGAAGAGGCTTTCCGCTGCAAAGAGCAATCTGCCCGAGCATGAGAACGGGACGGTCATCTATAAGAAATTCGTCAAACCGGCGCTTATAGACCTCAAGAAGGTCGCGGCGCATTATGCAGTCAGCTCCGTCTTTGAGGAAAATATCGATGAGACAGAAATATTCAGTTACACGGTCAGGAGCGGGGACTACCGGAAGATAACGGCGGGGATGGCATCTCTTGCAATCGGCAGGACCACCGTATCGTCCAATGTCACATGGGACTCCGGGGACATATGTTTTTGTGTCCTGCATCTCGGCGGCCATGCGGTCAACGGAGGGGTCGGCGCTTATTTCGGGGAATCGCTGTACCGGGCCATGAAAGAGGAAATGGTAAGGGCCTTTGAAAAGGGGGCCTTTGGGGACATGATCAGGCTGATGGACCATCATTTCGGGACGCATAATTATTCACTGATACATCTGTTCAGGGACAGACAGCGTAAAATTCTGAACCTTCTCATTGCCGATACCATTGAAGGCTTTGTAGATACGTACACGACTATATATGACACTAACCGCATACTGATGGGGTTTATTCTGGAAGAGGGCGGCATGCCGGTGCCTAAGGCCTTCCGCGCTGCAGCAGAATTGACGCTTAACACCAGTCTCAGGAGGGCCTTATCGGAAGATGAATTGGATGAGGACAGGATACAGGAGCTTGTCCGTGACTTCAGGCGATGGAACATCACCATAGATTCTCCGGATATTGATTTTAGTCTAAGGCGCAGGTTTGAAAGCATGATGAACAGATTGCAGGCCCGGCCGCTGGATTTAAATTATCTGCTCGAGATTGAAAAGGCGCTGGAGCTGATTAAACTGCTGCCGGCTGAAATAAATTACTGGCACATGCAGAACATCTATTACAAGATGGCAGACGCCTTCTGCAGAGAAATGTCCCTGAAGGCATCACAGGGCGATGAAGAGGCATCGAGATGTCTGTCAACATTCAAGTATCTGGGGGAGCTGCTGAACTTTAATGTTTCCGCTTTTCAAAAAGGAAAAAATTTATGATGAGAACATTGACCTTTATTGCAGTACTGGTTATGTGCCTGTTTCCCGTGATGCAAAACGCGGACGCGGCTGATATCAGGCTGCCTGTGCCGCCCCTGCCGCCCCTCCCGCCTTTCCATCTTGATGTCAGGGATTATTTTAAAGTGCCTGAGCCGGAGATAATAAAAATCAGGGACCGGCACATACCGGATGAACAGATACCTGTTGTGCTCTTTCTTGCCTCTATGGCGCATGTTCCGCCCCCGGCAATAATAGACATGAGGCAGGCCGGCAAAACCTGGATGGATATCTCCCGGCACTTCAGTCTTGCGCCGGATATATTTTATGTGCCTGTCAAAGGGGTCGTGCCGGGCCCCCCGTTCGGCAAGGCTTATGGTCATTTTAAAAATAAGCCGAAAAAGGAATGGAGGAACATAGAGCTGGACGATGATGATGTAATTAACCTTGTAAACCTCAGGTTCCTGTCTGACTTTCATAAATATTCCCCTGAAGATATCATGAGGATGCGGACGGAAGGGAAGAACTTCGTTACCATCAATGAGAGGTCCAGGGAAAAAAAGAAGATGCGAAGAGAGCGGCAAAAAAATCGGGATAACGATGATGATCATGATAACGGCAGAAAAAAGCATGAAAAACATAAAGGCAAAGGCAACAAACATAGAGATGACTGATTCGCTTCATGGCCGGTGAGTGAAACAGGAGACGGGATGATGGTATCAGAAATCTTTTGTTTAATTAATAGGGCAGGGACATCAGGACAACTGCAGGAAACCTTTCCCGATCATCATGTCTTCTATTTTACGGATATGCAGTTTTTCTGCGGCAATGATCTTCTGACTAAGTGATTCATAATCAGAGGCAAATAAATTGGCCGCCATTTCATTTGTAAAAGTCTCAACCATGGATTCCTCCATTTTAAGGGCGATCCTGAGAGCTTCCTCAAAGGTGACGGGATTGGTCTTTATATGCCGGCTTTTCGTGCGGGCGTAAGCCAGTGTCTGCTCAATAATGTCCATTGAAGGCATCAGGTCCTCTGAAGGGAGAAGGTCTATTGCCTCATAATGGTCGGCGTCTGACAGCCAGAAGGAATGTTCCAGTTCGTCCCTGTAAAGGTCTTCCCAGAAGGACCTGTATTGCGGAAAAAAATCTGCAAACGTTCTGTAAATGGATGCAACTTCTTCCTCTACAGCCTTGCAGCCGTTAATGAAATTTTTTAAATCCATATCGTGTGAATAATAAACAGGCGGCCAAGATTTGCCAGGTGATATCATAACCATACGGGGACATAATTTCAAGAAGGGAAAAGATCGTCTCAAGGCAGTACTCCTGGAACTTACATTGTCCCCGATTTTTCTTTCTTATCACCCATCGGGCGTCTCCAATTTACTTGTCCTCACGCCGCTTGATATGCCATCATAATAAAACACGGATTACTAAGAATTCTGTAAAATGACTTGGAACTTAATAAAGCGTACAAGGAGGACTGACTATGAGCTCAGCCGGAAGCGGCAGTACCGTTAAGGTACATTACACTGGAACATTAGAGGACGGGAATGTCTTTGATTCTTCAAGGGACCGTGACCCGATTGAATTTATAATAGGGGATGGGCAGATGATCCCAGGTTTTGAAAAGGCTGTGACCGGCATGAAAGTCGGTGATGCAAAGACAGTGAAAATCTCTGCAAGCGAAGCATATGGGGCACACAGGGATGAGCTTGTCATAAAGATAGACAGGTCACAGTTTCCCGATAATATTGTGCCGATTGCAGGATTACAGCTAAGCCTGAAAAGTCCTGAAGGCCAAATCGTTAATGCGGTAATTACATCAGTGGAAGCAGACACCGTTATGCTGGATGCCAACCATCCTCTTGCCGGGAAAGACCTTACCTTTGATATTGAGCTTATGGAGATTTTTTAAATTCGAATTGCAAATTAATACAGCATGCGGACATGTAATTGCCGGAGATTTCTTATAAAACTACTGACTCAGGTAATCTTTCAGCGCATCTTTCCACGGCCTGGCTTCCGTGATCCCCTCAAGCCTCAGCATGGTGTTATTAAGCACGGAGAAGGCCGGTCTTCTGGCAGGGAGTTTAAATAAATCGGAAGTTGTTTGTTTAATTTCCGCATTGCTTGATCGCAGCCGTGCGATTTCAACTGCGAATTCGTACCATGAACAATATGATGAATTGGTTATATGGTATGTTCCATATCCCCTGCGGATGAGTTCTTTCAGTTTTTTTGCAAGATCAAGGGTATAGGTCGGTGAGCCAACCTGATCAGCTACAACGCTTATTTCATTTCTTTCCATAAGCAGTCTGCTGATTGTACCCACAAAGTTTTTCCCCTTGCTGCCGTAAAGCCATGACGTCCTTACAATATAAAACCTGTTAGTCAGGGAAGCCACATGCCTCTCGCCGAGGAGTTTGGACAGGCCGTAATGATTTATCGGATTCGGCATGTCCCATTCGTTATAGGGCTCATTCTTTGCGCCGTCAAACACATAATCAGAACTGATATAAATTATCGGACACCCGGTCTCCTCGCAGGCCATGGTCATGTTTCTTGTGCCGATGCCATTAACGAGATATGCCTTGTCAGGCGACTGTTCGCTTTCATCAACGTTTGTGTATGCTGCAGAGTGTATTAGATAGTCAGGTTTGATTTTTTTTATCGCTTCAACGGATGCATCGAGATTGGTAATATCAAAGTCTTTCAATGTAAAAGCCGTGAGTTCAACGTCTGGAAAAACACGGCATATATCACTGCCGAGCATTCCATCTGATCCGGTCAACGCGATTTTCAAGCCTTCAGCCTTTCTCCGTACTGGGTATTGTAGTATTCCATGTAGTCTCCGGATAATATTCTCTGCCACCATTGTTCATTGGAAATATACCATTCAATCGTTATGGTGATCCCTTCCTCGAAATCCATCTCCGGTCTCCACCCGATTTCCCGCTCGGTCTTCGCCGGGTCAATCGCATACCTCCGGTCATGACCTTTCCTGTCCTCAACATAGGTGATCAGATCAATCAGTGTGCCTTCATTAAGATTGAGTTTCTCAGCAACTTTCCTTAGTATCAGCTTAACTATTTCAATATTCGGACGTTCATTCCTTGAACCTACGTTGTAAATTTCCCCGGATGATCCGTTATGAAAAACCGCATCCACTGCCTTGCAATGGTCCATTACATAAATCCAGTCTCTCACATTCATCCCATCCCCGTATACGGGAATTGGCTTTCTGTTTATCGCGTTTAAAATGACAAGAGGGATAAGCTTCTCCGGGAATTGATAGGGCCCGTAGTTATTTGAACATCTTGTTATCATGGCCTTAAGCTTATGTGTTTCCACATAGGCCCTTACCAGCAGGTCTGATGAGGCCTTGCTTGCCGCATAAGGGCTGTTCGGCAATAACGGCGAGGCCTCGTGAAATGCACCTTCGCGGGTGGAACCGTATACCTCATCTGTTGATACATGTAAATACACACACCCTCTCTGCCTTGCAATCTCAAGAAGGCTGCACGTGCCCATGACGTTTGTTTGCAAAAAAGGCTGCGCATCGAGAATGCTTCTGTCTACATGGCTCTCTGCGGCAAAATTTATTATTGCATCGAATTCCGTCTTCCGCAGCAATTCGCCGTCGCAAATATCCCCTTTAATAAAGGAATACCTGTCCGATGCCTCAATATCTTTAAGGTTTTCAAGGTTGCCTGCATAGGTAAGCTTGTCCAGATTGATAACGTGGTAATCGTGATGCGCGGAAAGGACATGTCTGATGTAATTTGATGCTATAAACCCTGCGCCGCCGGTCACCAATAGCTTCATCATTAATCCTCTATCTTAAATGGAGAAGCAGGGTCATCTTCATGTCTTATTTCATCGACCGCTTCGGTTTTTCCCCATCCCCTGAATAATTTGTCGGGAAGGTTTATTACAAGGCCGTGGCTGCTGCCTATATTTTTGTAAGCGTGCACTATGCCGGGAGGCACGATGGCTATTGTCGGAATTTCTGATGTATCTATAATTTTATGTTCTCCGTATGTAGACGACGTTTCCCTGTTGTCCCACAGGTATAGCCTGAACCTGCCGATGAAGCAGAAGCAGTCTGTCTGCTCCCTGTGTTCATGGGGACCTCGTGTAATGCCGTGGTTCGTCATGGACAGATATGACATGACAGGCCGGAACCTGGTTTCGTCATCTCTGTTTATCTCAGCGAGCCAGCCCCGCTGGTCTTTATAAAGCGCTAATTCCTTTACCTCAACTCCCTCCAATTACACCTCCACCACTGAATCATCGCCGATCATTAGCCGCAGCGCTTTATGCATTTTACTGTTCCTGAAGATTCTGACATTCCGGCCGATGAGGCTTTCTTCCAGTCTTTCAATGTCCCTGAGTTCACTCCCGTCCATTATTACTGAATGCTCTACAGAGGACTTTATGATCTTCACATTATTACCGATACTCGTGTAAGGGCCGATAAAAGAATTCTCGATAACGGCATTTTCCCCGATCACGACAGGACCGCGTATTTTACTTTCCGTCACAACAGAACCTTTACCGATATACACGCGGCCGAGTATGTTGCTTTTGTCATCCACCTGTCCATCAACGCCTGATTTAAGCCACTCATCAAGGACTATCACGTTAGCAGTAAGCATGTCATCTTTTTTCCCTGTATCGAGCCACCACATATCAAGAATAAAACTCTCCACTTTGCAGTCCATGTTGATCAATTCCTGAATGGCGTCTGTTATTTCCAGTTCTCCTCTTGTGGATGGCCGTATCTTATCAATTGCTTCGTGTATCTTGGGAGAAAAGATATATATACCTACCAGCGCCAGGTTCGAGGGTGGGACCTCCGGTTTTTCGATAAGCCTCAGAACTTTGCCGTCTTTTGAAACATCAGCAACTCCAAACTGCTTCGGGTTTTCCACTTCTTTGAGAAGAATAAGCGCTTCCGGGGAATTTTTTTGGAATTCCTTTACAAAGGTATCAATCCTGGTCCCGATCAGATTATCGCCCAGATACATTACAAACGGGGAATCAGAGAGGAAATTTCTGGCCGTCTTAATGGCATGTGCAAGTCCGCCCGGCACATCCTGCAAGATATATTTTACAGTAATTCCCCATCGGCTTCCGTCACCCACGGCATTCATTATTTCCTGTCCCGTTTCAGGTGATATTATAATACCTACATCATGAATGCCGGCCTGAACAATATTTTCTATACAATAAAACAGTATCGGTTTGTTAGCTACCGGCACAAGCTGCTTTGCTCCCGAATAGGTCAACGGCCTCAGACGTGTCCCTTTGCCGCCGCTTAAGATGATGGCTTTCATGCCTTCTATGTTAGCCCAAAGGCCCTGACAACTTCAAACCTCACGTTTTCTTAATTCCGTCTTCTTTATTTTCCCAGTAGCGGTCTTCGGAAATTCATCAATAAATATTATCTTCCTGGGAATCTTAAATTGAGCTAGACGCCCTTTCATGTAACTTCTTATCTCAGCTTCTTCAACAAAGGCGTCTTCTTTCTTTTTTATATAAAGCAGGGGCGTCTCAGATCCCCTGCCGTCAGCAACTCCGACCATTGCGCATTCTTCAACTGAAGAGAGCTTCATTATTATATCTTCCACTTCGCGCGGATAAATATTCATTCCGTCAACAATGATCAAGTCTTTTTTCCTGTCGACAATATATATGTAACCGTCTTCATCAATTTTAGCCAGATCTCCCGTGTAAAGCCAGCCGTCTCTTAATGCCGCCCAGGTTTCTTCTTCCTTGTTAAAGTAACCCTTCATTACGTTGGGCCCTTTTACAATAAGCTCACCTACCACTCCGGCCGGCGCTTTATCCCCGTTCTCATCAATTATCGCAACCTCAACTCCCTGCACCGGAAGCCCGACAGAATAAGGCTTCCGTATTCCTTTTAACGGATTCACCGCCACAACAGGTGACGCCTCAGTAAGACCGTAGCCTTCAATCAAAGGCACTTTAAAACGCGTCTCAAACGCGCGAAGAGTATCAGCCGGCAAGGCTGCTGCCCCTGATATACAGGCCCTGATGTTTAAAACAAGTTTCAGCAATAATCTCATCATCAGAGGTATTTTCTTGTTGGCGAGTATATTGAATATCGTCGGCACTCCGGCAAACAGGGTTATCCTGTCCCTGATAATGCTTTTTAGAACATTAGAAAAGGGCTTCACTGATTTAAGAAGGACAATGCCGGCGCCGGAATATACAGGGACGAGAACGCAGGCGGTGAAGGCAAATGAATGAAATAAAGGCAGAAACAGCAGGAACCTGTCCCTCTGAGATACCTGCAATGCCTTTACAGATGCCTCCGCATTAGAGACAAGGTTGGTGTGAGTGAGCATAGCGCCTTTTGGGAAACCCGTAGTGCCTGATGTATAAAGCAGCACTGCAACATCGCTGTCAGAGACGCCGGATGGCCCGGTCTCTGCCGTGGGAATCTCACCAAACTTTAATGCCGTCAGCCCCGGCACAGAACCTTTTATCTTTTCAGTATGAGATGAAAACCCCTCACTGTAGATGAGGATTTTGCTGCACGAGTCCCTGAGAATATAAGAAACTTCATCTGGTGTCAGAAACGTATTAACAGGGACTATGATCCCTCCGGCCCTGAGTACCGCAAAATAGGAAATTATATATTCAGGACAGTTCTCCATCAGGATTGCGGCGCGTCCCCGGGCCTCTAACCCGATGGCCCTGAGACCGCCGGCGCAAAGGCCTACAAGACGGTCAGCCTCAGAATAGGACAGCTTTTTTCCTTCAAACTTTATAAAAGTTTTATTGGCGTTCTGCCGTGCACTTTCGGATAGGAGATTGCTGAGTGTCACAAGAACATTTTCCTTTGTGGAAATAAATCTGATAGAGATTTATATTTATGAAGATTGGCCCAGACCTTAAATACTAAACACGATTTAAAATTTTCTGTTTATCATAAAATCAGCCCATAGCACTAATAAATTTTTATACTTGGAATCGGAAATGACGTCAAGGTGCGGAAGCGCTTTCTCAAGATATTGTTTTGCCAATTTTCCAGTCCTTTCTGTCCCGCCTAATTCCTGAAATAACACCGTAACTTCAGAGACCTCATTTGGTGATGCCTCTTTATTCCCTAAAACAGACAAGATTTTGTTCTTCTCGGAGGCGCTCGCATTCTTTATTGATTCATAAACGATTACTGTTTTCTTTCCTTCTCTGATATCAGACCCCACCGGTTTACCAATTGACTTCTCATCTCCTAATATCCCAAGTATATCATCCTGAAGTTGAAAGGCAGTGCCACAGCTGCCGGCGAAATTTTTTATGGCCAGCACCTGCTCATCTTCGAAGTCGGTGGAATTTTTGCCGATAAGAGCGCCTGCTAAACCGGCAAATTCATATAAGACTCCAGTCTTAAGCCATAACATATTAATTATTTTTTCTTCATCAATATCAAATATGTCCATCCCCTTCGCCATGCCATACTGCACATCAAGAACTTCACCGCAAATAAGGTTCCCTATTACATAAGACTGAAGATGTTTAATAAGTTTTAGAATCAGCATCGGATCTACAGACATGTGAAGAGCACAATCCACAAAAGCAGCAATTGACCATCCATGCTGGATATCACCGGCCAGGACCGCAATGTCACGTCCATATTCTTTTGCCACGCCATCACTGACCCCCAAACTTTTTTTGGACCTTTCCGACATTGCTTTATGAACTGTAGGTTCACCCCTGCGAAGATTATCATTATCTATCAGATCATCATGAACTAATGTCCAGGTGTGAAATAATTCAACGCCGGCAGCTGCCGGAATTGCCAATTTCTCTCTGTCATCACCGCCAAGACTGCCAGCTGCCATCAGCAATACCGAGGGTCTTAAACGCTTGGCAGGTCTCCTTATATAGCTGAAAACGCTATCATATATATCAGTTGGTTTGAAATATTGCTGGGCTTCATATTTCTCGAAAAATTCACTTATCCTTTTTTCCGTATTTCCAAGATAAGAAAAGAAAACTTTATTTTCCACTACGGTCAGACCTCCAGGAAATAACAAATAATTTCGTAATACGATAACACGGCAGGCAATTATTCTTCAATTACTTTTCGGAAGGAAAAAACTGTATAATTATGAATTAATATAAGGTAATCTGCTGCAAAGAGATTTAAACCTGTCTTCTCAAAGGGAGGCATAAATTAACAAAATGATTCTATATAAATCAATAAAAGTCATGCCTGTGTTCATTGTGATGCTCATGTTATTTTCTGTTCCACGCGCCTTTGCCGTGAACAAGATCAGCCTTGACGTCGATATCAGCATTGAGCGGTCCAGGATCAGCGGCATATCCAGAATGGACGCATCTGCGGGAGAAGAGGTCGTGCTCATGACCGGCGCTCTCACAGTTGATGAAATTAAGCTGAATGGAGACGCTATTGATTATACCGCGGCGGAAGGAGCAGTTAAGATCGTGCCCAAGGTCGATGGGGAGATAACTGTCAGGTATACAGGGATTTTTAAAGAGCAGGGTGAATCACACGGCGTCGAAGATCCCCGAGTTGATAACATTATAGATGAGAGAGGAGTTTCACTTACAAATATATGGTATCCGGCTTATGAAGGTCTGAGCTATTACGACCTCAGGGCCACGTTCCCTTCCGGGTATACGGCAATATCTGAAGCAGAAGAGATAATAAAGGAAATGAAGGATGGGAAGGTGGAACATCATTTCCGCTTTCCCTACAGAGTGGACGGGATCAATCTCGTTGCATCCAGCCGCTACACGATCGTCAGGGACCGGTTCAGGGACATTGAATTATACGCGTACTTTCTTCCTGAGAATGCGGAGCTGGCAAAGACCTATATTGAATTTACCAAAAAGTATCTGAGGATGTATGAGGACCTTGTCGGCATGTTCCCTTTCAGAAGCTTTTCAATTGTGGAGAACTTTCTGCCTACAGGATATTCGATGCCCACTTATACCCTGCTGGGAAGTTCAGTAGTCAAGCTTCCCTTTATTACTGAAACATCGCTGGGACACGAGATACTGCATCAGTGGTTTGGAAATTCTGTTTATATAGATTACGAAAGCGGCAACTGGGCCGAGGGACTGACCACATACCTTGCAGACCATCTGTACAGGGAGCAGAAAGGGGAGGGCCGGCAGTACAGAAAGCAGATACTCATTGATTACAGGAGCTATGTTAATGCCGGTAATGATATGCCGCTGAAGGCCTTCACCGGCAGGGTTGACCGCTCGTCTCGGGCCGTGGGATACGGCAAGGCGGCGATGTTCTTTCATATGCTGAAAAACCTTGTGGGCGACGAGGTCTTTTATAAATCCTTAAAGGACGTTATCGGAGGCCATCGCTTCAGAAGGGCTTCGTGGAATGATATCAGGACATCTTTTGAGGGCAAGTACGGACAGGACCTGGGATGGTTTTTCACGCAGTGGACCGAGAGGGCAGGTCTGCCCGGGCTGACACTGCACGGAGTTGAAATAAAACAGGCGGGGACAAATTACGCGCTGCACTTCCATGTCGATCAGGGCGAAAATATATTTAAACTCAAATTGCCCGTGACCTTACACTTCAAAGACAGGGTGCAGACAGAGACAGTTAATATTGACGGGAAAGAGAGCAGTATTGATCTTACCTTGCAGGACAGGCCACTGAAGATTGTCCTGGATGAAAATTATGATGCTGCGAGGTCCATCAGCAGGGACGAGTATCCTCCTGTTATAGCCAGGCTCCTCGGAGACGATAAAATAATCATTGCCCTCCCTGAAGAAGGGAAGGAAATATATGAAGGCATAATAACCGATTTTCAGGGCAAAGGGGCTGTTTCAAAGGCCGTAAAGGAAATTACGGTCTCTGATATCGAAGCAAACTCCATTATAATATTCGGGGCCGCTAATCCGCTGGCGCTGAGGTTGTGCGGGCCGCTTGCTTCTGATGACGCCGGTTTTTATTTAAATGTCAAAGACAATCCGTGGAACCCGGCAAAGGTCATCGCTGTTTTTCACGGAAGATCAAAGGAAGAAGTTGACGCGGCCTTCAGAAAGGTCACTCATTATGGTAAATACAGCAGACTGTCATTCAGCAAAGGCATAAACACAGGCAAGGAAATACAGGAGACTGAAAGGGGGATTGTGATGGAAATGGAGCGCGAGGCAGCCGCCATTGAGGTGTCTTCCATAAAGACATTGTCGGATGTAATAAAGGGCGTTGAAGGCAGGAGGATAATCTACGTCGGAGAGGTGCATGACGTGTTCGCGCACCACGCGGTACAGCTTGACGTCATTACAGGCATATATAAAAAGAATCATCAGATCGCCATCGGAATGGAAATGTTCCAGAGGCCCTTCCAGAAATCTCTCGACAGTTTTATTTCCGGTGAAACCGGAGAGGCGGAATTCCTCAAACAGACGGAGTACTTTAATCGGTGGGGCTTTGATTATCCCCTGTACAAGCCGATCCTTGATTTTGCAAAGGCTGAGAAAATTCCCGTGATAGCGCTGAACCTTCAAAAAGAAATAACAGGAAAGGTGTCTCACGGCGGTATAGATTCACTTTCAGAAGAAGAGAAAAAAGAGATACCTCCGGACCTGGACTTCTCCGACATGGAGTACCGTGAACGCCTGAAAGAGATATTCAGCATGCATAATAACGCCGGAGAAAAGAACTTTGAGTTTTTTTATCAGGCACAGATCCTGTGGGATGAGACCATGTCGCATTCAGTGGATGAATTTATGAAAAATAATCCGGACCGCAAAATAGTCGTCCTTGCCGGGCAGGGACATCTGAGGTACGGATCGGGTATCCCGAAAAGGACCTTCCGGAGAAACGGGCAGGACTACGCAATCGTCCTGATAGATGAGGAAGTCGAGCAGGGCATTGCCGACTATGTGGTTTTCCCCAAGACCGTTGAAGGCGTTACTACACCGAAGCTCATGGTCTTTCTGAAAGCAGAAGAAGGCAGGGTCACAGTCTCAGGGTTCCCTGAAAAAAGCGTGTCTGAAAAGGCGGGGCTCAAGGCTGAAGATGTCATTCTTTTTGTTGATGATGTTGAAGTAAAGAGCGTCGATGATATCAGGATCTATCTCCTCTATAAAAAGACCGGCGATATCGTCAAGGTCAGGATACTGAGAAAGGAAGAAGAGATGGAAAAAGAAACGGTTATCGATGTAGAATTGTGAGGCGTCTGATTACGGTATGACGTCGAGTCTCCTCTTCCAGAATTCACCAGCGGCCCACACTGACCCTATTAAGGCAATAATAATTGACCAGGCAGTTTTGAGACTGAATAACGTAAAAAAATTGCCTGCCTTATTTGTGTTGATGTCCCTTAATTTATCTAACGTCATATGGGAATAGAAAGGCCCGATTTCGGGACCTTTAGATCCGAACCCGTATTTAGTCATAGGTTCTTCAAGTCTTAGCCAGGATAAGCCGTGAAATAATTCTGTGTAGCGGTTTACCGAGTCCGGCGTATTTGACAGGCATAGTCCCAGGAAGAGCAGGATGATGGTCGTAATTCCAACGAGTATTTTTACAGAGGTCCTTTTTACAGGCTTACAGATAATTTCCGGTTTGATCCCTTTGCCGACCGCCAGGACAAAATAAACGCCTGCAAGCGCGTTGATCCCTATATCTCTGTAGTCCCATATTCTCCCCGGTATCACCCACTGGATGAATTCGTCAATCATTCCGATGAACAGCACACACAGTGAAGTAGTAATGTATACTGTCCAGTCACGGATTCGATGACTGAACGCCCTGAACAGGAAATACGAAAGAAGTCCGAACTCAAGCAGATGAACGGCTTCTTCCGGATATCTCCTGAGCTGAAGTGTGGTGTATATATATGCTCCGGAGGACATAATGAGCCATGCATATTGAGATTTCAATTTGATATTTAACCTGAAAATGAAAAAATAGAGGAGGACTGCAAATAGCAATAAAACGATAGAAAGGACCATGTATGTGAAATATTCCATGCCGATTGTATCACGAACATATTTTTGAACTTGCCGTGCCATCGGCACTGTGGAGAATATCCCGGCAGCACACAGAAACGCCCATAACCAGGAGACCCTGTTCCACCGGGGAGTATCGTTATTGGTTTCCGCGTTATTATTCACTCGATATAATTTACTGATAATTCCGGCATTATACGTTTTGCGCTATATTGTCTGAATTGCCGTAAACAGCCTGGCCGAGAGATATCCCTCCATCATTGGGTGGGACGAGCTGGTGAATGAGCGGCGTAAAGCCTCTCTCTTTAAGTCCGTAAAATGCGTTTTCAAGTAGAATGGAATTCTGAAAGACCCCGCCTGACAGTGCGACATATGATGTGCCTGTATCTTTCTTCAATGATTCAGCGGTCAAAATGATGAGCTTCACGATTGTGTTATGGAACTTTCGCGCGATTATCTCTTTTGCTGCGCCTGCTTCCAGATCATTTACTATCATTTCGATCATGGGTCTTTGATCAAGGATACCGCCTTCAATGCCGAAGGGGTATGACGCTTCTTCATCTGATCTGACAGCCATCTGTTCCAGTTCAACTGCGGCCTGCGAGTGGTATGAGACCTTTTGCCTTAAACCGATGAGTGAGGCCACTCCGTCAAAAAGCCGCCCCATGCTTGTAGTAACAGGTGAGTTAATGTTTTTTCTGAGCATATTCATAAGAAAAGATATTTCCTCCTGCTTAAACGGGACAAGATCAATTTTTTCCGCCCTCTCGCCAAAGGTTTCATATAAAAGTGACAGGGCCGTCCTTCTGGGTTCCTTTACAGCCATGTCAGCGCCGGGGAGTTTGTAAGGCCGCAGGTGAAAGGCCCTTTCAAACCTCCTGTAAGAGGCTGTTAATACCTCTCCTCCCCATATGGTCTTGTCCGGCCCGTATCCGGTCCCGTCAAACGCAAAGCCTATTACCGCCGCGTCTTCAGGTATATCGTTTTCAATCATGCATGATAAAATATGCGCATAGTGGTGCTGGACCTTTACAAGCCTGTCGCCATAGCGCTTTTCGCCGAACTTCGTACTGAAATAACCCGGATGCATGTCCGCGACTACAACCTCCGGGACTATATCAAACAGTCTGAGATAATCACTGACAGTCTCTTCATAAAATTCCACTGCGAGCGGGGTATCAAGGTCCCCGATATGCTGGGACACAAACACCCTGTTATCAATTCCGAGCGCAATCGTGCTGTTCATGTTTGCGCCGAGTGCCAGGACAGGCCTTCTGAATTTAAACGGGACTATCAAAGGCGATGGAACAAAGCCCCTTGAACGTCTCAGTGGCACCTGTCTTTCAGCCGATATCCTGACAACCGAATCATCACATCTTCTGACTATGTCCCTGTTATGTGCAAGAAGGTAATCGGCTATGCCGGAAAGCCTTGCGAAGGCGTCTTTTTCATCTTTGACTATGGGCTCGTCCGTGATGTTGGCGCTTGTTGCCACCACAGGTTTTTTAAGTTTGCGCAAGATTATATGATGAAGGGGAGTATAAGGCAGGAAGACGCCGACCGTATTGTTGTCCGGAGAAACAGAAGTCGCGATAGTCGAGGTCTCTTTCTTTCTTACTATTACAACCGGTTTTTCAATTGAATCAATGGCCCGTTCTTCATGTGAATTGACATGTACTTCCGCTTTAACCGACTTCATATCAGGGAACATGACGGCCATAGGTTTTTCTTCTCTGTGCTTGCGCTCTCTAAGCCTGACCACAGCCTCCTCACTGGTTGCGTCACATACAAGATGGTACCCGCCGACACCTTTTACGGCAATAATGTTTCCTTTGCGGACAAGGTTTACCACTTTTTCCAGAGCGTCTTCCCGCTCACATATTAAATTACCGGCGCTGTCATACAGCCCGATCCAGGGCCCGCATACAGGACAGGCATTCGGCTGGGCGTGGAACCTCCTGTCAGAGACAAGGTTGAATTCCCGTTCACATTCAGGGCACATCTGAAAGTCCCTCATCGAAGTATTTCTTCTGTCATAGGGGAGGGAATTTATGATCGTATAGCGGGGGCCGCAGTTTGTACAGTTTGTAAAGGGATAGAGAAATCTGCGGTTTTTTGGGGTCGTTATATCATTAACGCATTCGTCACAAACAGCGATATCGGGGAGGATGAAAGCCCGTTTTTCTCCCTTGTCCTCACTCTCTCTAATCTCGAAATTATTGAACCCTGCATCTTCAAGGTATGCATGCTGGAGGGTGTATATTTTTGAAAGGCCCGGTCGCTCTCTGACGATCCTGTGAAGAAAGGAATCCAGTTTGTCCTTGTCACCTTCA
>JAGVNU010000094.1 GCA_020053105.1 Thermodesulfovibrionia bacterium
AACTCGTCGTCGGGATTGGCTTCAAGCCATCGGCGCATGGTGAGCCATTTGGCCGCCTCGTATCTGTCCCAGCCGTCTTGGTCAGCCAGAACCATTTCAACGACGTCGTAGCCAAGGTGGCCGAAAGACGCGAGAAGTTCTGGAAGCATGAGAAAGTCTGAGATTGAGTTGGCAAGACAGCCCTTGGCAACATTTTCCGTCGGCGGTAACTGCCGCCAGTAGGGTTCGCCGATGAGGATGATCCCTCCGGTGCGCAGGCTCCGCGCCAGAAGTTCGATAGTGCCGACGACTCCCCCGGCGATCCAAGTGGCACCGACACAGGCTGCCACACTGGCCTTCTCGTCAGAGACATAGCCGGCAGCATCACCATGGATGAACTTGACTTGATGGGCGACGCCGAGTTCTTCAGCACGGAGTTTCGCTTGCTCGGTGAACAACTGGCTCATGTCGATGCCAATGCCGATGACGCCGTGATCGCGTGCCCAAGTGCACAGCATCTCCCCCGAACCGCTGCCGAGGTCGAGCACTCGGTCCCCCGATTCCAGACGCAGCGCCGCGCCGAGAGTAGCGAGCTTTTCGGGTGTGATCGGGTTGTGGATGCGGTGAGCACTCTCAGTGATGTTGAATATCCGTGGGATGTCCATTTCGAAAAATCTCCTTATTGGTGTGAAAGATCATTGGGGTCAAAGCTTCATTATACATTTAATAAATTACCCATAATGTAAAATGAAGCTTTGACCCCGTTCCTTCTTGCAAAACAATGCAAGCTCAAAAAGCGTCCTGTGGCACTCGTTCAGTGCACGCAATGGTTATTTATCCGTAAAAACAACCATGCTCATCTGCTTCAACAACCTCTATAAATTCCTCTACAGAATCAACTTCTGGCTTAGGCTTATATCCATGCCACTTCATATCTGCTCTTTGCCAATAAAGTTTCCATGCTTTTGTGCTTTTCACATATGTCGCTTTTGCTATCATGCCCTTCATAGTTTCCGATGGATTATTCCATCTTGGTCTGACAGTAAATAAAATAATGCCTTGATCCTTTATTTCATAATCAAGGTACAATTCATTTCTGATATGAGCAGGATATTTATTATCACAATATGCCTTTACGATTTTTCCAAATCTTATGCTTTCAAATTCACTGAATGCCATATTATTTCTTAAACATAACATCTTAGTAGACGAAATTCGTTATTCCCGGCTTTTCAATATACAAAGTCATCCTTCAAAAACCACAACTATTTATAAAACAATAAAACTCAAAAAAATGACCTTCGCTTTTGCCCCGTAATATCAGGATATAGCGCAATTCGTTTTTTACTGCTTTTTGTACTCGTAAACATTTCTCATGAAAAACAACCTTACCAAAATTCCAGGAATATCCGCATTACAATGAGCCTTGTCCACGGAAAAAGTATATTCCATCAAATCCCTATTAGGCAAGAAAAAAGTATGGATAACTGACAGAACCGTTTCAGTCGTTTCAACCGCTTGTGTGAAAGATAATTGGGGTCAAAGCTTCATTATACATTTAATAAATTACCCATAATGTAAAATGAAGCTTTGCCCCCGTTCCTTCTTACACAAATTACCTCAATAATCGATTGATATATGAATTAAAATAATCAGGGACACATCCCGTATTTCTAGTGTTTTTTTCTAAATATGGGATGTGTCCCTACATTCCCTACTGGTTAGGGTAGTTATCCTTGTCCAATGTAAAACACCATCCCTGTATTTTCTGTACTTCTTTGTCTGTCACCGTTGTTACGAGTGTACATTATTATTCAAAACGCTTTTAGAATATTAATTATGTCATTAAATAACGTTGGATTATCAGATAAAGCAATGTCAACATAAGCTTGCCTAACTCTTAATGGGTCTTCTTTCAATAGGTTCGAACACAGTTTTGAAAATATAATTTTGCCCTGAAAATCATTTTTCCAATCGTCTGTTTTTAATACTTCCTTGAGCCGTAATTCTTCTTTGTCTAACCAAGCCGTAAATGTTGATTCGTCTAATCCAGTTGATAAAATACCAAGCGAATTATTAACCTCGCTCACTATTTCTCTTTTGATGTCAGCGATACTTTTTGTATCAATGGCCTTTACAGTCGGAATTCTGAAAAAATGATTTAGAGCAAGATACCCTTTTGTGTTTTTTAGGAGGTTAAAGTGTAGCGTGCCTTCGGCAATTTTTTTGATTTCGAGCTCAATAGTTTCTCTTGTCAAGGCAGGGTGCACCGTAGTCAAGTATAATTTTTCTGAAACTTTGAAAAGGATGTCGGAATCCAAAAAATAATTTTCAATGTGTCGTCTTTTAAGACAACGAACCCGTCCATTTTTTTCGATTTCTTCTATTTGTGTGTCGTCCAAGCCATCTCTGTCACGAATCATAAAGATGTCAATGCCAAAAATGGAATTTCTAATCTGTTCTTCAATCGTATTAAGAGTAATGATATTTGCAACTGAACCAACAGAAATAACTTTTGCATCAGGCATAACCTTTTGGGCAATTGCATGATATGTCAAACGGTCAATACTTGAATTTTCACCTTCCACAAAAATGAGCTTTTTGCCTACCGCAAATAGTCCAAGGTTTTGTCCAATTAATTGAACTACTTCGTTGTGGCTACGCCGTAGCTCACTTAACTTATGTGCTTGATTAGTGCCTGTCTGAATAGCGTCAATGAAATACACATCGCCTGTAGAGTAATATGTAGATATTAAGTCAGCAGAATGAGTTAGGAAAATAAACTGGTTGGTATGGTCGCCAATTGTCTTTAATGTCTCAATGAGTTTAAAGGTTAGAGTTGGATGTAAATGTAATTCTGGTTCATCAACGATAATTACAGAATGTCGTATTTCTTTTCTTACTACATCAAATACAACTTTTACAACTTCCTGTTCCCCTGAACTTAATGATTTAAAAGGCAGAGTATTTCCAAGATTATCCCTGTATACAAAATCTTTTGGAGCTTCGGGGGTTATATTTTGTAATTCTTTCCCTGGCAATAACTCTCTAAAGATTTGTTGATATTTTTCCAATGGGTCAGGAAATTCTGCAAGGATTTGGTCTCCATTTTTTAATGGATTTTTCTTTACTTCATCTGATATTTTTTTGTCTCTTGCGGCAGATTTCTGATGTATATAGGTCATGAAATCAGACCAACGATTTGAAAAAGGGCGGAAGTAAAAATTGGTTTGGGTCTCTGTATCATCAGGGTCGCCACCAAACCAATTAACCGGATTGTATTTTAACGTCTCAATATTTCGGTTAGAATCTATTTGAACAAGAGAACCAACAAAGCGTCCTGAACCATACTTTCTAGTATTAATGTAATTATTTAAAACAGCATTTTGAATGCCCTTCTTTACTTCAAGAATTTTTCCATTAAAATATTTTGCGTCCTCTTCATCTTTTCTTGTTGCAACTAGAGTCATGTCCATTACTGAAGTACCTTGTAATGTCTGAACTATAGCTTGCTTCAGTCTTGTTTTACCAGAACCATTTGCACCTGCAATAATAATTGTGTTACCGAGATTTTCAAGTTTTAAATGTTTAATTGGCTGGTAATCATTAATTTCTATAGATTGAATTTTCATCGCATTGCCTTTAAGTTTTATTTGTCATTTTACAATTGCGTCGTCATTATGTGTACTCTGCCAACTCATGCTACGCCAAGTCCTTCCCGCATAGTGTCACCGAACTTCTCGCGGCCAGGTTAAGTCAATATTTCTTTATTCTTAGCCACTCCAAATGCGATGTGGATGAATAATCAGGGACACATCCCGTATTTCTAGTTCTTTTCTAAATATGGGATGTGTCCCCATTTTCCTCCGTTACAAGAAAAAAGACTTGACCCGTTTGTCTCTCGTGAGCCAACTAAAATAACGGCTCAGGTTGTTTCTGATTAACTTTTAGCCAATCCGTCATATTTCGAGTTAATTCTACAAAAGGCATAGTTTTGAAATCGACGCCCTTGTTTTTGCAAATCCTCTTTATATTTCGACGGAATTTTAAATATTTTTTATATGTTTCTATCCCATGTGGAATAGTAGTACGCTTTGAAGATGTAATAAGCCAGTTTCGAATAGCGATGATGCTTTTTTTTACAGAATTTCCATGAGGTGTAACATCTACACCAGAAATATCTGAAATAAATTTTTGGTATCTATATCTATCTTTTTCTAAAATAATGCAATTTTTCATCCTTTGGTATTTTTTACCAAAAACTTTAGCACTATAGAATATGCCAAGTTCAAAAGGCATATTAAACCTTGGTAGTTTTAAATGTTCATCAAGCTCGACTCTCGAAATATCGTGTATTCCATAACGACATTGCTCGATTAAATAAATAATTGCATTTAATCTGGATTGTGTCGCATCATCAATTTCTAATGAACACCTTGGTATAAATCCACAATCTATAACTGCAAAACAGAATGCATGAAACATATCTTGAAATTCGTCACCAAATGGGCAATTTATAAATACTTGATCATTATAGTTTGTCTTAGTCATGACGCTTGAACATGTTCCAGAGATTCATAGCATGTACTAAATTATTTCTATATTCTTCAGTCTGCTTAAGAGACCTTTGCAATTCTTCGATAGCTTTCTTGTGCTCCTGTGAAGGACGAAGTGTCTCTTGAAGCTTTTCTACAGTATGTTTATATTCCTCAGACGGCTTGAGAGACCTTTGCAATTCTTCTAACGCTTTCTTGAACTCCGCTGAAGGACGAAGTGTTTCTTGAAGCTTTTCTACAGTATGTTTATATTCCTCAGACGGCTTGAGAGACCTTTGCAATTCTCCTAACGCTTTCTTGAACTCCGCTGAAGGACAAAGTGTGTCTTGCAACTTTTCTACGATATGCTTAATGTTCTCTGACAACTGATTATTATTTTTCTGCAATTGTTTTATTTGATCAATGTAAGCTTGCCATGTAATCAGACTGTCTTTGTTTAGATCAACATCAGGATGATATTTAATTTTTCTTGGGCTCATCTATCTCCTATCGTGCTGTTTAACAACACTGTTTTGTTATGCGAGCCTTGTCCACGGAAAAAGTATATTCCATCAACTACCCATTAGGCAAGAAAAATACCAAGATAGTGTCAGGTCTCCAGAATTCAGATTTTTCCTGAAGAATGTAGACCTGGACACCAGCCTCCCGGACATTCTTGCCCGCGACCTCTCCCGCCCCGGTCTGCTAATAATTTAAATCGTCACTTCAAAGTCAATCCTGTCATATGTCACTCGCGGGACCTTCCTGTCCTTTGTTTCTGATATTTCGACAAGACCGAGTTCCTGAAGGTATGACAGGTCCTGAAGGACATTCTTGATGTCCCTGTTTACTATCTTGGCGAGTTCGTAAACAGAGGCTGGCTTCTTGTCCTTGACTGTCTTTAAAAGCTCCAAACGTTTTTCTGTAAGGACCTTTCTTATCTCTTTGAGATTGCTAAAATAGATGGCCTTCTTTTCGGAAACCTGTCCGCCTCCCGAAACTTTTTCGAAGACCTCTCCGGCTTCCTGCAAGGCGTCATTAAGACTCTTTATCTCTATCTTTACTTTCTTAACCTTCATCCCAATCACCTCCCCGTACTTTATTGATATCTTTTTTAAAATCGTTCAATAAATCCCATACGCTGTTAAATGAATATTGCTCCTCTTTGTCTCTATAGTGTCTGTGGTCTCCTTTGCCTTCTGAATTGTCGTAACCGACAAGTCTTTTCCCGCTCCTGATGTATGCGATAGAATATTTCACACCTTGTGGTTTGTCCTCTGATTTTGGGACCCTCCATATTTTAATTTCCACAATTTCATCACCCTTAATCTCTTTTGTGTGAAGTATTTTTTCGGCATTCATGGTTGGTATTATATACCCACCAAGGAGGTATTGCAAGAACTATCAGAGGTGGCGAAAACTTCCAAACTTAAACCAGTCCATTATACTCATTCTGATAATGTCTCTTTCCGGCATGATCTCCTCCCTGCGTAAGAGAACATCATACCTCTATAGGACATTTCTACTTTGGTTATTTAGGACATTATCATTTTGGCGGGACAGAAAAAAGTCTGGATAGAAAAAAGTATGGATAACCGACAGGTCTGTTTCAACAGCTTAAACGGCTCAAACAGTTCAAGCTGATTTACTATTGCACTTATAGCATTTCAGTACTGTTTTAAAGTTCAGGAATTCAGAGGAGCCAATCTATTTTTAACTATGCCTTGAAAGGATTGATGATCGTAAGCTTGCCTTCTATAACCTGCCCTTCATGCATGTCTTCCGAATACAGAATTGAGCAGTTATTCTCCAAAGCAGATGCGACAATAAGACTATCCCAGAAAGAGTATAGAAGTTTTTTCTTTACCTGCAGGGCCTTTTTTATGGTAGATTCTTTGACCGGTTCAAAACTCAATGCCTCAAGAAAATGGTTTGTAACAGATGTTACCTCGTCAATCTTCAGCAGTTTCTTTGAAAAACAGACACTGACAAACTCACTAATCACCTGCGAACTGATAACGACTTCCTCGCTGGCGAATATAATGTCCCATGCCTGCAGTTTTTTCTTCCTATCGTTACTGATGAAATAGACTAGGATGTTTGTGTCGACAAAAGCCCTATCTGGCATGTATAGCCTCTCTGTCAAAAGTATAGTTTTGGGGGAGCTTCACATTGTACTTCTTAAAGATAGCTTCCAGTATCTTGTTCTTTTTCTTGTGAGGTTTAACGATAGTAATAGCCTCCCCCTTGAAAGCCTTTTTGATCTTCTCGATCTCTTCATCATTTTCAATTTCTATGATTACTTTCATGGTTGACCTCCGCCTATTATTATTTGGCTGAATTTGTTACTTATGTGTCTATTATACATTCCCCGGCTATTGTTATGCTCCCTTTAACTGACTAATAGGCAAGAAAAAAGCATGGACAACCGACAGATCCGTTTCAACCGCTTGAGCCGTTCCAACCGTTCACGCAGTTGAAACGGCTCAAGCGGTTCAAGCCATTTCTTAACGACGTCCCTTGAAAAAATTAGGTTTTATTGCTAAATTAACCAGCAACATTCTTAATTGCAAATTAGCTAAATAACAGGCGGTGAATGATGTCCGAGCTGGACAAGCTTCGTGAAAAAATTGATGATATCGACCTGAAGATTGTCGAATTATTAAATAAGAGAACAGAGATCGTCCTGGAAGTTGGAAAGACGAAACAGGACAAGCACCTGAAGATCCACTCTCCTGAAAGAGAGCGGGCCATTCTCAGGAGGATAAGAGAGAATAACCCGGGGCCGTTCCCGAACGAACCCCTGAAATTAATCTATGAAGAGATCATTTCCGCATCTCTCGCCCTGCAGCAGCCTTTAAAGGTCGCTTACCTTGGGCCTTCGGCCACATTTACTAATCTTGCCGCGAGAAGACAGTTTGGTTCTTCAACTGCATACCTGCCTGAAAGCACGATAAAAGAAGTATTCGAAGCTGTGAGCAGGGACAAGGCTGTTTACGGGGTAGTCCCTATCGAAAACTCTACTGAAGGCGTGGTCAATTACACGCTGGATATGTTCATTGATTCGGACCTCAATATCGCCTTTGAGATCATGATGCCGATAATACAGAATCTCCTGTCAAAAACAGGTAATATGTCCGATATCAAAAAAATCTATTCTCACGCCCAGGCCAAGGCCCAGTGCAGGGGCTGGCTCAACAAAAACCTGCCCGGTGTTCCGGTCATAGAAGAGCTCAGCACTGCCGCGGCTGCCAAACGCGTTGCAAAAGACACGTCTGCCGCAGCAGTAGCAAGCGAGCTTGCCGCGTCTGAATACAATTTACAATTCATTGAAAGAGGCATTGAGGATAATAAAAACAACTACACGCGCTTCCTTGTCATTGCAAAGGACTCGCCGGGAAAGACAGGCAGAGACAAGACATCGATAATGTTTTCCATAAAGGACCAGCCCGGGTCGCTTTATTCGATATTGAGGTCCTTCGCCAGGCACAAGATCAACCTCACCAAGGTCGAGTCACGGCCATCGAGGAGAAAGGCCTGGGAATATATATTCTTTGTGGATATGGAAGGCCACATGGAAGACAAAGGAGTCAAAAAGGCAGTTAACGAAGTTAAGAAAGATTGCCTGTTCCTCAAAGTACTGGGGTCCTATCCGTCTGCAGAATAATAATCGGTATATCTCATGATACAAGCGCCCGAACATATAAGAAGCATCAATCCATACGTCCCGGGAAAGCCGATAGAAGAGCTCGAAAGAGAACTCGGCATTACAGGGTCAACAAAACTTGCGTCCAATGAAAACCCGGTGGGCTCTTCTCCTCTTGCCATGAAGGCCCTCCGTAAAGGCATATTCGGCCTGAACAGGTATCCTGACGGGAGCTGTTTTTATTTACGAAGCGCATTGTCTGAGAGGTTGAATGTAAACGGCAGCGACTTAATATTCGGCAACGGGTCTAATGAGATTATTGAGCTTGCCGTGCGGACATTTCTCAGCCCCGGTGATGAGGTAATAATGGCCCAGCCTTCATTTGTAGTTTATTCCATGGTTGTTCAGGCGGCAAATGGAAAGAGCGTCGTTGTCCCTCTCAGGGAATGGCGTCATGACCTGGATGCAATGGCATTACGGATAACGGACAAGACAAAAATTATCTTCACGGCAAATCCCAACAATCCCACAGCCACCATAAATACAAAGGAAGAAATGGACTCCTTTATGAAAAAAGTGCCTGAAGATGTGCTGGTCATAGTTGATGAGGCATATTATGAATATGTCAGGTCTGCGGACTATGCGGACAGCATGGAGTATTTCAGGCAGGGAAGGAATATACTCCTGCTCAGGACATTCTCTAAAATATACGGCCTGGCAGGACTCAGGATCGGTTATGGAATCGCCCGGGCGGAAATAATCACAGAGATGAACAAGGTGCGCCAGCCTTTTAATGTAAATACACTGGCCCAGATGGCTGCAGCAGCGGCACTGAATGATCACGCTCATGTTGAGAGATCAAAGAGAATAAATGAACGGGGAATGAAATACCTTTACAGGGAACTGAAGGCCCTGAAAATTCATTTCGTACCGTCAGAAGCTAATTTTATATATGTCCCCCTTAAAGATGATGCAGCCCTTCAAATATACAATGATCTACTGAAAGAAGGGGTCATTGTCCGGCCGATGGGTCCGCGTGCAATCCGCATTACCGTAGGGCTTCCGGGAGAGAACAAAAGACTCATAGAGGCCCTGAGAAAAGTTCCGGGGAACCTGGGTTAAGAATTTTCTTGATCAATCCTTTATAATTATACCTGCTTAAATTCTAAAGGTTTCTGAATAAATTTTTTCTGAGATATCTTATATTGTGAATTTCAAAAAAATAACAATAATCGGGATCGGATTAATCGGCAGCTCTTTTGCCCTTGCCTTAAAAAAACAGGGGTTCAACGGGACCATAACCGGCGTGGGTAGAAACGAAGACAACCTGATAAAGGCAAAAGAGATGGGCATTGTTGATGAGTATTCAACATCACATGCTGAAGGAGTAACAAACGCAGACCTGATTTTACTGGCCTCACCGGTAGGACATTTTGAAGGGATTATAAAAAACATAAGGGACAATATCAAAAAAGGCGCTATTGTTACGGATGTTGGAAGTGTAAAGGCAGGGGTGTTAAAGAAGATCAGACCGTTGATTCCTGAGGGCGTCAGCTTTGTCGGCGGTCATCCGATTGCAGGGAAGGAATGTTCAGGCATATACGCCGCCACACCCGACCTGTTTAAGAACGCAAAGTGCATTATTACCCCTGAAGAAAATACAAACAGAGAAGCCCTTGATAAGGTAATAGATATCTGGAAGAAGACGGGAGCTGTGACCGTTATTATGAGTCCTGAAGAGCACGACCTTGTCTTTGCCGCAGTCAGCCACCTGCCTCATGTGGTTGCATATGCGCTGGTCAATTCCATTCTCGATGTGGACGAAAGCATACTTAAGCACGGAGGCAAGGGGCTAAAGGACATGACAAGGATCGCACTGAGTCCCACTGAACTATGGCGGGACATATGTTCTTATAACAGGGAAGACATCCTGATGACCCTCAGAAAATTCTCGTCCTCTATCACGCATATGATAAACCTCTTTGAGGAATCAGACTGGGACGGTCTTGAAAAAGAGTTCACAAGGGCCAAAAAGGCAAGACAAGGCATTGAACCGGATTAGCATAAAATATAAAGGCCCCCTGCGAGGGGAAATAACCACTCCCCCTGACAAATCAATATCCCACCGGGCGATTATGTTTTCATCTCTTGCAGAGGGGCAGAGCATTGTCCGGAATTTCCTCAGGGCGGAAGATCCGCTGAGAACCCTTGAGGCATTTAAGCAGATGGGGATTGAAATAAACGAAAGCCCTCAGCCCTCAGCTCTCAGCTCTCGGAACAATGAAATAATAATCAGCGGCAAAGGATTAAACGGCCTCACTCAACCAAAGAACATTATTGATTGCGGCAACTCGGGGACTACGATGAGACTGCTCAGCGGCGTTCTCGCAGGACAGCTTTTCCCCACTTCCCTGACCGGTGATTCATCACTCAGGAGCAGGCCGATGAAAAGGGTCATTACCCCGCTTACTGAAATGGGCGCTGTCATTGAATCGGAAAATGGATACCCCCCGCTCAGGATCAAGGGCGGCAAATTAACACCGATCAGCTACAAATCCCCGGTGGCAAGCGCGCAGGTAAAATCGGCGATCATACTTGCAGGACTATACTGCGACGGCGTTACTATGGTAATTGAGCCAGGCAAATCCAGAGACCATACAGAGCGGATGCTTAAGTCATGCGGGGTTGAAATAGATATAAAAGACCTCGCAGTAAGTGTTAAGGGCATAGCATCATTAAAACCTATGGAAATAACAGTACCTGGAGACCTTTCGTCTGCGGCATTTTTTATCGTCGCAGGCCTTCTTGTCCCGCAGTCTGAAATATTAATTAAGAATACCGGGATAAATCCCACAAGGTCCGGACTGATAGATATCCTTGATCTGATGGGCGCAGATATAAAACTCGAAAATGAACGGATTGTCTCCGGCGAACCTGTCGCTGATCTCTATGTAAAATATTCTCAGTTGAAAGGCATAGACATAGGATGTGATCTCATTCTCAGGGCCATTGATGAATTCCCGATTCTGTGTGTTGCAGCTGCAAAGGCTGAGGGAACGACAAGGATAACAGGGGCAAAGGAATTGAGGGTAAAGGAATCCGACCGGATAGCATCAATGGCCGCTGAGCTGCGGAAGATGGATGTGAATATTGAAGAGCTTGAAGACGGTCTTATTATAGAAGGACGCGAAGATCTCAAACCAGCTGCAGCCATAAGTTACGGAGACCACCGGATCGCAATGTCCATGCTTATTGCAGGGCTCACTGCTGCAGGTGTAACAACCGTTGATGATACGGACTGTGTGAGTACCTCCTTCCCCGGATTTATGGATATGCTTGGGAGTCTGGTAGCATGAAAAACGTAATCACAATAGACGGCCCTTCAGGTTCAGGCAAGGGGACCATTTCAAAACTACTGGCCATTAAACTCGGATATAACTACCTCGACACTGGCGCTCTTTACAGGGCAGTGGCCTGGAAGGTGAGAGAAGAGAAGACCAACCCTGATAACGAGGAGGCCCTTAAGAAGATACTGGAGGACATCAAAATAAATTTTGAAGGCAACAGGATTTTTGTGGACGGCATTGACGTGAGCTCAGCTATACGGACAGCTGAAATCGGGGAACTCAGTTCGCGGGTTTCCGCTAAGCCGGCTGTGAGGGCCGCCCTTTTTTCCCTGCAGCGGGAGATGGGTCTTCAGGGAAAAGTAGTGATCGAAGGCAGGGACACGGGCACAGCCATATTTCCCGAGGCAGAGAACAAATTCTATCTTGACGCAGGAATTGAAGAGAGGGCCAGGAGAAGATATGAGGAGCTTAGAGTCAAAGACCCCGAAGCAACCCTTGAAAAAACAATTGAAGACATAAGAAAACGGGACACAAGGGACTCCTCAAGGGAAAACGCGCCATTGATGAAAACAGATGACATGGTATATATTGATTCAACCCGTTTAAGCATAGAAGAGGTCGTTGTAAAGATACTGGAGCACTTGAAGTAATTTGCAGAAGATCAAAATCTAAGACTTAACTATTTCACAAAGGGAACTCAGCATATTCTAAAATGAGCAAAGTTACAGACATACTTTATGAACTCGTTGCCGTCACTATCCGGACAATATTGCGTATCAACGGGGGCTATGAGATTAAAGGGAAGGAAAACATTCCGCTGGAAGGAGGGGTGCTCGTTGCCGCAAATCATATCAGTTACCTGGACCCTCCGCTGGTCGGTTCTTTACTTCCCCGGCGGGCCACATTTATGGCAAGGAAAGGTCTTTTTGATATTCCCGTTCTCGGCTCGATCATAAAAGGCGCCGCCTTCCCGGTTGACAGGGAAAGGACCCGGCCATCAACTATAAAGGAAACCGTCAGAAGACTGAAAAACGGTGAGCTTATTGTCATATTCCCTGAAGGAAGGAGAAATGAATCGGGCGAACTTATGGAAGCCAAGCGGGGCGTCGGCATGATCGGCAGCCTCAGCAGGGCCCCGGTCGTTCCCGCCCTGATCGTCGGAAGCGACAAGGCGCTGCCTGTCAATGCTAAATGGCTGAAAAGGGCCAGGGTCACTTTATTAATCGGAAAACCCATATATTATAATTCCATTACAGAGGGGACAAATTACAGCGGTCACGAGTTACATGAAGAGATCAGCAGCAGGGTCATGGCAGCTATAAGAGAAATGCAGAACAATTATGAAAATTAATATTGCCAAAAAGGCGGGCTTTTGTTTCGGGGTAAAACGCGCTATTGATATAACATTTAATCTTGCAAAAGAAGACAATAAAGGTCTGTACACATACGGCCCTCTGATCCACAACCCTCAGGTAGTGGAAGAGCTGAGGCAGAAGGGGGTTAAGACAGTCGATGATCTGACTTCCCCGGATATCAGAACCATTATAATCAGGACCCACGGTGTTTCACCTGAGGTATATGCCGAAACCAACAAAATGGGGTATAATGTTATTGACGCGACCTGTCCCTTTGTGAAAAAAGCTCAAAATTTCGCGCAGATTCTTAATGATGAGGGATACCAGGTGCTGATCATTGGAGATAAAGAGCATCCTGAAGTCCAGGGGCTGATTGGTTTTGCGGGGGGCCATGCGGTTGTCGCGGACAGTCCTGATAATTTGCCTGCGTTAAAAAATAAAGTCGGCATAATAGTACAGACAACACAGCCGTTTGATACATTCAGGAATATAGTCTTACAGGTGATCAACGCTGTAAGGGAAGTAAAAATTTATAATACTATATGCGATTTTACCGCTCAGAGAGTAAAGGAAACGCGGGAGCTGGCAAAAAAAGTAGAGCTGATGGTAATAGTCGGCGGGAAGAACAGTTCCAATACAAACCAGCTTGTAAAACTATCTAAAGACGTTTGTGCTAAAGTATATCATGTAGAAACCGCTGATGAAATAAAGGAAGAATGGTTTCAGGGAATTGAAAATGTCGGAATAACCGGCGGCGCTTCAACTCCTCAGTGGATAATAGACGATGCTGTGAATAAAATAAGAGAAATTTCTGTCAGGAGGTAATATAATTACAACCATGGAACTTCAAATGAATGATTTTGAAAAATTTTATGCCGACTCATTCAGGGGATTGAGGGCAGGCGCAATAACTAAGGGAAGGATTATTCAGGTAAAGTCAGATGGCGTTATCGTCGATGTCGGATCGAAAAGCGAGGGCTTCATACCTCTGGGTGAACTTGTTGATAATGAACTGAAGAACCTTCACCCCGGAGACGAGATCGAGGTCTTTATCGAAAGACTCAGTGACTCCGACGGCTTTGTCAAGCTTTCAAGACAAAAGGCCCAGGGCGTAAGGTCATGGGACATGATAGAAGCGGCCTTTCAAAAGGGCGAGCCTGTGGACGGGAAAATTACAGGCAAGGTCAAGGGAGGCATGACCGTCAGCATCAGCGGAGTAAATGCCTTCCTGCCGGGATCACAGATAGACCTGAAGGCCCCAAAAAATACGGACCAGCTTATCGGGCACAACTTTACATTCAAGATACTGAATTTCAACCAAAAAGGATCAAACGTTATCGTCTCAAGGCGCGCCCTTCTTGAGGAAGAGCGGAATAAACTCAGGGGAGAGACACTGACCAGCCTTAAAGAAGGCTCTCTTATAAAAGGGAAGATCAAGAACCTCACAGATTACGGCGCCTTTATTGACCTTGGAGGCATTGACGGGCTGCTTCATATCTCCGATATGTCATGGGGACGGATAAGTCATCCGGGAGAATTGTTCAGCGTAGGAGATACCATCGAAGTAATCGTCCTTACATTCAATCCTGAAAATGAAAAAGTGACCCTTGGCTTTAAACAGAAAAAGACGGACCCGTGGGCCTCGGCCGAAGGGAAATATCCGCCGGGACAAAAAGTCTTCGGGAAAGTAATAACCATAACTGATTACGGCATATTTGTCGAACTCGAAGAGGGAGTGGAGGGACTGATACATGTCAGCGAAATAGACTGGCTGGAGAAATCCATCAAACCGTCCAAGTACTTCTCCATCGGCGACAGGGTTGAGGCAGTCATATTAAAAGTCAACAAAGAAGACAAACGGATTTCGTTAAGCATACGGCAGCTCAAACCCAACCCGTGGGAAATTATAAAGGACAAATACACCGTCGGGCAGAGGATCACCGGCAAGGTAAAAAGCTTCGCGGATTTTGGGGCCTTTATATCAATTGATGAGGGGGTAGATGCCCTGCTCCATGTCTCGGACATGTCATGGGTAAAGCGTGTAAAACACCCTTCCGATGTGCTCAAGAAAGGCCAGGAGGTAGAAGTAATTATTCAGAATATCGAGCCTGAAAAAGAAAGGATATCCGTTGGTCTCAAGCAACTGACTACTGATCCTTGGCTTGATAACATTCCAGCCAAATACAGCCTCGGTGATTCAGTTACCGGGAAAGTCGTAAGCATTACCGACTTCGGACTTTTTGTAGAGCTTGAAGACGGTGTGGAGGGATTGCTGCACATCTCGGAGATTGAAAAAAAGTCTGACGCGAAACTGGAAGATCTCTTTAAGCCAGGGGATGAATTAAGGACGCGAATCGTAAATGTCAAACCGGCTGACAGGAAGATAGACCTCAGCCTTAAGACCATGATCGGGTAAAACAGAATAAATTGAACTATGCAATATATAAGTTTGAAAAATCAAGACAAATTATCTCTGAATTATTCATTATGCTTTTTTCAACGCGCATCCAGCCTGCCGGAAGACAAACAATCGGTTATTGAGGTACACCTCAATTGAAAAAGATCCTTATCTTTTTTCTGATTATATTTGCAGTCATCGCGCTGCTCAGTCTTATGCTGACCTTTTCGCACAAGATCCCTTTGGGTGAAAAGGTCGCAGTTATCAAGGTAACCGGTGTAATAATTGACTCCACGAGTGTAATTGAAGAATTAAAGGAATACTCCAAAGATGCTTCTGTTAAAGCCATTGTCCTCAGGGTTGACAGCCCCGGCGGCGCTGTTGCACCTTCGCAGGAAATCCACGAAGAAATAATCAAGGCCAAGCAGAACAAAAAAGTTGTTGTTTCCATGGGCACAGTAGCAGCTTCAGGAGGCTATTATATATCCGCCCCTGCGGACAAGATCGTGGCCAACGCCGGCACACTGACCGGGTCCATCGGCGTAATTATGGAACTGCCTAATATCGAAGGGCTCATGAAAAAGATAGGCGTTGAAACGCAGATAGTAAAAAGCGGCAGGCACAAGGACATGGCCTCAGTCTTCAGGTCTTTGACTCCTGAAGAGAAACAGATCCTTCAGACAGTCCTCGACGATGTGCACAACCAGTTCATCGCTGCTGTTTCAGAAGGGCGGGGAATAAAAATCGAAGACATAAAAGACATAGCTGACGGACGCATATTCACCGGAAAAATGGCAAAGGACATAGGCCTGGTGGATGAACTGGGCAATCTTCAGGACGCAATAATGCTGGCAGGCAAGTTAACAGGTATCAAGGGGGAGCCCAGGGTAGTTACCAAGAAGGAAGAATTCAGCATCTTCAGTCTGCTTAAGGGGCAGCTGCCGGACAATCTGATCGGCAATGTTTTTTCCGGCATACAATTGAAATATTTATTTACCCCATAACTTATTTTTTTCATTGACATTTAGGCTTTAATATATATAATTTTCATAATAGGAGGAGATATATGACAAAATCGGTTCTAATTGAAAAAATCTCTGAGAAGCTGGAGGGACTTTCAAAAAAGCAGACGGAAGTAATATTAGAGACAATATTTGATAGCATTAAAGACTCTCTTGCCAAGGGAGGAAAGGTTGAGATCAGGGGCTTCGGCAATTTCAGGCTCCGCAACAGAAATGCGAGGAAAGCCAGAAACCCGAAGACCGGCGCAGGGGTGGATGTGCCGCCAAAGAAGGTCCCGTATTTCAAGGTCGGCAAAGAGCTCAGGGAGATGGTAAACAGCAAATTCTAGCGCCTTGGCAGATTACGATTTGATCGATTCAGAATGTTATTAAACGCATCCTGTTTTGAAAAAGCCCGGACATGAGTCCGGGCTTTTTTGTGATTACAGAAATAACATGATAACATTCCTTATATAGAGTCTTTTTTTCATGAAAGAGAAAACCGGATGTCACACAAACATAACGACATATCTCATCACGGAAAACCTTCAGGGAACAGGGAATGGCTGAACATCCATAAAAATACTGTACCGGAGTCTTCTGCGCAGGGCACAAAACCGAAAATAGAATTTGTACTTAAATGCGATTCTGCCGGGAGCCTGGAAGCTGTGTCTGCCGGAGTATCAAATTTAGTCCCGCCTGAAGCAGGCGTAAATATTATTCACAGCGGGATCGGCGACATCAATGAGTCTGATATCTTAATGGCTGAAACAGGAAGCAGACTGATAGCCGGGTTTCAGGTCGGGGTATTGCCAGGCATAGACAGGGAATTGAAAGAACATGTCGTTGAAGCGCGCCTCTATGACGTGATTTACAAATTGACGGATGATATAAAAGGTATTTCCGAAAGCTTTATGCCTCCCGTAGTGCAGGATGAAATACTGGGCACTGCAAGGGTCATCGCCCTGTTTAAAAGCTGCAGGAAAGGCATCATTACAGGCTGCGAGGTCCTGACCGGTCATCTGACTGTGGGCAGGGACTTCCGAATTATCGCTGCAGCAGGGCCGATCTATACCGGCACCATAGAGTCGCTTCATATAGAAAAAAATGCCGTGCAGAGTGCGCATTCGGGACAGAAGGCCGGTATAAAAATAAACGATTTCAATAAAGTAAAAATCGGGGACATCGTGGAAAGCTATCGCACACCGGCGATAAAGAAGACCCGTGCCTGGCGGCCGTCCGGGGGAGTAATACACATAACCTGAAAAGAGAATTTCATCTATATTCTCCTCTGCCGGACATTTCAAGTACTGTCCCGCGTCCTGTCTCTGCAGGACAATCAGGCCTGCCTATTTCTTTATTCAACCTGACTTGATATAGTTAATAGGTATTAGTGGCAGCGCTCCCCGGCTTATTTTCATGACCAGTATGAATAAGAAAGACAAACACAGTATATATAGCGGTATGGAGGATGTCGACAGATCATGTGTTCATGTCGTAATGATGATCGGCGTTGTTTTTGCAGTATTGTCTTATATTATTTTTCCTGCCGGGATATTTGATATTCCTTTTGCTGAACTGACATCTGGTCCCGTCTTAAGACTGACAGGGTCTGTTATAGCCGGGGGCTTGGCAATACTTATATTAATAGACGTCCGGGCCGTGTTCATAAAGCGATAGCATGACACTTCCCATATACGCAACCTGCGTCATGTTCCCGTTCTATCTTAACGCCGAAACATTATGGTATTATTTATGTCGTGCCTCATCCTTAGAAAGGATTGGTCCATTCCGCATCCGGTTTCACAATCCCGATACGTCGGGACATTTTTCTTATTGCGTCAAAATTATGGTAATCAATGAAAGGTAAAGTATACATAGTCGGAGCAGGCCCCGGTGATATCGGGCTATTTACGGTCAAGGGGCTGAAATGCCTCCAGAATGCCGATGTTGTGGTGTACGATTTTCATCTCAATGCTCAGGTGCTGAACTATGTAAGCCACGACGCTGAATTCATTTATGCGGGCAAGCGCGGCGGCAAACACGACATGACCCAGGACATGATTAACCAGACCCTTGTTGAAAAGGCAAAGGAAGGCAAGACCATCTGTCGTCTTAAAGGCGGCGATCCCTTTGTGTTCGGCCGGGGAGGAGAAGAGGCGGAAGTCCTGGCAAAGGAGGGCATAGAATTTGAAGTGGTCCCCGGAATAAGTTCGGCCATTGCCGCCCCTGCGTATGCAGGCATACCTCTTACGCACAGATGTTATTCATCATCGTTTGCAGTCGTTCCCGGCTATGAGGATGTTACAAAGAAAGAGAGCTCTATTGACTGGGCGAGGCTCGCGACCGGGGTCGGAACAATCGTGTTCCTCATGACAGTCAAAAATATATCCATGGTCTGCCAGAGACTGATTGAAAACGGCCGAAACCCTGACACCCCTGTTGCGGTAATACGCTGGGGCACAAGGGCAGACCAGAACACGCTTGTCAGCACCCTCAGGAATATTACCGAACTGGTAAAAGAGAATGAAATCAAGCCGCCTGCCGTCATGGTAGTTGGAGAAGTCGTCAAACTGCGGGAAACCCTGAAATGGTACGAGAACAGACCACTGTTCGGACAGCGGATACTTGTAACGAGGGAACATGCTGTAGGATTCGAGCCGCTGGCGGACCTCGGCGCGGAGATAATCGAGTTTCGCACAATAGAGATTGTGCCTCCTGATGACTGGACAGAAATGGACCGGGCGATAGAAAAAATAGATTCCTACAACTGGCTGATATTTACGAGCGCAAACGGGGTAAAATTCTTCTTTCAGAGATTAATGGATAAAGACAAAGACATCCGGGAACTAAAGGGAGTGAAAATCTGCGCAGTCGGGACCAAGACCGCGTCGGCAATAAAACATCACGGGATAAAGGTTGACCTCGTCCCGGATAAGTTTAATGCCGAGGGATTGATCGAGGCATTCAGTCAGCAAAATAGCTCAGGGGCAAACGGCGGACCGGCCCTGCAGGGGACAAAAATACTTCTTCCCAGGGCAGAGACAGCAAGGGAAATATTTCCACAAAAGGTCAGGGAACTAGGCGGTGAGATAGATGTATTCACTGCCTATAAAACCGTCAAACCTGAAGTGCATGGAAAAAGGCTCAAACGGTTTTTGAAAGAGGGGAAAATCTCCATAGCGACATTCACCAGCGCGGCGACGTTTAATAATTACATGGACATAATGGGGGAAGACGCCCTCGGTCTTTTAAAAGACGTCACCATCGCCGTAATAGGCCCTGTCACAGCAAAGGCCGTGGAGAAGGCGGGGTTGACAGTGCACATCATGCCCGAAGAGGCCACTGTCGATGCCATGGTCAAAGAGATAATTAATTGGGTATCAAAAAATAATACTTCGTATTAAACTTATTAAACCCCAATAATCAAGTACCAAATACCAAATAAATCTCAAATCCCAAGGACCACTATCCAAAGCGGCTTTGCTTTGATATTTGGCCATTGGAATTTATTTGGAATTTGTTGCTTGAAGTTTGGAATTTTTATTTATATAACTCAGCAATTTTATTTATTGCAAATAGTTATTTGCTGCAATAGTAGTATCTGCTCATGCTATAATCTCCTATGTCTCCAAAATCCACAATAGACAGAGAATACATCTTTCATTTTCTCAAGACAAAGGCTTCTAAACCTCTAAGCCTTCGAGATATTACAAAAGCGCTCGATATCCATAAAACCGAGCTGCGGACACTAAAGAGGATCATGCGTTCCCTGCTTAACTCCGGGGACATCTTCATGACCAAAACCGGCAACTACGGCCTGGCTGAAAAAATGAATCTCATCACAGGTGAGTTTGAGGCGCACAGGGACGGGTATGGTTTTGTGCTCCCTGAAAAGTCCGGGGAGAGGGACATCTTCATCCCGCCCAGAAAGACAATGGGGGCCATGTCCGGAGACCGCGTTATAGCAAGGGTGGAAAGTTCGGTAAAGCGGGAAGGCAGCATTATAAAAATACTCGAACGCGGCAAGAAGAATATTATCGGAGAGCTGTGCCGCGAAAAGAACATCATTTATGTCAAACCAAAAGGGAAAAATGTACCTTTTTATATTCCTGTCGCTCCTGAAAACATGGGGAAAGCTCAAATCGGGGACACTGTCTCTGTTGAGATAACCGCCTTCCCGACTGCATCAAGCCCGCCAGAGGGAAAGGTCTTGAAAGTTCTCCCCGATGTCACGGAACCAAGCTTGGAGACGGAACTTATTATTGAGCAGTATTCGCTGCCGCGGCGTTTCCCCGGTCCGGTGCTTGCTGAAGTCACGGCCCTGCAAGACAAGAGGACCCCTGGACGCGTTGATTGCCGTGACTTTTTGACTGTGACCATTGACGGAGAGACAGCCAAGGATTTTGATGACGCGGTATCAATCAGCAGGACGGCCCACGGATATATCCTGCATGTGCATATAGCAGACGTCAGTCATTATGTGCCATGGGATTCGGCCCTCGACCTTGAGGCAAGGCGCAGGGGGACAAGCGTGTATTTCCCGGGCAGCGTAATTCCCATGCTGCCGGAGAAGCTGTCGAACAACCTCTGCAGTCTTGTGCCGAAGCAGGACCGGCTGACCTTTACAGTTGAAATGCATATTGACAGAGAAGGACAGATTACAGAAAAGGATTTCTATCAGAGCATTATTAACAGTAATGAAAGGATGACATATACCTCCGTCAAAAAAATCCTTGTCGACAATGACCATGATGAAAGAGAGCGGTATAGCTACCTGATTGAGAGCTTTGAAATTATGGAAGAGCTGTGCTCTGTCCTGAGGGAAAACAGGATAAGACGGGGCAGTCTCGACTTTGATCTGCCTGAGCCTGAGATCCTGCTGGACCTGCAGGGACGGCCTGAATCTATTGTCAGGGCGGAACGCAACCTGGCGCACATGATCATTGAGGAATTCATGATAACGGCCAATGAGGCCGTAGCATCCCGCCTTGAAGGTCTGGATGTGCCGTCTCTTTACAGGGTACATGAAAAACCCGACACTTCCAAGATTGAGGAACTCAAACCCATCTTCAGTTCCTTTGGCCTGAAGATGAAGATGTCCAGCACTAAGCTCTTCCATTCAATACTCAGCCAGGTAAAGGGGACCCCCGAGGAGTCCCTGCTGAACATACTTCTACTGCGCTCCCTTAAACAGGCAAAATACGCCACTGAAAACATCGGCCACTTCGGCCTCGCCTCAGACTCTTACACACATTTCACATCCCCAATCAGGAGGTACCCGGACCTTGTCGTACACAGGATACTTAAAGACACGCTGGGCAAAAATAATCTTTCAAATGATATAAGAGGGTATCTTGAAAAAATCCTGCCGGACATAGCCGTTCAATCTTCCAGAACAGAGCGCACGGCCAGTGAAGCCGAAAGAGAAATTGTCAGCGCTATGAGGGCCTGGTTCATGAAAGACAAAGTGGGGGATGAATACACTGGCCTTGTAATGAACATATCGTCATATGGCCTGAAGATCCAGCTTAAGGACATGTTCGTTGAAGGCTTTCTGCATGTCTCCTCCATGGCAGATGATTATTACAGGTTCGATGAAAAGAATTACAGACTCGTTGGCCGCCGCAGAAAGAAATCCTTTGTCGTCGGGCAGGAAGTGATCGTGAGGATAGAGCGCGTCAATATTGAAGAGAGAGATATCCAGTTAGGGCTGGTCTGAAATGAAAATATAGTCAGCAACTTTCCTTTATCCCATCCGCAACCCTCGCCCCCCGGACCATTTCCTTTTAATATCTGATTAGTCAATAAGGTTTTCTTTAAGAAAAGCCGAATATATGAGTATCGAATTAATTGGATTCAACTAACTCATCGGCCACAGTTTAGGAGAACCTGCTTGGGTAAGACCATTGCTGTCAGCTTTGAAGGAAATCAGGTAAAAATCGTCCACGCTTCCTTAAAAGGACCTACTCTCTCGGTTGACAGAACAGAAACGATTCCAGACGATAATTTCGATGCTTATCTCCAGGGAGATAAAGCAAAGGAGTATATTGTAACCTGCGAATTCAAGGGCGCTCATCATGGCGTATTTACTGTACCTATAGTAAAAGCAAAATACCTGGGAAAGATCATTGAATCGAAAATAAGAAAGGCCTCAGGGGAAAAAGACTTCGCCTTCATATATAGACGGCTTGGGGAGCGGACCGTTGAAAACAGAAAAGCGCTGGAGGTCTTTTATTATGCTGTAAGCAATACTGACCTTAAGAACATTGCCGTGAGATTCTATGATAACGGCAAGACAGTCAAGGCGCTATATCCATCCGTTTTCTCCGCTGTATCATTAATTGGCCCGGGGGAAGAGGGAGAAGGCTTCATGGGGGTCTTCAGCACAGGGAATGAACGGGTAGTTTTTTCAACTAAAAACGGGGCAGTCAACTTTATCAGAAATTATGAATCGGATGAGAACGGGCTTACTGATTTTGACATTCAAAATCTAAACATGACCGTAACCTATTGTTTTCAAAATCTCAGAATATATCCTTCATCGGTCCTGCTTATGGGCAATTTATCCGGGTCATCAGATATCACTACCCTGCCTTCCGCGCCTTTGGCGGATCTGACAATGTCCGATAACATTCATTGCAGCCGGGAAACTTATAATGATTTTATCCTGCCGATTGCGTCCTTCTTCACACCAGGGCCGTCAAATATCCTGGGCCGGGAATTCAAAAACATTAATTCACTAAAGAGTTATTTTGCATATGCTTCCATGATTTTCATTATAATGGCTGTCTTATGCATGGGCCTTATGTTTAATGAAGCAAAAGATACCTCCGGGAAAAAACAGATGGTGACATCATCTGCTGAAAATATAGCGGATATTGAGAACATATTTTCTGAATACGTTGCAAGAGAAGACAGGATAAGGCAGTACAGACCGGCAGTGGAATTCATGAACAGACCGTCCCCTGATATTTATAAACTCTTAATTGCATTAGGCGGGATAAATATCAGGGACCTGAAATTCAATTCGATTGAAGCCGGGGTAAATGACGGTAGTTCTTTAATTGTAGAGGTAAGCGGGACGAGTTATGCAGATACATATTCTTTACTTCAGGCTTCATTCAAAGACATAATCGATACTTTGAAAAAAACAGAACACCTGGAAGTTACAAATAAGTCGATTGATCTGGCAAACAATACCTTTAAAATAGAGATGAATTACAAAACGCAATGAATTACTTCAACTACATTAAAAAAAGTCTTCCGTTGTATCTCGGAAGCGGTATTATTCTGGCGCTTTCAGTTTTCTCGCTGCTGATGGTCCACAAATATAATGATCACCTGGATGATACAGCCAGTGTTATAACGGATATCAGTCAAAGAAAAACCATAGTCAAAAACGAGATCAAGAGGACGGATGACCTGATAAAATATTTAAGGGACGACCTTGATGTAGATATGACCCGGGCAAATCCCGAAAGACTGATTTTCCGCGCGCTCGATGATATAAAATCAAATTTTCATAATGCGGTGATAACCGTGTCCCGGTTTGATGAAACAGGCAGCAACAATGAACTCCCCGTTGAAATCGAGGCCGGGATGAAAGACTACAAAATGGTCCTGGATTACGTAGCGTATATTGAGTCCTTCAGGATACCTGACTTTGAAATCAGGCACATTTCCATCTCAGAAGGACAGGCAGGAGGTATAGTCCTGAAGATAACAGGCGTTCTCGCAATTCCTCCTTCGGATGCGCCTGCGTAAAGGCAAAAGTATATTTTATGGACAATAAAACAAAGATCCTGATTTTCTTTCCATTCGTGCTGGTAATAATACTTGCCGTCACCGCTAATTATATACCTTTTGACAGGGGGCTTTCAGCAACTGAAGAGAGCGTATCAAGATTTAGACCTGCAAACATTGCTATAAAGGAAATCCAAAGGATTGATTCAGTCCCGGATATTAAAGGCCCCCTGGATTTCAATTATTCTGCTGCAGGGAATTCATCACCGCCTGACAATGATTTAGTCTCTGACCATGATTTGGGCCTTAATAATAAATCGACTGATTTAAACAAATCAGATGACAAGGTTTTATCGCTGATAATAATCAGCGGTGGAAACAGGTCGGCAATTATTAAAGGAGTGCCGGTTAAGGAAGGAGACACAATAGCCGATATGAAAATAGTAAAGATACAGCACGACAGGGTCTTACTAAAAGACAAAACCTTAAAATGGATGTACCTGGAATAACTACATGAAATATTTATTTCTCGTTGTCGCGGCAATTTTTTTAATGTCGTGCGCCTCAACACAGGTCGCCGGGATATCAAAAAATAAACCTGATGCCGATTTCATTAAACAAGAGAGCCAGGCCGAAACCAAAACGCAGGGCGCTATCATGTCAGGAATATCCGCGCCCGAAATTCCTGAATTTATGCCTGTCCAGGAAGGCCTTTCACCCCTTGAGACGAAAACCGTTTCAATTGCAGCGAGGAATACACCGCTGAGAGAAGTGCTCTACATAGTCGCGGAAACGGCAAACCTGAATCTCGTCATGGGACGGGATGTTGATCCTGAACTCCCGGTGACCATGACCGTAAAAGACATTTCAGTGGACAATGCGCTTGATATTATATTTGATTCTGTGAATTATTTTTATTCAGTTAAAGACAATATCCTGACAGTAAAGGCCGTGGAAACTGAAATATTTGAACTTGGCCAGCCCAATATAGTCCAGGAATATAAGATAGACGTCGGCGGTGACATTCTCGGAGGCACAGGTTCAGGCAGTGCTGGAGCAAATTCGGTAAGCGGCGCTGTTGGTATGAAATCCAGCTCGGATGAGGCCTCATTTAAATTCTGGGACGCCATGGAAAAAACATTGCATACACTTCTTACTGTAAACAGCGGGCTGGGGCCGTCGCCGGCGGCAAATTTTATTATTAACAGAATGGCCGGCACAATCATGGTCACGGCAACCAAGAAAGAGTTGAAAAAAGTCGGCGACTACATTGCCAACTTAAAAAAGGTGCTGAACAGACAGGTGCTGGTTGAGGCCCGGATCGTTGAGGTCCAGTTGTCGGAGGGCCTGAAGTATGGAATAGACTGGGAAGCCATCGGCCAATTGCTGGCCGACGGGACTACAAGCGTCAGCACCAAAAATTTCACAAATATGTTTACAACGGGCAGTTCGAGTTTTGAAATAAACATCTTCCACAATGACAACTTCACACTCCTTTTAAAGGCGCTGCAGGAGCAGGGCAATGTGAAGACATTATCTAATCCGAGAGTAAATATTATGAATGGCCAGACCTCCATTTTAAGTGTCGGCAGGAACACGACTTTTATCTCAAGGGTCGAGACCACAACAACATCCTCAGATGGTTCCGCGCCGGTGACCACTTTTACGGTCGATACAAACAGCATACTTTCAGGCGTCATGTTCGGCCTGGTCCCTTATATTAACAGCGACAACGAAATAACCCTGTCCATAACTCCTATTGTCACAAATCTCGTAAGCCTCGACTCTAAAACAATCGGGGCAGGAGACAATTCAGTGGAGATAAAGCTCCCCACCGTGGATTTAAGAGAAATGAGCACCACAGTCAAGATCCTGGACGGACAGATAGTCATCATAGGAGGACTTATAGACAAACAGGAGATACTCAAGGAAAAACAGGTGCCTCTGCTCGGCGACATACCTTATATAGGAGCGGCCTTTAAAAACTATGAAAAGACTTACGAGAACAAGGAACTCGTGATAATGCTTATCCCGAGGATAATTAGTTGACAGCCGCTAAACCCATGAAATTGGGGGAACTTTTAAAAGTAAAAGGCCTGATAACCGAAGACAGGTTACAGGTAGCGCTCGCATACCAGAAGATAACAGACACACTTTTAGGCGACACACTTATTAAACTAGGTTTTGTGTCCTCCAGGGAAATCGCCGAGACCCTTGCCGTACAGGCGGGCGTCCCTTTCATCGATTTATCTGAATATACAGTATCTGAAGAGGCCATCCGTCTCATTCCAAAAGATATCGCTGAAAAATCGGACTTTATCCCCCTCCGCCTTACTGATGATAATTACATTGAGATAGGAGTCACGAACCCGTCCAACATTCACGCGCTTGATACCGCGTCAAAATTAACAGGGCGAAAAACCAGGGTATTTATGATTGACAGCGTCGGGTTCCATGAGACCCTTGAGAGGGCTTATTTCTTCCTTGATAATCCTATACAGCTGCTGATCAGCGCAGCTATAAACGAAATAAAAACTTCTCACGAACTGCCTGCAACTACGATTGCGGACCTGACTCAAAATTTAATCATGGAGGGGGTCCGGAGAAAGGCCACTGACATTCACATTAACCCGTCTTCGGACACTATTAGCATATTCTACCGGGTAGACGGCGTTCTTCAGTACGGGTTTTGCATCAACAAAAGCGCGCACAACGGCATTGTATCGCGAATCAAGGTGATGTCGATGCTGGATATCTCAGAGAAAAGATTGCCTCAGGACGGATCGTTTTCCCTGCCCTTTCTCAACACCAAGTATGAAATGCGCGTATCATCAATCCCTACTATATACGGTGAAAATATCGTCATAAGGGTCCTTGCCGGAACAGGGCAACTGGTCAGGCTGGAACGCCTCGGTTTCGACAGTGATAATACGGACCGCTTACAAACTCTTTTCCAGAAACCATATGGGATCATCCTGGTTTCCGGGCCTACCGGCAGTGGGAAGACAACAACGCTGTACGCGGCCTTAAGAGAGATCAACATGATCGAAAGGAATGTCCTGACAGTCGAAGACCCTGTAGAGTACAAGCTCAGCTTTGTCAAGCAAACATCGGTCAACCGGAAGGCAGGTTATGACTTTGCCCTTGCAGGGAGAAGTTTCATGAGACAGGACCCGGATGTTATGCTGCTTGGAGAGATAAGGGATGAAGAAACAGCAAAGATAGCGATAAGGGCCTCTATTTCCGGCCATCTCGTATTGTCTACCATACATTCCAATGATGCCGTTACTTCTGTCCCGAGACTGATGGATTTTGATGTCGACAAGTTCCTGCTTTCTTCATCGCTGCTCGCTGTCATTGCACAGAGACTTGTAAGAAAACTCTGCAATTGCTGCAAGGAAGAATATACGGTATCTGAAAAAGAACTCATTCAATTAAGTTTGGACGGAAACGGGAAGTTTCGTGGAGATGCCCTCATCCTCGAAACAGCCTACAGGGCCAAAGGCTGCAAGATTTGCAACAATACCGGGTATGTCGGCAGGACGGTTGTCGGCGAAATAATGGTCGTTAATGATGCGATCAAGGAATTAATATCTGAAGGGGCTTCGATAACCAGGCTCAAAGAGGAAGCCTTGAATAACGGCATGGTCCCGCTAAAGACATCCGGCATAGAAAAGATAAGGCAGAATCTGACAAGTATAGAGGAAATTGTCAGGCTGATAAACTGATGCCTTATTTCAGATATGAGGCAATAAACCCGCAGGGCGATTTAATCAAGGGATTAACGGAACACAAGGACATAGACCTTGCCTACGATAATATCTCCGACTCCGGTCTGCATATAGTAAAAATACAACCATCCGGAAGGCTCGCCGATTTATACCTGAAAAAAGTCAGTTCCTGGAGCATAAAAACCAGGGACGTTATCGAATTTGCAAAAAGCCTTTCCGTCATGCAAAGGGCCGGCCTTCCGCTGCTTGACTCGATCTCCGATATTGCGGAGGCAACGGAAAACAGGCATTTCAGGGAAATGCTTCTGGACATCAGGAGGGCGATTGAGTTAGGTTCGGGCTTTTCTGAAGCATTGTCACGCCATAAGAATATATTTCCCGAGATATTTATAAATTTGACCGCTGTTGCTGAAGAAACGGGCCGCATCAGTGAAAGCCTGTCGGACATTGCATTGCACCTGCAGAGGATGGAAGACCTGAAAAGCGCCATAATACGGGCGCTGATGTACCCGGCCTTTGCCCTTATCGGCACTACAGGCGCCCTAATGTTCTGGCTCATTTATGTGCTGCCGAAGATGAGTGAGCTTTTCAAAACAATGGCCATCGACCTGCCGCCAATGACACAGGCCCTCATAGCGGCAAGCGACTTTACCAGTTCCAAATGGTACGTCTTTATTATTGTGCCGGTCATGGTCTATGTTGCACTGAAACTGCTTTCAAAAAATGAGGCCTCAAAATACTATCTCGATATGGCCAAATTAAGATTACCGATCATAAAGTTAATAATGTTCAATAAACTTCTCGCCTTGTTCGCCGAGCAATTAAGAATACTTATCGCAGCAGGGGTCACAATCGACAGGTCACTTGATATTATTATGACCGTTGTTAACAATGCGGTATTCAGGAAGGCGGTTGCCGGCATGAAAGAGGACATCCTGCTCGGCAGTAATATAACCGATGCAATAAAAAAACACCCCTCGCTGTTTCCAAATATTGTTATCAGGATGATATCCATCGGAGAATCCACGGGCAATCTTACCGAGCAGCTCAATTATCTGTCCGAATACTTCCTGAAAAAGCTTGATGATGTCTCCGAGAAGATGGGGAAAATGATCGAGCCGATCATCATCATTGTTATCGGCGGTATGTTTGTAGTAATTATTTTGGGATTATTGGCCCCCATATATGATCTTGTATCGAGGATGGGGTCATAGCCATGGATTTCCTGCGCTTCTTCGGACTAAAGAAGGACCCTTTCAAACTGGTCCCGGACCCTGCCTTTTTTTATCCTTCTCCATGTCATAATGAAGGCCTTCTCCTGATGGACTATTCAATACGTCAGAAGGAAGGATTTCTCCTCATCATCGGAGACCCCGGGACCGGCAAGACTACCATGCTCAATGTATTTCTCAAAAAGTGGAAAGCTAAGGCAGAGATAGCGATCATTCTCACCCCGCGTCTGTCGCCTGAAGAGTTTTTAAGCGCAGTTGCAGAAGATCTTGATATCAATATTGAGAACATGAACAAAAATGAGATCATCAAGTCGTTAAGGGATTTCATGACAATAAAAGCTTCAAAGCGTAAAAGAATCATCATAATAGTTGATGAAGCGCAAAACCTTCCTGACGAGACACTCGAAGAGTTAAGACTGCTTTCCAACATCGAGACCAGCAAGGACAAACTCCTTCAGATAATTCTTTCAGGCCAGCCTGAACTTGAAGCCAGGCTCCGGGCAGATAATTTGAGACAGCTTAACCAGAGGATAGCAAACCGTGTATATCTGAAAAATTTCAACCCGGATGAAACACTTGATTATATTAACTTCAGGATTGCAAAGGCCGGCAGGAAAACATTGCAGGTCCACAGAAAGACGTGCAGGGCTGCGCATAAACTTACGAAGGGCATTCCCCGGCTTATCAATATGCTGATATCAAGGGCCTTGATGGCCGCTTACCTGGAAGAGAGCAGTCTTGTCCTTCCCAGACACATTGATCATGCGGTGAAAAGCCTGAACCACAGTGACATGAAGGTGAGAAAATGGCCCGGATTGGTCCCCGCATTTATTGGATCTCTTGCGGTCATTCTGGTCACCGGGATGCTTTATATTTATCTTCAGACCAGTTGATGGGGATACTGTCAATTTCTATTCTTATTTCCTATTATTCAGCAGGATCATCCTCTGCCGTGCGTAAGACTTCATCTTGCCGTCTGCTGAATCATTTTCATAAATACTTCTGTAAAGTTTAATCGCCCCGTCAATCTTGCCCTGCTTTTCATATATCCGCGCCAGCCCCAGGGGACCATTCATGTTGCCTAATTTGATAAGCCTGGAAAAATATTCAGAGGCCTCCTGCAATTGGTCCTGCCGTTCGTGGAGGATGGCAAGATTAAGAACAACATCCTGATTATCCGGCTCAAGCATAAAGGCTTTATTAAGGTACTCTTGCGCAGATATCATGTCCCCGGATTTGGCATAAGCAATCCCCAGGTTGATTAAAGCCGCAGGGTTGTCTCTGTTTATGTCTACTGCCATCCGGGAATACGTGATTGACTCATCAATAAGATTTAACCGGAGGTATATATATGCGATATTATTTATGACAGCATAATTGCCCCTGTCCATTTCCAGTGCCCTTTTATAATTTGTCAGGGCCTTTGAATAATCACCTTTCATATCGTATTCTCTTGCCCTGTATAAATAAGCATCCATGCCATGTGTGTCCGCGCTTTCAGCGTGTAGCGCAGGTGCGGGAGGATTATCAGTGTTGATTTTATTGACCCGCTTATCAGGGATTTTCACCTCATCATGCATCCCGGCATTTTGGTGCGGCGCGCTTCCGGGGGCAGCTTCAACCGGTTTGTCTGACATAGGCTGCAAGACTTCTATTCTATCTTCATTTTTACTGCTGACTTTTGGTAATAGAGCTTCCTCTTCTGTAATTGTGCCCACGGATTCTTCCCCGCTTATTGCAGGTTGAACTTTTCCCTGGGCTTCATTCTGTTTGTCCAAATCTCCGGGATTACTGCCTTGCAGCGGGCTTGAAGATTGACTTGCTGCCGCCTGCTTGTCCCGGATTTTCTGCCTCACTGCCTCTGGTGATATGGATGCTATATTTATATCAGGCGTGTCCGAAAGAGCTTTTACGTATTGAATGAAAAATATCCCTGCCAATAAAGACACAACAAATATTGCTGATAAAATAATTATTTTTTTCTTCCGGGCGGACTGCCCGGCAGAGGCATTTACGATATTCTTCAGGTTCGGCGGGACTTCTCTTTTTGACCCTGGTTGATGTACCTTTGAGAGTATATCAGCAAGCATACTCATGAGCATTCTCCATCGGACAAACTCAGGAGAAAGCTGTTTAATGAGTTCATATAATTAATCTCCATTCAGGTTGAAATTTCAATACGTTAAGGACTTATAGTCATAACCAACGATTTTTGGACTATATTATCATTAGGCCCTGATGAATCACTATCATCCCTGACAAAGAAGGTATACATTACAGTGCCTGATATTGAAGGTTGTCCTGAAATATTCAGTGTGCTGTTAGCCGGACTCCAGCTTGACTCAGCAAGAGTTAAACAATTCCCTGATAGAGTTACTGGTGAAAAGGTCAATCCGGAAGAAATATTTTCCTGTCTGCACCACTTGTAATTCCCGCCGGTGAAAGGCACTCCACCATTAGGATATATATCAGTGCTATATGGAACGCCCTTCTGTCCAACAAGGAGTTCATTGTTAAGTATCTTGAGTCTGGAACTATTGCAATCAGCTTTAATTGTCAGTTCACCAAGGGTGATCCACTTGACTATGTCATCATATGGCTCCGTCCTGCTCATGTCAGTGGCATAATTGTCTATATCCGTCCCCTGAGTGTAAACGTTTATCGTGGCCGCTGCTGCTACCGCTTGCGGACCTGCCGTTTGATTATTGTAATTTTCTCCACTGCTCAGAATTATAAATGCAACATCATTTATCGCCTGAGGAGAGCTGCAGCCTGCGTCAGGGCAAATGTTAACAGTGATGTTTGTACTTCTTCTCCCGCAGATACCAACTGTTAAATTACTATCAAAGATATAGTTCAGCGGCTTGGTCCACGTATCATTGGGGTTCCTGACCGTTGACGGGAACTCAGCTGCATCAGGCAGGCTATTGCTTGATGCTCCGAAACTTACAACCGATTCTACCGCTGCATTCATTATCTCCTTTGTTTCAAAAACCTTCGCCCTCTTTGTCAGCGGGCCCACCAATCCTGCGCCCATGCCGATCAGCAAGCCCATTATTACCAGCACTATCGCAAGCTCTATGAGGGTGAAGCCGTTATCGCCAGTGGCAAGGGGCAAGTCGAAATCGACTCGTACCGAGGGGCGAGGAGCAAGTTTTTTCACGACTGCCTCTTATAAAGATAAAACACCACCATCATTCCTCCTGATAAATTCAACACCATGGCATATCTTGTCCTTCTTATCACTTCACTCATTTCCGTGTCAGGCGATATCCAGAACAAATAATATCCGCCTAACACGAGCAGGATACCGAGCAGGCCTGTCAGCTTTATTAAAAGCGCTTTACGCATTGCAGAATAATTTCATATCCGGACAACCGCCGGACCAAAGAGAGTCAACCGTCCGCCCGAAAGTCGGACCAGAATTATTTCAGATCTTTTAAATACCCCCCGCTTAAAACTTAAAGAGGGCGATTATCTCGCCCCCTTCAGATAACGATATTATGTATTCCTGTTAGTACGGTCTGTCAAAAAGCCATACAGCGGCCAGTTGTGTTGCTGCCCATGCAGTTGCCGCACCCCCTGCTGTTTCATTTACGGCTGTAACGTTTGTGACCGCGGCGACAGTTCTTTGATTGACCGTTCCCGCCCCTGCAAGCACCGCAGCCGTCGCCCCCCTGAATTGTCCACGCCCTGCAACTGCAGCCCCGTCAATTGATGTATCCATAGCCTGAATTATCCGCATTGCATCAGTGCCGATGGCCCCGGTACAGTCTGCCGTTACGCATATTACCATGACATTCCGGGTTGGTGCAGCATCAGACCCTATGTAGACCCAGAATGATTGCCCGCCGATTATAACAGGATTTACAGGCGCATTTGCCATTGTATTTGCTGCAGCCATCACCCCGATAGCCGATGCTGCTGCAGTCTGTTCTGCTCCCGTATTACCGATAAGGCCATCTGCACCGACGTCACCGGGGAAAGTTCCAATTCTGTCCATGTATACCCATGTAAGTGCGTTCCAGGCATTTGCGGTGGATGTGAGTTTTTTTGCTTTTGCACTCTCAAGCAAATCCTGTCCCTTGAGCACTGCACCTAAAATGATGCCGATGATAACCAGCACTATCGACAACTCGATGAGCGTAAATCCTTTTTGCCTTAAATCGTTCCTCATCTCTTCTCCTCCTTTAGCATCTTTGTCATTGATTTCTGCTTGATTATTGATAATCAATTTTTTATTGAGTGATAATGTTATTTATCGGCAGAAAAAAGATACTTCTTTAATGCGTTGGTTAATTGCAGAAGTTTGAGGTTAATCTGGTTGAGGGGATATACTTAAGGAAAATAGTTGGTTTATTAATGGCCCCGTTTTATCGCATCCGCCATCCTTGCCACCCGGACCATCTCTTTCACATCATGCACCCTTATAATATTGGCCCCGTTAAATATGCCGATGGCTGCGGCAGCAGACGTTCCTTCAAGTCTTTCCGTGACCGGGAGGCCGCCGAGTATCTTTCCGATGAATGCTTTTCTTGAAGGGCCCAGGAGTATCGGTTTTTCAAAACCCTCAAATTCCTTTAAGCGTCGGATGATCTCAAGGTTGTGTTCGACGGTCTTTCCGAACCCGATACCCGGATCAATGATGATCATGTTATCGGGAATTCCCGCCTCTCCGGCAATTTCAATGCATCCATACAGGTAGTCTATTATTTCAGGAATAAGGGCATTGTAAAACGGATTTTGCTGCATGTTCTTTGGGGCGCCTTTTATATGCATAATGACGACCGGCACTTTATGTCCGGCTGCAACTTTGGCCATTTTGGGATCAAAACGCAATCCGCTGATATCATTGATAATAGAGGCCCCTGCAGATATAGCGGCCTCTGCAACGGCGGATTTGTAAGTGTCCACTGAAATGGGGACCCTTACCTCTTTTGCAAGCGCGTTGATTACAGGCACAACACGCCTTATTTCCTCTTTAACGGCAATCTTCTCCGCCCCCGGCCTTGTTGATTCCCCGCCTATGTCAATTATGTCCGCCCCTTCCTCCTGCATCCTGAGGGCCTGTGTGACAGCTCTCTCTGCATTGAAATACAGTCCCCCGTCAGAGAAGGAGTCAGGGGTAATATTTAAAATACCCATGACATATGTTCTTTGAGAAAAGTCGAACTCGAAGTTTTTCCAGCTAAGCTTCATTTTTTCTCCCGGCTATGCCCGCACGCGTTATTTGTTATACGTCATATAAGTCAGAGAATGCAAGACTGCTGTTTCTCACGACTATATGGAGTTATAAAGGGGGATTTCTGAATGAGCTGAGTCGGGGAACTATCAGTCTTCCTGCTATGCCCTTGCTTCCGGCATGGGGCCTTCATCACCGCCGATCTTCGCTGCCGGCCCGCTGCCGTTAGAGCCCTGAATGATCGCCTCTATCTCAACGGCATCAAGGGTTTCCTTCTCAAGAAGGGCCAGCGCAAGGGTAATAAGTGTTGCCTTGTTATCAAGCAGGATGCGCTTTGCATATATATATCTTTCTCCAATAATCGTTTTGACTTCATCATCGATCTCTTCAGCCGTCTTTTCTGAATAGTCTTTATGCCTCGAAAATTCTTTGCCCAGGAAGATCTGTTCTTCACGCTTGCCGAAAGTCAGGGGGCCCAGTTTTTCACTCATGCCCCATTCACAGACCATTTTTCTCGCAAGGTCGGTTGCTCTCTGAAGATCATTACCCGCCCCTGTGGTCAAATGCCCGAGGGCAATTTCTTCCGCGGCCCTTCCTCCCATGAAAACGGCAAGCATATTCATAATGTGGTCCCTTGAATAGGTATACCTGTCATCTATAGGAAGCTGCTGCGTAATCCCGAGGGCCATCCCGCGGGGAATAATGCTTACTTTATGGAGAGGGTCTGACCCGGGAGTCAATTTTGCGACAAGTGTATGGCCCGCTTCATGATAAGCAGTATTTTTCTTTTCCTCATCCGAAATTATCATGCTCTTTCTTTCCTTGCCCATCATGACCTTGTCTTTAGCGTCTTCAAAGTCTATCATTTCAACTTTTGTCTTTGACTGTTTCGCTGCAAGCAAAGCCGCCTCATTGATAAGGTTGGCGAGGTCCGCGCCTGAAAAACCCGGTGTTCCCCTCGCAAGAGTTTCGAGATTTACATTCTCGGAAAGCGGTACTTTTTTGCTGTGGACCTTGATTATCTCAAGCCTGCCCTTAACATCCGGATGGGGAACTACAACCTGTCTGTCGAATCTTCCGGGCCTTAAAAGCGCAGGGTCAAGGACATCAGGCCTGTTGGTTGCAGCAAGTATGATGACACCTTCATTCTGGTCAAAACCGTCAAGCTCTACAAGAAGCTGGTTGAGGGTCTGTTCACGTTCATCATGACCGCCTCCAAGCCCGGCACCCCTATGGCGGCCTACAGCGTCTATTTCATCTATAAATATAATGCAGGGAGAACTTTTCTTTGCCTGTTCGAAGAGGTCCCTCACCCTTGAGGCCCCTACACCGACAAACATTTCCACAAAATCGGAACCGCTGATGGAAAAGAACGGGACACCCGCCTCACCAGCAATCGCCTTGGCAAGCAGGGTCTTGCCGGCGCCAGGAGGCCCGACAAGCAATACGCCTTTGGGGATCTTCCCGCCCAGTTTCTGGAATTTCTGGGGGTCCTTTAAAAACTCGATTATTTCCTGTACTTCCTCTTTGGCCTCCTCAATCCCGGCCACATCAGAGAAGGTTATCTTTATACCTTTTTCAGAGACCAGTTTGGCCTTGCTCCTGCCGAAGGAGAGGGCCTTGTTGCCGCCGGTCTGCATCTGCCTCATGAAAAATACCCAGAGCAGCACAAGCAGTATTATCGGTCCGAAATTAAAGAGCACGTTCATGTACCACGGGGTATGGTCCGGCTTGGCAGTTATTTTTATACTCTTGGCCTGAAGCTCCTTTACCAGGTCAGGATAATCAGGGGCGTAAGATTTAAACTTTACGCCGCTTTTCAGCGTTCCTAATATCTGGTTCTCGGGTTTTGTTATTGTTACGTCGGAGACTTCGTCCTGCTGCACCTTTAACATAAAGTCCGAAAAACCAATCTCTTCATTCGGCTTTGACGTCTCAAGAAGGTTAAAAACAAGGATCATCATCAAACCGAACAGGACCCAAATTATAATACTCTTATACAATGGCATTTCCTCCTGACCCTAAGATTAACATATTTCCTTTTGTCTTGCCAATGCTCCGGGCATCTGCAGTCTTTTTTTTTAAGTTACCTGATCCGGCAAAACCGCAACCAACTGTTTTGCCGCAAAGCCACCAAGGCGCTAATGATATATAGAATAATTTTTTTACTAATTTCCCTGGTTTATCTACTCAAAACAATCAGCAGAAACCCCGCAAACATTATAATACTTCCGACCGCCTTCTCGGCAATCTTTTCTTCCCTAAACAGCAAATGTCCGTACAGGATACTGAAGAGCAGGCTCGTCCTTTTTACTGAAATCATATACGCGACATTGACCATGCTTATTGCAAGCATGTGGAAAAGAATCATTATGGAATAGGTAATGCCAATGGCCGCAAGCGGGCCGAAGTCCTTCCGGGTAATCGTGAGACTGCCCTTGTTTTTAATCAGAGCGATCGGCGTAAACATTAGCGTCAGGAGGACGAAATAAATGCTACCGAAAAAAACGGGGGATGAGTGTTCTATCGCCATCTTCCCCAGAGAAGCCGTAAAGCTGAATATAAACGCAACTATGATCATCATGACCGAGCCCTTTTCCCTGAATATGGCCTTAAACGGTTCGAAGATGGCCTGTCTGATTTTATGGATATTCAGGGTATAGCTTCCTATTGCCATAAGCAATATCCCGATACTTCCGCCAGGTGAGACCTTTTCTCCCAGGACAACAAACGATATCGCTATAAGAAATAGAGGGGTCAATGCAAGAAACGGCATTGATACACTGAGGGGAGATACTTTTAACGCCTTTGTGTACAGGATTATAGCTGTTATCTCAAGGGGCAGGGCGCATAATGTTGCCAGCCAGAATGTGTTGTCGAGAGGCGGAATTTCAACGAACATTAAGCTTGATAAAAGCACCGGAAGAGAAAATAACAGTCTTGCCCAGGCGACAAAATACTCGTCCCTGGAAGAAAGCGCCCGTTTAGTTAAGGCGTCGCTGGTTGCGAGCAGGACTGCGGTCAACAGTGCAAAAAGAATCCACAAAATTTACTCCTGAAAACAGAATAAATCACTATTTATAATTTACAAACCAAAACAGGGAATTATTTTTCTATCCCGTAATCTTTTATCTTTGTGAGGAGTGTCTTGTAGCTGACCTTCAGTATCTCCGCAGCCCTGGTTTTGTTCCCATGCGTGCCTTCAAGCGCTTTTCTGATCCTCAGGGTTTCGGCTGCATGCAGAGCGGTATGGGCAGCTTCCTCAAGCGTTCCTTCCATCGGAATGTTCATCAGCATTGACTCAGGAGAGACGGACGGGGCAAGCCGGAGATGTTCTTCCGTAATTGTGTCCCCCTCGCAGAGGATCATTGCTCGTTCAATGACATTTTCAAGTTCCCTCACATTGCCTTTCCAGTGATAGCCTTTCAGTGTATCCATTGCGGCCTGATTTACGAGTTTACGAGGCATGTTCATCTCCGCCGAACATGCTGCAATGAAGTGCTCGGTCAGCACGGGTATATCGTCCTTCCTCTCCCTCAGGGGTGGAATCGTAACCGGGAACACGCTTAACCTGTAAAAGAGGTCCTCTCTGAATGAATGGTCCGCCACCGCTGCCTCAAGGTCCCTGTTGCTTGCGGCAATGATCCTGATATCGACCTTGATCGGGTTGGAGCCCCCTACCCTGTCTATCTCCCCTTCCTGCAGTGCCCTGAGGACCTTGGCCTGCAGCCTCATGTCCATCTCTCCAATTTCGTCAAGAAACACCGTGCCCCGGTCCGCAAGCTCAAGCTTGCCGGGCTTCTTTTCGCCCGCTCCGGTGAATGCCCCCTTTTCATGGCCGAAAAGTTCGGACTCAAGAAGCTCCTTCGGTATCGCAGCGCAGTTTATTGTTACAAAGGGACGGTCTCTCCTTGGGCTCAAATCATGAATCGCCCTTGCAAAGAGTTCCTTCCCCGTGCCGGACTCGCCAAGGAGCAGAACAGTTGTCTTTGTTGAAGACACCTTCCGGATATTCTCCGCGACCTTTATCATTACAGCGCTTTTGCCTATGATATCAGGCATGCCGGCACGATGAGATAACGTGTCTTTCAGCAGCATGTTTTCAGTAACCAACCTCTGGTTTCTGAGCGCCCTTTCTATAAGTAATTGCAGGTAGTCCGTGTCCAGGGGTTTAGTGATAAAATCATATGCCCCCAGTTTCATGGCATTGACAGCGGTTTCAACAGACCCGAAGGCTGTCATGACGATCACCGGTATCAACGGGTTCTCCTCTTTTGAGGCCTTAAGGACTTCGATGCCGTCTTTCTTCGGCAGTTTCAGGTCGGTCAGCACCAGATCGACCTTACTGTCCCTGACCCTCTTTGTCCCCTCGCCGCCGTCCTTTGCGATGATGACTTCATAACCCGCAAGTTCCAGGGTCTCCCTCAGCATCTGGGCCATTGATTCTTTGTCTTCTACGATAAGGATTCGTTCCATAGTTATAATCTTAATAAATCCGTTTCATTCTGTTAATTCTCATTGTACTAAATTATACTAAATCAGTTCCGCTTTTAGTTGGAGAAAATAAGCAATTGCCTGCTTCACTTCCCCTCTATATGTTATAATGGACCGGTCGTTCGGGGACTTGCGCTGTAGAAATCAAAAACTCTTTAAAGCAAAGGGGACATGTATGGGCGAAATAATTCCGCAGGAAATAATCCGGCAAAAAATCTTATTGCTACGCGGGCAGAAAGTAATGCTAGACAAGGAACTTGCAGAACTTTATGGCGTTGAGACAAAAGCGCTTAATCGCGCTGTCAAAAGAAATATAGAACGTTTTCCAGCAGACTTTATGTTTCAATTAACCAAGGACGAATTCGAAAACTTGAAGTACCATTTTGGCACTTCAAGTTGGGGCGGTACCCGCAAACTTCCTTTGGTTTTCACCGAAAATGGTGTAGCAATGCTGTCAACTGTTTTAAACAGTAAAAGAGCTATACAGGTAAACATACAGATTATGAGGACATTCACCAGTGTCAGGGAAATGCTGGCAACCCATAAAGAGCTGAGACATAAAATCGAAGAGATGGAGAAAAAATATGACAATCAATTCAAGAGTGTTTTTGAGGCCATCCGGCAATTGATGGTCCCGCCGGAGCCGCGCAGGAAGAAGATCGGGTTTCTGAGAGAGTGAAAATAGCGTGAGAGCTTGCAAGGGTGGGTGTGGGCTTTAATTGCAATAGAAATTAGTGTCCGGATCCCGGAGGTTTCTGAAGAATGTAGACGTGACACCCCTTTCTTACTGTCAGCGGGCTTCCTTAAATGTAGTTTGAAGGTTTGCCCCCAGTCGTTCATTCAAGACAACTCCAGCAAGCATCTTGCTTCAATCACCAACTCGCCGAGCTTCTTGACATCTGCACTGGAAACGGTTAACTGAGGATACCAGTCAGCCACAACGTCCAATCGGCTGGTGCCGATGTCCCCCTTAATATTTTTCAACTGACCCGTCTTTAATTTTGAAATAACTTTATCTCTGCAGGTTGGCAAATATTTCAAAACATGCCGATGCTCGTGGTCAGCTCTAATTTTACTAAGTTTTAAGCCTATGACTATTGAGGAAGCATCGTTTTTAAGACGTACTTCAATCTGTTTAGATCCATCCGCAGAAATAACAGTAACACATCTGCCAAACTCTGTTACCTTAAATTGCACTGATGTGTCTATGACAGATGCAATTTCGAGTAATATCAGCGGATGATTTGACTTGAGGGTATTAGTGAGGGCCATCGTATGGCAAATTTCAAACGATTCAACTGCCGATGAAAAAGGTATTCTTTCCGACTGAACATCTTTGGTGCACCCAACAATCACGTCTTTCAAATAGTGCGGTAAACTATGCCAGTCTGAATCATTCTTCTTCTTAACACACCCGACTATCTTCTTATCAAAATCTGGGAATTTATGTTCATTAGGACGTGGATTATCTTCGACCATTAGATAAAATGCAATCATTCCTATACCGAAAACATCAACTGCCGTATTCCTAGTGCTTACGCCACTCTGGTGACCAGTGGCAGTCTGCTCCGGCGCAGCATAGCCCTCCGCTCTTGCGCCATGAACAACAGACAAATCTGATGCACCTTTATGCCAAGACAAATCAAAATCGCAAACAACAACATCAGCATCATCATTAGCATCATAACCGCCTCTTAAAATAACATTGTCTGGCTTAAGGTCTCGGTGCAAAACAAGCTCTTCCAAATTGTGCGCATCGTGCACAATCTTTCCCACCTTTACAAGTATATCGAGGCATTTCGAAAGCCTATCAAAATGACCCCATTCCATTGCCTTTGTTAAATTAGGGCCATCAATGAATTCCATGAAAACACATGCTGGTATCTCATAAGCCTCGATAAATTTAACCATACCATCAACTTTACGGTTGGTTAGTATTCGCATTGATCTTACGCCACGTCTAAAACTATTCAAATATTCGCGGTCGCTGCGAACTTCTGGCAATAGAATCTTTACAGCGATTAGTTCTCCATTATCGAGTTTTTCTGATCTATAGACTTGGCCGAATGCGCCTCTTCCAATAGGTGATAAAATTTTATGCCCATAAAGAATATCGCACGCCGAATCAGGCTCAATTAACCATGCCTGATGTATCGCTTTTAGATTATCTTTATAAAACTTATCCAATTTAACAAGGTCTTCTTCTCTAGGATTATCACTTGGAAGAATACTCAGTACGGCCGCATTTAGTAGCTTCCTCATTTCATCGTCTGGCATAGAAAGCATCTCTGTTTGCGAGGGCAAAGAATCGACTGCAAGTGCTGCTCCAACGGATACAGCTGGTGCTATATCGTCAGCTGGCAAAAAAGAAAGGATGTCTTGCAGAGCTTCTTCAATTTCATTATGTTGCAAAGGATCGGCAGGTGAATATGAGATAACGGCAACACCTTTGTCACCTAATTCTCTAATTTGGGAATGATCCGGATTTGGAAGAAAAATATAATGCTGCAGGCCAGTTCCCCCGCTACTTGTCAAGGCGTGCTGGAATAAATAGGTAAAGGCAAAATCACTGGGGTTAAAGCCTATGATCAGTAAGTTTTTTGACTGCATAAGAGTCTTCATGAAATCAAGATAAGGATTGTTGTTTAGTAACTCTGCAAGGTCAGAGCTTGTAAATACCCATGACGTGGGATCCAACACTGTCCCATGCGGTTGAAAGACAAATTTATTAGGACTCGATAGAAAGTGTCCAAACCGAGATACTTCCTTCGCAGTTGCGCTATCTGCGGCATACTGTTTTACTCGTGAAAATGAATCGAGTGCACATGTATCAATATTAAAGGTGATTACTCCTCTTATATCCAACTTCCAGAGAAGATCATAAGAGCGCGGAATTAGGGTCTTGTCCTTTACTGTTAAATTATCTTTTATGGTTTTCTCATATGCTTGATTACTAATAAGTCTTTTTAATTCCGAAAAACATTGCCATAAATTAGTATTCCCTGATATTTTTTCTATTATTGCTATGTTGCCTTTCTTTTCAGTTTCATTAAGGATTTCCGAGCTTCGTTTGCGTGCATCTTCGACAATGGCTTCCTTTAAGCCTTCCCAAGACGGCAGACCGCAGGGAATTGATAAGCCAGAACCAATGATGGCAACAAAATCTTTTGGATCTTCTCGGATTCTATCTCGCAAGGCAACATAATCTGGATGGTCAAAGCGTATACTCATAAATCCTCCTCATATATGACAAGCGTTGGGGTATAGTTTCTTGGATTCTGCATTTTTTGATCAACTTAATATCAACAATCAACCTCACTACTCCTCCTCTCCACATTCCTATCAAAAGACTGAGTATTAAACAGTGCCGACGTCAGAAAACGCAGAGTCATCCATGATCGCATTAGAATCAATCATCGCCTTTGTATTGAGCGGCGGAATCAGTTTATCATTAATTGCATCTGTGTGGATTTTGTAGTTGCCCGTAGCCGGGGAACTCTGATAGACAGGTATAATGAACTGCTTCGCCCCCTTCAGAAAATTCATCAGATCAACGGCTTGCGCTATCACTGTTTTTCTGGTCCCCCCTCAAAAAGGTTTAGTAATGATAATACGATAAGCCTGTTAAAGACAAGAAGTATTTATTCTGGTAAATTTTATTCTGCTGGAGACACCCGCATTCAGTGCCACGGTGTTCATAACTGTCCGACTGTTTAAAATGCGGCAAATTGATATTTTCTTTTTGGTAGTCTATCATGAATATATCAAAGCAAAGGCCTTTATAAAGGGAGGGGGAAGATGTTTGACAGGATAACATTTGATTCCACAATAATGGGCGGCAGGGCATGTATCAGGGGCATGAGGATACCTGTCTCTGTAATTGTAGGGCAGATCGCGCATGGAGCTACTGTTAAGGAAATTCTTGCTGACTATCCTGATCTTGAACCTGAAGATATTCAGCAGGCTCTTGAATACGCCGCCTGGCTGACACAGGAAGAAGTTACCACAGGATAGCTGACTGTTATGAAATTCCTTGCTGATATGGGAGTAGCTATGCGGATTGTTGAAGACTTAAGAGCTAAAGGTCACGATGTTGTGCACCTCCGTGAAGAACGTTTGCACAAACTTCCTGACCATGATATTTTCAAAAAGGCAATCCGTGAAAACCGGACCATCATTACTTTCGATTTAGATTTTGGAGAAATTATCGCATTTTCTGACAGGACAACCATAAGCGCAATTATTTTCCGCCTTCGCAATACACGCACGCCTTTTGTAATTGAACGCCTTAATCAAGTCTTGTCCGCCACAGCTAACTCCCTTGAAAAAGGATGTGTAGTAACTATTGAAGATGCAAGATACCGCGTTCGGAAACTTCCCTTAAACTAATATCCCTCGCTGTGAAGACAAAACAATCCGCATTCAACGTCTTTGAGGCTGCTTCACTCTTGTCTTGCAATGACACTTACCCCAACAATTTCTTCCTCAACAACTCATTCACGATCTTCGGATTGGCCTTGCCCTTTGTCAGCTTCATAATCTGCCCGACAAAGAAGCCCATCAGTTTAGCGTCTCCCGCTCTGAACCGCTCAACTTCCTGAGGACTATTCTTTAACACCTCATCTACTATTGCTTCTATCCCGGTCTCGTCGCTCATCTGGACAAGGCCTTTTTCCTTTACTATGGCTTCAGCATCCTTGCCGGTCTTATACATCTCCTCAAAGACCGTCTTGGCGATCTTGCCGCTGATTGTACCGTTGTCCACCAGTTTCAGCAGGCCTGCCAGCTGTTCAGGCCGGAATCCGCATTCGTCAATTTGTTTGTTCTCTTCATTGAGCAGTCTCATCAACTCCCCCATCATCCAGTTGCTCACGGCCTTAGGCTCGCCACCGGACTTTACGGCCTGCTCAAACCAATCAGCAGTCACCCGCTCGGCTGTGAGCAATTCCGCATCGTGATCAGGAAGGGCATACTGACTTATAAATCTCTGTCGTCTTGCATCAGGAAGCTCAACGAGCTGCGATTTGATTTGTTCAATCCATGCATTATCAACTTCTATCGGCATGAGGTCGGGGTCAGGGAAATACCTGTAGTCATGCGCCTCTTCTTTTGAACGCATGGACTCCGTGACTCCCCTGTTCGGGTCCCATAGACGTGTCTCCTGTACGATCCTGCCGCCTTCATTAAACACCTTCATCTGCCGCCTTATTTCATAGTCAAGAGCCTTCTCTATAAAGCGGAATGAATTCATGTTCTTGATCTCGGTCTTTGTGCCTAATTCTTTCTGCCCAACAGGCCTGACCGACACGTTTGCATCGCACCTCAAAGAACCCTGCTCCATGTTACCGTCACAGACCCCGATATAGCGGACAATCGTCCGTAATTTTTTCACGAACTCCGCAGCTTCCTGCGGACTGCGTATGTCCGGCTCCGAGACAATCTCCATCAATGGGGTGCCTGCCCTGTTCAAATCAACAAAGCTCTGGTTACCCGTGCCTTCGTGGATGTTCTTGCCTGCGTCTTCTTCAAGATGTATTCTCGTCAGCCCGATTCTCCGGGTTTCACCATTTACAGTGATATCAACAAATCCCTGCTCACATAACGGGAGTTCATACTGGCTTATCTGATAACCCTTGGGGAGGTCCGGGTAGAAGTAGTTCTTTCTGGCAAACCTGCTTAACGGGCTGATGCCGCAGTTTACTGCAAGTCCTGTCCTTATCACATACTCAACAGCCTTCCTGTTCATCACAGGGAGAACCCCAGGCATACCTATGCACACCGGGCACGTCTGCGTGTTCGGCCCGGAGCCGAATTTTGTTGAGCACCCGCAGAATATTTTCGATTCCGTCAGGAGCTGCGCGTGTATCTCAAGACCGATTACTGCTTCGTATTGCATCTAAAACTCCGATAATTTTTTTCTAACTTACGCTCTTTCGCACTTTCCAGCTTGCTCACTTTATAATTCCGGCCTTCTCATATGCCACTCTGTCGCCTGCTCATAGGCATACGCAATTTTCAAAACAGCTTCTTCATCAAAATGCTTCCCGATTATCTGCAGCCCTACCGGAAGGCTCTGAGAGGTGAAACCGCAGGGGACTGAAATCCCGGGCACACCGGCAAGGTTCACGGAGATCGTAAAAATATCGGCAAGGTACATCTGAAGAGGATCATCCGACTTTTCTCCGATTTTAAACGCGGGGTTCGGAGCGGTCGGGGTCACTATCGCATCAACCGCTTCAAAGGCCTTTTCAAAATCCCGCTTAATCAGCGTCCTCACCTGCTGGGCTTTTTTATAATAGGCATCGTAGTAGCCGGAAGACAGCGCATACGTCCCGAGGATTATCCTCCTCTTTACCTCAGCGCCGAAGCCGGCTTCACGCGTGCTCATGTACATATCGAGGAGGTCTTTGCCCTCAACACGCAGGCCGTATTTCACACCATCGTACCTTGCAAGATTGGAAGAAGCCTCTGACGTAGCAAGAATGTAATACGCGGCGACTGCATATTCGGTATGCGGTAAGGAAATCGGGACCGGGACAGCGCCAAGAGATTCAAGTTTCCTGATGGCCTGCTTTACCGCCTCCTCAACTTCTTTATTCATGCCTTCTATGAAATATTCCTTCGGCACTCCAAGCTTTAATCCCTTTATGCCCTGCCCGATAGCAGCTGTGAAATCCGGCACAGCAACATCCGCAGATGTCGAATCATACGGGTCATGCCCGGAAATGATATTCAGGAGAATCGCTGAGTCCTTCACATTTTTTGTAATCGGGCCTACCTGATCGAGTGATGAAGCAAAGGCAACCAGTCCGTAACGCGAGACCCTGCCATAAGTAGGCTTCAGGCCCACTACTCCACAGAATGAAGCAGGCTGCCGTATCGAGCCTCCTGTGTCCGAGCCGAGAGCCGCGACGCACATGTCCGCCGCAACGGCCGCCGCAGAGCCCCCGCTTGAACCTCCGGGGACCCTCGTGATGTCCCACGGGTTTCTAGTATGAGCAAACGCGGAGTTCTCGGTTGAAGACCCCATTGCAAATTCATCGAGATTGGTCTTGCCGATTAATACATAACCCTGCTTCTTGAGGTTCTTCGTAACCGTGCTTTCATATGGCGGGGTAAAATTATCGAGTATCTTTGACGCGCAGGTTGTTTTTACGCCCTCGGTGCAGATATTGTCCTTTACCGCAAGCGGTATTCCTGCAAGCTGATGTCTGGAGTTCTGCCCTGCCTGCTCTGCCTGAAGCAGGGCGTTTTCCTTATCAAGTGTTATAAACGACCGTATTCTGTCATCGAGCGACTCTATCCTTTTAAAGAACGCAGCCGTCAATTCCATCGGGCTTATTTCCCCTTTGTCTATTGCTGCCCTCGCTTCGTCGATTCCCAAGCTGTAAAGTTCCAAACGGCCTCCAGTTTGCAGGGGCATATAGCATTATGCCCGTAAATTTACAAACCATTTTACAATTTTACCCTGTTAGAAAGAAAGCTGAATAACTTATACAGGACATTACGCAGTTGTCTTTTTATGGTTCTTCATGAGGAAAAAGAGGGCGCTCGTTGTACGCGGGTCAATTGAGAAGGCACACGTTACATCATTATACTAAGCTTGTTTCTTCCCGTCTTTTTTGAATTATAAAGGGCCTTGTCAGCCGCACCTATTATTTCCGCCTTGGTCTTTCTGCCCCTGGACGGATCATACGTGGTCACGCCTATACTGATTGTGACCTTCACTGATTTATCGCCGAGTTTCAGCTCCAGTTTCTCCACCATCTGTCTGAGCCTCTCAGCAAGAGTTACTGCTCCTTTGATGTCAGTTTCAGGCAGAATAATGGCGAATTCCTCCCCGCCATACCTTGCCGTTGTATCCGGTTTTCTGACTATCTGCTCAAAGACATCCGCTATTGCACGCAGAACGATATCTCCCTGTGGGTGTCCGTACGTATCATTTATCTTCTTGAAAAAATCAATATCAACCATAATAAGGGACAAAACATGTGAGTATCTTTCCGCCCTCGGCATTTCTTTGTCCATAGTATCCTGAAAGTGTTTGTGGTTATAAAGATTGGTCAACCCGTCCTTGATGGAAACTTCTCTCAGCCTTTCTTTTGCCTCCCAGGCCTCCACTGCCAGCTTCTCAGCCATCTCTTTTGCCTGCTTAAGCTCCATAACAAGCTGTTCATAGGACAAATTAAGCTTCCCGAGTTCTTCATTGGCCTCCTGAAGTATCTGTGAATAGGGCTTCATGTCGCCGGCGTCAAGCTCAAATGAGGTCAGAATTTCAACGGTCTTATCAGCTATCAAATCCACAAATTCACTCACGTCTGCCTCGGTCATGTGTAATTTGTCCTGGAGCAATTGCTTTGATTCATTGAACTTCTTGGAGCTCTTCTTCCCGTGATATACTGAAGATACCATGTCTGAAATCATAAGGATATCAGCTACAGCTTTTAATTCCGGGGGACAATCCTTCCTTTTGTGATGGTATGCAATCGGCATATATATACTTTCCGGCAAGCCCCACTTTTTCAGTATTTCACTTCCGACATCCTGGTGGTCAAAACCATAGACAGATGCTTCCGCTTCGCATGTAGGGATATTGGTCGCCCTTTTCTTATTAACGACCCTCAAATAGTCATCGGGCCTTATCAGGTACATCACCAGCACCCCTATGTCCATCAACAAAGGCGTGACAAATGTGTCTTCCCGTTTCATGTTTAATTTTGATGCAATCATTTCAGCGCTCACTGCCGAGGTGATGGACCGTTTCCAGAAAAGTTCATGGTCAAATTCATCAACCAGGTTTCTCTTGAGCCCCTTTACTATGGCAAAAGAAAGGGCAATATTTTTGAGGGCTTCCAGGCCCAGAATATGTACCGCCCTTTCTATCGAGTCTACTTTATATGGCAGAGCGTAAAAAGATGAATTCGCTATTCTTAATATCTTTGCCGTGAGCGCAGGGTCGTATGAAATTATGTTTGCAAGATCGTTTAAAGAAGACTTATCTTTTTTTATTTCCTGGATTATTCTTAATGCAATGGCAGGAAGAGAAGGGAGCGTAGCAACCCCCTTCAAAAGAGAATCTAAAGAATCGGTCTTTATTGCATTCATTGTATTACTAATCTTCATGCCTATCGGCAAACGATAAAACTCCCGCTTTAAGCAATAAACTATTATCTTGACACTGCCGGCAGTTAAATGCCGCCATCCCTGAAACCTTTATGGAACAATGTGTTTTGTCGGGTCGTATCTCAACATCACTATGAACAGTACATAATATATCTTGTACTAAGTAATTCGGTAGATGCGCTATCAATCTTTAATAAGAATTATTAAGAACACGGCAACCTTCCGCATCCAGTTCCTGATATTCATATAACTCATTGAGTTTTTTGCAGTATTTCAGATATTTTTATATAATTGTTTTAACATTAGAGAATATGAATATATCGGGAACAATCATTTCTCATTAAGGAGCCAATAATGATAAACAAGCAGGATAGCGGCACGCTTACTGTAAGACATGATGTGACCCTTCTTACTGACCATGATATATACCTTTTAAAAGAAGGCAACCATTTCAGGCTTTATGATAAACTCGGCTCACATCCCTTGACCGTTGATGGTAAAGAAGGAATATATTTTGCAGTGTGGGCCCCTAACGCGGAAAAGGTTTCGGTGATAGGCGATTTTAACGGCTGGAACAAGGGCGGGCATCCTCTGATGTCGAGGTGGGACGAATCAGGGATATGGGAGGGCTTTATTCAGGGGATAATCGGCAAAGGGGAAGTTTATAAATATCATATTGTATCAAGACATAATAATTATTCAGTAGATAAAGGCGACCCCTTTGCCTTTTGCTGGGAACTGCCTCCCAAAACCGCTTCTGTCGCATGGAGTCTTGATTATGAATGGAGTGACAGTGAATGGATGTCAGACAGGCATAAACATAATAACCTGAATGCCCCTTTTTCAGTATATGAAGTCCACCTCGGCTCCTGGAGACGAGTGCCCGAGGAAAACAACAGGTTCCTCACCTACAGGGAACTGGCCCACTCCCTTACTGATTATGTCAGGCACATGGGCTTTACGCATGTCGAACTGCTGCCGGTAATGGAGCATCCGTTCTACGGGTCATGGGGATACCAGACAACAGGATATTTTGCGCCTACCAGCAGGTACGGAACGCCACAGGATTTTATGTATATGATTGATTATCTCCATCAGAACGGCATAGGGGTCATACTTGACTGGGTCCCCTCGCACTTTCCGTCAGACGAACACGGGCTTGCTTATTTTGACGGGACCTACCTGTATGAGCATTCAGACCCAAAGAAAGGGTATCACCCTGAATGGAACAGCTATATTTTCAACTATAGCAGAAACGAGGTAAGAAATTTTCTTATCAGCAATGCCCTGTTCTGGTTCGAAAAATACCATATTGACGGCCTCAGGGTAGATGCCGTTGCATCCATGCTTTACCTTGACTATGCAAGAAGCGAAGGTGAGTGGATACCGAATAAATACGGGGGCAGAGAGGACCTGGACGCGATATTTTTCCTGAAACGGCTTAACGAAGCGGTCTACGGCTCCCATCCTGATGTTCAGACCATAGCCGAAGAGTCAACGGCATGGCCTATGGTTTCACGGCCTACACACCTGGGGGGTCTGGGCTTTGGAATGAAATGGAATATGGGATGGATGCATGATATCTTGAAATATATGTCGAAAGAACCGTTATTCAGAAAGTATCATCATGAACAGCTTACATTCAGCATATGGTATGCGTTCTCGGAAAATTTCACATTGCCTCTGTCGCACGACGAGGTGGTTTACGGGAAAGGCGCGCTTATCGGCAAGATGCCGGGAGACGAATGGCAGAGGAACGCAAATCTGAGACTTATGTTCGGATACATGTATGGCCATCCGGGGAAAAAACTCGTGTTCATGGGAGGCGAGTTCGCCCAGTGGAAAGAGTGGAACCACGACGAAAGCCTGGAATGGCACGGACTCGAATATCCCTATCATCAAGGGGTACAAAGATGCGTCAGGGACTTAAATCACCTCTACCGGAAAGAACCCGCCCTGCATGAACTTGATTTTTCCGCAGACGGTTTTGAATGGATAGATTTTCATGGTTCAGAAGAAAGCACGCTGAGTTTCATAAGAAAAGGCCGGAATACGGATGATATTATTCTTGTCGTCTGCAATTTCACGCCGACACTGAGATATAACTACAGGGCCGGGGTCCCGAGGGGAGGATTCTGGAAAGAGCTGTTAAACAGCGATGCAGAGATTTACGGAGGGAGCGGCAAAGGCAATGCAGGCGGTATTAATGCCGATCCTGTTCCGGCGCAAGGAAGAGACTTTTCCCTTTTATTGACCCTGCCTCCGCTGGGGATATTGTTTTTAAAGCGTTCGTAGGGGCGCAGCATGCGTCGCCCCTGCGGCATCACATATCACGCATCACCATTTACAGTTTATTAAATTATGGACCGATACATCTGTATTCACGGACACTTTTATCAGCCTCCGAGAGAAAACCCTTGGCTTGAAGAGATTGAATTCCAGGACAGCGCATATCCATACCACGACTGGAACGAAAAAATAACAGCCGAGTGTTACGCCCCCAATGCAGCCTCCCGTATCCTCGATACAGATGGCAGAATTATCGATATAGTCAATATCTATTCAAAGATCAGTTTCGACTTCGGCCCTACGCTCCTGTCATGGATGCAGAGACACAAGCCGGAGGTTTATCTGTCAATCCTGGAGGCTGACAGATTAAGCAGGGAACGCTTTTCAGGACACGGCTCGGCAATAGCTCATGCCTACAACCATATGATACTGCCTCTGGCAAACCGGAGGGACAAATATACCCAGATAATATGGGGGATAAAGGACTTTCAAAAGAGATTTCAGAGAGACCCCGAAGGGATGTGGCTTCCTGAAGCGGCCGTTGACAGAGAGACCCTTGAGATCCTGGTAAATAACGGCATAAAATTCACCGTCCTCTCACCCCGGCAGGCAAAGTGCTTGCGCCATCTCGGGGAAACCAAAAACTGGCATGATGTAAGCGGCGAGAGAATCGACCCTTCAAGGGCCTATACCTGCATTCTTCCTTCCGGGAGAAGCATCGGCCTTTTTTTCTATGACGGCCCCACTTCCCAGGAAGTGTCTTTCGGAGGACTGCTGAATAATGGAGAATTTTTTGCAAACAGGTTGCTGTCCAACTTCAATTGCGGGAGAAAGTGGCCGCAGCTTGTCCACATAGCAACAGACGGGGAAACCTTCGGCCACCATCACCGTTTTGGAGACATGGCGCTTTCTTACGCGCTGCATTATATCAGCTCCAACAATCTTGCCCGGATAACCAACTATGGCGAGTTTCTTGAGAAACACCCGCCGACACACGCTGTCGATATATTTGAAAATTCATCCTGGAGCTGCGTTCACGGCGTTGAAAGGTGGACCAATAACTGCGGCTGCAACTCTGGCATGCATAGCAACTGGACCCAGACATGGAGAAGGCCCCTGAGAGATGCCCTGGACTGGCTGCGGGACCAGCTCATTACCATCTATCAGGAAGAAGCAGCGGCGTATCTGAAAAATCCATGGGACTCAAGAAATGATTATATTGATGTCATATTCGACAGGTCCCATGCAAATATTAAAGGCTTCCTGGAATCACACTCTGTAAAGACGCTCTCAAGGGAAGAGCAGATCAGGGTACTGAAGCTCTTTGAGATGCAGAGAAACGCCATGTTGATGTACACAAGCTGCGGCTGGTTTTTTGACGAGGTTTCAGGCATAGAAACCATTCAGATTATCCAGTATGCCTCCAGGGCACTTCAGTACGCGGAGGAGCTGAAAGGCGAATTCCTGGAATCTGCGTTTCTGAAATATCTTGAAAAGGCGCCAAGCAATATATTTAATAACGCTGCCGAGCCCTATGACAGGTATGTAAGGTCTGCCAAGACGGACCTGCTGCGTGTCGCAGCCCACTACAGCATATCTTCCATCTTTGAAGAGTACCCCGAAGATATAAACATCTACTGTTATAATGCAAAAAGCGAAATCTACAAAAGGGCGGAGGCCGGCAAACTGACAATGGTTACCGGGAAAGCAAGTCTCCTCTCCAGCATAACATGGGATGAAATAATAATAGCCTTCGCAGTCGTGCATCTCGGAGACCACAATATCAATGCCGGGATAAAGGATTTCGCGGGAGACAACGATTTCCACATAATCGAAACCGAGATAAAAAGCTTCTTTGAAAAAGGAGACATCCCCGGGGTCGTCAGGCTGCTTGATAAGCACTTCAAAGGGAATATATATTCTCTGTGGCATCTTTTCAAAGATGAGCAGAGAAAAATCCTGAACGAGATACTGCAATTGACATATGAAGGGGTGGAAGCTTCTTACCGCCAGATCTATGAAAACAACTACCCTATAATGAATTATTACTACAGCCTGCAGAACCAGTTGCCGAGGCCTCTTCTTTCAGCGGCAGAATATACGCTGAATACGGACCTGAAAAAGACATTTAATCACGAAACAGATGTGGAAAAACTCGGCAGGATAATTGAAGAGATAAAGAGATGGTCGATCAATGTCGATGCAACAACTGTCGGATTTATAGCAAGCGCCTGGGTCATTTCAGTCATGGAAAACCTCCATGAGCATCCGGAAGAGATACGGCTTTTCAGATTAGTAAAAGACACACTGGAAGCGCTTACGCCCCTGGGTCTTCAATTGAACCTCTGGAAGGCGCAGAACCTGTATTTTTCCATCAGGAAAAACCATTTTACCGGGATGAAAAAGAAAGCTGAAACCGGTGACACTTTCTCAGCACACTGGGTCGAGGCTTTTTCAAAGCTCGGTAATTATTTGCACGTAAAGATTTAAAGGAGGACATTTGGTCAGAAGAGGCAGTGGAATACTTCTTCACATTACTTCGCTTCCATCTCCATACGGTATAGGAGACCTCGGGCCGGACGCTTACAGATTCGCCGACTTTCTCTCAGAGACCTGTCAGAGTTACTGGCAGATACTTCCTTTGACCCTTACATGCCCTGCTTACGGCAACTCCCCTTACAGCAGTTTTTCAGCCCTGGCCGGCAATATTTTATTAATAAGCCCCGAACGTCTGGTTAAGGATGAATTTCTTTCAGAGTCTGATGTCCGGGACGTCCCTGATTTTCCCGAAGACAGGGTCAATTATGATTCAGTCATAAAATATAAGGAGAAATTATTTAATAGAGTCTTTGCAATAAATAAAGAGAAGCTGTCCGGACATCAGGACTTCCAGAAATTCTGCAGTGAAAACTCCTCCTGGCTCGATGAATACGCGCTGTTTATTTCCATAAAAACCGACCAGAACGGAATAGAGTGGGGAAAATGGCCGGCTGAATTACGCGACAGGAAAAAGGGCGCCATGAAAGAAATGGCGAACAGGTTGAGCGGGAATATATTAAAGGAAAAATTTCTCCAGTATATATTTTTCAAACAGTGGGCCGGGCTCAAAAATTATTGTGACAGCAAAAATATACTGATAATCGGGGACATCCCCATCTATGTGAATTACGACAGTTCCGATGTATGGGCCAATCCGGAGATCTTCAGCCTGTCTGATGATAAGGAGCCGTTGTATGTTGCAGGTGTTCCGCCTGATTATTTCAGTTCAACAGGTCAGCTTTGGGGCCACCCGGTTTATAACTGGAATGTGCTGAAGAAATCCCGGTACGCGTGGTGGACCAGGCGCATAGAGCATGCATTAAGAATATTTGACATGTTCAGATTCGACCACTTCCGCGGATTTGTCGGCTACTGGCAGGTGCATTCAAGTGAGAAAACGGCAATAAACGGCAAATGGGTGGAGGCCCCGGCAGAAGATTTCTTTAATACTGTCTTAAAACAGTTCCCCGGAATGTCAATTATAGCCGAAGACCTGGGGATTATCACTGCGGACGTAAAAGAGGTCATGAACAAATTCGGATTCCCGGGCATGAAGGTGCTCCTGTTCGCGTTTGGCGCGGACCTGCCGACCAATCCTTACGCGCCGCATAATCATATCAAAAACTGCATTATATACACCGGCACACATGATAACAACACCATTGCAGGCTGGTACAGGAATGAGCTCGGTCCTGAAGACAGAAACAGGGTATGCGAATATATCGGACGGGACATTACAGACAGGACAATCCATTGGGAGCTGATAAGGCTTGCCATGATGTCTGTAGCGGACATGGTCATTGTCCCCATGCAGGACCTGCTGGGTCTTGGAGAAAAGGCCCGGATGAACCTTCCGGCAAGTCCTGAGGGAAATTGGGAATGGAGAATAAAACGGGAGCAGTTGTCCCAGGCGCTCATGAAAAAATTGACGGATATTACCAAAATATACGGCAGGGGAGAACAGGTTTGAAAGATTAATGATGTAAAGATGCAACAAATTCTGCGAGCTGCCTTATCTTTTCAT
>JAGVNU010000087.1 GCA_020053105.1 Thermodesulfovibrionia bacterium
AAAGTGATCCCGTGTCTCGATGCAACGGCAAAGAACTGGGAAAGATGATCGAAAACTGCGTCCCTGTCGAAAAAACGGCAATTTATAAACAGACACTAAATAAGGGGGCAACTCATGAGAATAAGGACATATTTGCAGGTTTTATTTTTATTCGCGGCAATTTTTCTGCCGGCATTTTCAGGCGCGAGCACTCCTGATGATTTCTTCCCATCTCTTGCCCATGACCCTGACAATAATCAGTTTCTTGCTGTATATGCAATAGATATTGCCGGAGAATTGGATGTTTATGGACTGATAGTTGATGAAAACGGCTCAATACTTAAGCCCGAGTTCCCGATCTCATCTGCGGCAGGTGATCAATCAAAGCCCTCAGTCGTATATGACGCCGCAAGTAAAAGATTTCTGGTGGTATGGGAAGATACCCGCAATGCCGGAGCAACCGGCCTTGATATTTTCGGTCAGCATGTAAGCGCAAATGGATCACTTTTCGGCGATGTCATTATTATCTCTGAAGCAGGCGAGTCCCAGGCCAAACCCTCTGTTGCATTTGATAGTTTAAATAACAGATTTCTGGTGGTTTGGGAAGACAGCCGCAGCACGACCGATCTGGATATTTACGGCCAGATGGTTAATGCTGACGGATCTCTGTTTGTCTTAAACAATCCGATTATTATTTCCGATGCGAGTGAAAACCAGACAAAGCCTTCGGTTGCTTATGACAGCGCTGACAGCAGGTTCCTCGTTGCATGGGAGGACAACCGTAACACCGGCTTGACCGATCTGGACATATTCGGACAGATGGTTAATGCCGATGGGACTCTATTCGCTGCAAACAATCCAATTGTTATTTCCGATGCGAGTGAAAGCCAGACAAAGGCTTCGGTTGCTTATGACAGCGCTGACAGCAGGTTCCTCGTTGTATGGGAGGACAACCGTAACACCGGTTTGACCGATCTGGATATATTCGGCCAGATGGTTAATGCCGATGGGACTCTATTTGCTGCAAACAATCCAATTGTCATTTCCGATGCGAGTGAAAGCCAGACAAAGCCTTCGGTTGCTTATGACAGTACTGACAGTAGATTCCTCGTTGCATGGGAGGACAACCATAACGCGGGGTTGACAGATCTGGATATATTCGGCCAGAGAATTAATGATGACGGGACGCTTAACAACAGCAATTTCTCCGTATCCAGTGCAGCTATTGCCGAGGAGGCTCCTGCATTGGTCTACAACTCAGTTTGCAAAAATTTTCTGACTGCTTTTAACTCACTCTCAACAGACTTTGCTTCTATTGGCTCATGCTCAACATCGGTCTCCGGAGTTACCCCCGGCGAAGGCAGGTCAGGCGCGTCCGGCAGCTCTGGAAGCGGGGGGTCCAGCGGGAGTTGTTTCATAGCTACAGCAGCGTATGGATCTGCTATGGCAAGAGAAGTGATCACGCTGAAAAAATTCAGAGATAATTATCTTCTTACTAATTATGCCGGCAGGGCCATAGTCTCTTTGTATTACAAAGTCTCTCCCCCGGCAGCTGACTTTATAAAACGTCATGAAATGCTCAGGACAGCCACAAGATTAGCTCTTACTCCCATTGTTTATTGTATCAAGCATCCCTTCATGTTCGGATTTGTGGTTGCAATAGGCTGGGTTACTGTATTGGTAAAAAGAAAAACCTGATGTAATATTTCATAATTACAATCCCGAGATAAAAGGGCGGGGGCGCCCCGCCCCTGCAAAATAATTTACAGTCCCATCTTCTTTAATGCTTCATCAGCCGCGTCTCTTGCCGCAGGCGCGTCTTCAGGCAGATACAGCATTACACCGCCCTTGACAGGCCTTAACGCTATCTTGCCTTCCTGGGCCAGCCTGTTTGTAACGTCAATAGGATTTTCACCTTCAAAGTATTTTTTAAATGCATTATTGAATCCGGAATAAACCGTATGTATGCCCTTATAGCCTTCCTTCCTGAGACTGACAATGGCCTTTTTTACAAATTCCTCATGACTCAATTTCTCTGACATGATGCCCTCCTTTTTTAAAGTTTACAAGCCCGCCGACGTTTCATAAATATTTTTTCTGTTATCAACTGCCCTAACCGTCATTCAACCGCCTTTGATTCGTCAAGGTTCATATCTGAGTCCATGGTTATCGCCTTTTGACTTCTCAATTCATCAATTTTTCTCAGCGGCCTCTCAAGCATGTTGCTCCTCGTCGTTATGAGGGCGTCATATTCATTCTTGGCAGCATCCAGCCTTTCCCCCATGATCCTGAACTTGTCCTTGTACGCGTTCCACTGCTTGGAGAATTCCCCCAGAAGTTTAAGTATTTCAGAAGCGGTCTTCTCCAGACTGAAGTTCTCTACTGCCTGCCGTATCACTGCCAGTACCGCATAGAGAGTGAACGGGGAACATAAAACAACCTTTTGCTTTAATGCCTCATCCATTATTGTCATATCAGCCTCATTGATAAAACTGTATACCTGCTCATTAGGAATGAATATGAGAACATAGTCTACGGTATTGTCTGAAGGGTTGATGTAATCGCGGGTCGTCACCTGTTTAATCATAGTCTTTGTGTTCCTGAGAAGTTCGTCTTTATAGCGCTTCCTGTCATGGTCCGATGAGGCGCTGAGATAATGCATGTAATTATCCAGAGGGAATTTCACATCCATGTTTATCTTCAGGTGGTTCGGCATAAGGAAGGTATAATCAGGCCTGCCTGATGAACCTTCCAGTGTCTTCTGTTTTATGTAATTAATACCTTCAACCATCCCCACCAGGTTGATGACGTCCTCTGCCATGCGCTCTCCCCACTCCCCCCGCTTCTTTGAACTGGCGAGCGCCTCCTTCAGGTGTTCCGTGGTGTCCTTGAGCCTTAAGGTCACGTCCTCATGTCTTTTGATCAGGGTTGAGACCTCCACGTTTCCCTTGCCGACGTCTTCGATCTTCTGTCTGACATCAGAAAGCGTCTTGTCCATTTCCGTCAGGCTTTTATCAATGAGCTCTTTCTTGCCTTCAAGATCTTTTATCCCCTCCACGGTATGGGACTTAAGCTTTTCATCGGCAAGTTTCAGAAATTCGGCAGAGTTCTTTGAAAGTGCCTCAAGGGAAATCGTGCTGAATTTGTCCAGTAGTTCTTTTTCCATGGACTGGAGGTTCTTTTCCGACTCATGATATTTGGCCTCCATGGCGGCCCTGATCTGGGCCTCGTTCTGTAATTCATTCTGCGTCAGCCCCAGCTCCCGTGTTTTCTGTTCCAGCTGTAGTCTCAGCTCCTGGATCACCGCCTCCGCGCTTCCGGCCTTTCCCTCAAAGAACGAAATCTTCCTTGAAAGTATAATGTACAGCATAAGGCTGAAAAGGACTCCGCCTAATAAAATACCTAAAACAAGCAAGCTGATTTCGGTTGCCATAATTTATTCAGTTATCCTGCACGGCCTTGAAACGTATCCGGTATATCCGGATTGTGGATCTTTCAGATTTTCTCATATGGCCAGCACTATGGCTGCATAAGCAATATCGATATCTTTTTACCAACGACACATTATAATTCTTTTTCCCAGGGTTATCTATCATTTTCTTTCCATGCCTTTTTGGGGCCCTTTCCGACACAGGGAAACGGAATCAAAGAACTCCCTGACGTCTTTTATTTGATGGACTATGTTCATGGCCGGCAGTGAAGAGATTATGGACCTGCCGTATGAACTGTTAATCAGACGAGTATCAAGAATGGCTGCGACACCATATTCATCCACTCCCCTGATGAGCCTGCCAAAACCCTGCCTCAACTGCAGGGTCGCCGAAGGAAGCGCCAGACCAGAAAACCACTGGTCACCAAGCCTTCTGCACCGTTCCTCATAAACGGGGTCCCCCGGTGATCCAAACGGCAGCTTGACGATCACGACAAGGCTGAGGTCTTCACCTTTAATATCAATCCCCTGCCAGAAAGTCGATGTCGCAAGAAGGACGGAATTGTCCGTGTCCTTAAACCATTCAATCAGTCTTGCAGCAGGCATATCGCCCTGTGATTTAAACGGGCACCCTGTTTTTATATTCTCTGCTACAAACCGTAAATGGGCATACGAGGTGAACAGCACCAGAGCCCTGCCTTCCGACGCATCTATGAGATCTTCGATTACCTTCAAACTCTTTTCCTGAAAACTCCTGGTGTTTTCTTTAACAGGGGAAGGGAGCGTTTTATCAATATATAAGACGGCCTGTTTCCTGAAATCAAAAGGCGAATCTATCACCGACTCCCTGAAATCCGTGATGCCGAGCCTCTGCTTCAGGAACCCGAAACTGCCCCCGGTCGTCATCGTGGCAGATGTCATAATAACGCTCTCATGTCCGCTGATCAGGTCATTAAACGGATTCCCGCATTCGACAAGGCTGCTCCTGAGTTCCAGTGACTTTTTGTTCTCTGTCAGATAATAAACCTTGTCTTCATTGTCCCGCCCTATAAAATCATCAATAACACCTTCAAGCGACTTAACATAAATAATTGTCGTCTCGGCCCTGTCCCTCAGTTCATCGCTTTCAGCAGACCCCTGATAGAGGCTTAGCCTCTGAATGATCTTGTCGAGGGAAAGTCGGGAGTGAAGTCCCTTCAGATCTTCTATTACCGCAGCCGGTATCCTGCCGCCCCCTTTCGTCAGAGGACCATCCGGCGGGTTTCTGAAGAATGCATCCACCTGTTCAAACAGATGGCCGGTTTCAATCTTCAGGCCCCTCAAGCGGTGCAGCAGCCACAAAACCTGGGGATGACTCAGCACGCTTCCGCAAACATGAGATATGACATTCTCGACCTGGTGCGCCTCGTCAATGATTAACTGCTCATGAAAAGGGAGTATTTTAAAACCGGAGATAAGGTCGTAGACAAGCAGATGGTGGTTGATTACGATGATGTCCTTTTTGCAGAGACTGCGGTAATGGGTGTAATAGAAACAGTCCGCAAAAAACGGGCATTTATTGACGCCGCAGTCGTTTGGATCTCCGCAGACCCTTGACCAGAACTCAGGGATAAAATCGAGTTCATCCCTGTCGCCGGTCTCAGTCCCGGATGCCCACT
>JAGVNU010000050.1 GCA_020053105.1 Thermodesulfovibrionia bacterium
ATTATGATAAAACATAATCACCCAACAAGTGTCATTCCCGCTTGTCGGGAATCCTTCTTTGAAGCCAGGAAAGATTCCGAACAAGTCGGAATGACAGACCGGGGAATCGCTCAGTTTAGATTTTAATATTCTAAGATGAACATGCGGAAAATTTCTGTTGTATACGATGTCTTTGAAAGTCCTGTAGGTATGCTTTATCTCATTTTTTCCCAGAAAACGCTTACAGGTATTACATTCAAAAAACCGGCTGATATAGCTTTTAAAAAAGGCGCTGCCCCAAAAGGCTTTTTGTCAGAGCTCCAGGATTATTTTCACGGCATAGGTAAGAGTTTCAACCAGAAGACTAAATTTCTCAAAGGCACGGATTTCGAAAAAAAAATATGGTCCTCTCTTAAGGATATTCCGTTCGGTGAGACAAGGACATATAAATGGATGGCTGAGAAAGCGGGAAACCCTATGGCAATGAGGGCAGTTGGTCAGGCGCTTTCAAAAAACCCTATACCTATAGTTCTGCCATGCCACAGGGTTATTGAATCAGACGGTTCTATAGGCGGATATTCATCCGGAGTGAAAATAAAGGTAAGACTTCTTGAGATGGAATATTATGCAAAAAAACACTGATGATTGCCGAAGAAAGAAGCAGAATCGAGCTTGCCTTTAAGGGCAACCCGATTATGGTGCGTCGCAAGGGCACAGTCCGCAGCGTCCGCCACACCATCCTTAATCTTCCGCTGTTGTAATCCCTTTGGTAAATTCAAAAAAATGCTGGTATAATTACTCTTATGAAAAAACAATCAAAACCAGGACGTACTAAGAAAAAAACCGCCAAAGCCATATCAAAGCATATTCCATCCAAACAATCAGAAGATCGAAGCAACACAGGCAGTACGCTCCAGATCGTTGATATCACTGATCGCAAACAGGCCGAAGAAGCGCTGCTTAAAGCAGGGCACTTGCAGGCCGCGATTTTCAACAGCGCCAACTTCTCAAGTATTGCCACTGACGCAAAGGGCGTTATTCAAATCTTCAACGTCGGCGCGGAACGCATGTTGGGCTACAAGGCTGCCGAAGTGATGAACAAGATCACCCCGGCTGATATTTCCGATCCGATGGAACTGATAGTGCGCGCAAAGGCATTGAGCATTGAGCTCGGGACCCCGATTACTCCGGGCTTCGAGGCACTGGTCTTCAAGGCTTCGCGCGGGATTGAGGACATTTATGAGCTGACCTATATTCGAAAGGATGGCAGCCGTTTTCCGGCAGTCGTATCAGTCACGGCGCTGCGCGACGCGCAAAACGAAATTATCGGCTATCTGCTGATCGGCACCGACAACACCGCGCGCAAGCAGGTCGAAGCAGAGAAGCAGCGTTTGCTCGATATTCAGGAGGAGATGTATAAACAACTGCAGGAGGCCAAGGATACTGCCGATGCCGCCAACAGCTTGAAATCCGTATTTTTGGCAAACATGAGCCATGAGATCCGCACCCCTCTCAATGCCATCATCGGCTTCTCCACCCTTGCCCTGAATACCAACCTCTCCCCCAAACAGCATGACTACGTCAGCAAGATCAACGATTCCGGGGTGTCCCTGCTCGGGATCATCAACGGTATCCTTGATTTTTCCAAGATCGAAGCCGACAAGCTGGAGATGGAACAGTCCCTGTTCAGTCTGGACGATGTGCTGTCAAGCGTCATAGCAGTTGTCGAACAAAAGGCAGTTGACAAGAATATAGAATTGCTCCTTGATATATCGCCGGAAATCCCCTGGCAGCTCGTTGGCGATTCCCTCCGGCTCGGTCAGATTATCACCAATCTGGTGGGCAATGCCATCAAGTTCACGGAAAAGGGGGAGGTGGAACTCACCGTCACTCTCCAGGAGCAGACTGAGGGCAGGATAAAACTACAGTTCTCCGTGCGCGACACGGGGCTCGGCCTCTCTCCCGAGCATCTTGCCAAGCTCTTTCAGCCCTTTACCCAAGCCGACGGCTCAATGACCCGGCGGTTCGGCGGCACTGGGCTGGGGCTCTCTATCTCGAAGCGGCTGGTGGAGATGATGGGAGGTGACATCTGGGCGGAAAGTAAGCCCGGCACAGGGAGTACCTTTAGCTTCACGGCCTGGTTTGATATTAAAAGCGCAGAGAACTCACCGCCGTGCATCCCTGAGATGCTGAATCGGATGAGAATCCTTGTTGCTGATGATAATGATACCAGTCAAAAGAAAATGGTCAAGCTCTTAAGCCGCTTCCCGGCAAGAGTAGACACCGTCAATTCGGGCAGTGAAGCTGTTTCCGCTGTTCAGAGCCAGAACCCCGCCGATCCCTATAAGCTCATACTGATGGATTGGAAAACGTCGGAGATTGATGAGGTCGGGGCGGCCCGCCGTATCAAGGAGTATCTGACGTTGCACACAATTCCTTCCATCATCATGGTCACTTCCTTTGGTATGCAAACAGAACAGGCGGACGCAAGCAAGGCCGGCGCCGATTATTTCCTGCGCAAGCCGGTTACAGCATCGTCTTTGTTCGACGCAATAATCGGGATACTTACCCCGGCAGAGCGAGCGGCTGTCATGAGAATCCAGCGCAGCGGTGAAACAACCTACAACTTCATGTCAGCCCACATCCTGCTTGTGGAAGATAACGAGATCAACCAGCAGCTTGCCATCGAACTCCTTGAGAGTGCGGGCTTGACAGTTGACGTGGCCAACAATGGTCGCGAGGCGGTAGAGATGGTTACGACGGCGGGGCATTCCTACGACATGGTGCTGATGGATATCCAGATGCCTGAGATGGACGGTTATGAGGCGACCCGGCGCATCCGCTTGGATTCGCGCTTCAGTGCGCTCCCCATCCTCGCCATGAGCGCCCACGCCCTGGTGGAGGACCGGCAGAAGACTGTTAACGCCGGCATGAACGATCACATCACCAAGCCGATTGATCCGCAGGTCATGTTCAGGGCCATGGGCCGTTATATCCGTCAGTCACCGGAGGGCGCACAGTCGCTTGCCCGTCGCAGCAAAGGCGCTATGGGGCAGGCCGCCATCCCTGACATCCCCGGGATTGACGTGACGGGAGCGCTCTACCGGATTAACGGCAACGTAAAGCTTTACCTGCAGTTGCTCGGGAAATTTATTTTGAACCAGACAGACACCGCTGCTGCCCTTGAGTCGGCCCTCGGGTCGGGAGACCGCTCCCTGGCGGAGCGCCTTGCCCATACGACAAAGGGGGTGGCCGGCAACATCGGAGCGAATGGGGTACAGAAAATCGCGGCAGAACTGGCAGTCTCCATCAGGCATAACGATCCGCCGGAGCTGACCCGGGAGATACTCCAGCGTTTTGCCGGGGGAATGGTAGACCTCGTGGCTACCCTGAAACTGGCGCTGGCCGTGCCAGGTGATGATGGAATAAAGGCATCCGTTGCCGCTGCTGATTTGACAAAGGTAAGGGCTGTCCTGGTCCGCCTGCTCCGCTACATCGAGGAGAACGACGGTAAGGCGGAGTACTATCTGGGTGAATGCCGGAGCGAGCTGGCGGGACTTCCGCAGGAGGATATGGAAAAGCTCGGGGTCTGCCTCGCGAACTTTGACTATGATAAAGCCCTTGCTGTTCTCAAGGCGTTTGCGGAAAAGACGGGCATCAGTCTGGATTATTAAGATTAAATGTTTTTTTAAGGTTAAGATGAGGGAAACAATCATGAGGGAAGCAAACTATGCACGCAGGAACGTTCTCATTGTGGATGACACACCGGACAACGTCAGCATCCTTAATGCAGCCTTGATGGATGAGTACACCATCAAGGTGGCGACGAGGGGAAAGAAGGCCCTCGAAATCGCCATGACGACCCCGGTCGATATCATCCTCCTCGATGTGATGATGCCTGAAATGGACGGCTTTGAAACCTGCCGGCGTCTGAAGGAAGAGCCGCAGACGCGCAGTATCCCGGTCATCTTCATCACGGCGCGGGGCGAGATTGAAGACGAGGCGAAGGGACTTTCCTGCGGCGGCGTCGACTACATCGCCAAGCCGATCAGTGCTCCCATCGTGCAGGCACGGGTGAGGACCCATCTTGCACTCTACGATCAGAACCGCGTCTTGGAGGACAGGGTGCGGGAGCGCACTGGAGAGTTGGTCAGAGCAAACGAGCAACTCTTAGGTGAAATAGAGGAACGCGAGCAGGCAGAGGAGTCACTGCTGGAAGCGCTCAAAGAAGTCAAGCAGTTAAAAGACCAATTGCATGAGGAGAATATCTACCTTAAGGAAGAATTTAATCTATTGCACTCACATGAGGACATTGTAGGCAACAGTGAAGCGATCAGGACCGTTTTGAAGCTGATAGAACAAGTGGCGCCGACAGAGTCGACGGTCTTGATCCAGGGGGAGACGGGCACTGGAAAGGAATTGGTCGCAAATGCCATCCATGGCCTGAGTTCCCGAAAGGACAGGCTCATGATTAAAATCAACTGTGCGGCCCTGCCGCCGACCCTCATCGAAAGTGAACTGTTCGGCCGCGAAAAGGGCGCTTTTACCGGCGCGTTGTCAAAGCAATTAGGCCGTTTTGAGCTTGCGGATGCTTCAACTATTTTCCTGGATGAAATCGACTCCTTGCCGCGGGAACTCCAGGCCAAGCTGCTTCGGGTACTGGAGAGCGGTGAGTTTGAGCGCCTGGGCAGCCCCCGGACAGTAAAGGTCGACGTCCGAATCATTTCCGCGACAAACCGCGATCTTGCCATGTTGGTCAGCGAGGGCGGGTTCCGGGAAGACCTTTACTATCGTTTGAACGTTTTTCAGATTACCGTGCCGCCTCTTTGTGAGCGTCGGGAGGACATATTGCCGCTCGTATGGTCTTTTGTACAGGAGTTAAGCAAGAGGATGGGCAAGCGGATCGAATCAATACCGCAGAAGGGCGTTGAAGCCCTGCAAGCCTATCCCTGGCCGGGCAACGTAAGGGAACTGAGGAATGTTACTGAGCGTGCGATGATCCTCACCACCGGACCTGTGCTGCATTTTGATGTACCAAAGCTTGCGCAGTCAGGCGCAGACCAGTCAGGGACGCTCGAAGCGGTAGAGAAACGGCACATTATCGAGGCTCTGAACACCACCGGATGGCGGGTAAGCGGCAAGGACGGAGCGGCAGGGGTTTTAGGCATCAATCCAAAGACGCTTGAATCGAGGATGCAAAGGCTGGGCATCCAAAAACGTAAGAAGAAGAATGCCTGATATATCAGGAGTCTCCTGATATATCAGAAGCCGGCATCTTTTTACATTATCATCCTCCAGCGTAGTCTTCTCTGAAATCTCAATTTTATCAACATGATAGAGACTCCAGTCCTATCAGCAACAGCCCTGGCATAGATTCTGCATTGAATACGAATGAGAGACAAATTAATGGTACGGTCAATATCTGATGGAAAACAAAAATACAGCCCGTTATCAGAGCCTTTAAAAAGGGAGGTGAGCATCCTGCAAAGATATTAATCTGTTCAACTGTTAATTTGACAACACAAAATCAATAAAAAAGGAGAAAAAGATGAGAAAACTCGCAACAATAATAGTAATCAACATAATGGCTTTAGGCCTCGTATTAACCGGCGCGTTTGCCGCGGATAAGATGATGGACAAGAGAAGCGCAACTACACAATGGGCCAGCAATTTAATAGGGACTACAGTTAAAAACCTTCAGGGAGAAACCCTGGGTAAAATCACAGACCTGACGATCAATGATGACAGAGTTACATTCGCAATTATTTCGCATGGCGGTGTACTGGGCATCGGCGATAAATTGGTACCCGTACCTATGAAAGCCTTGACAATTACAGATAATAAGAACGCGACCCTTGACATCAGTAAAGATAAGCTCGCAACAGCCCCTAATTTTGAAAAGAACAGTGAGAAATGGCCTGACTTTTCAAATCGCCAATATTCTGAAGATATATACAGGTTCTACGGCGTACAGCCCCATTGGAAATAAAGCGGCATATTGTTTAGCACCTGCTACCGGCAGCCATTGGTCAACCAGTGGCTGCCTTTTTAATTACGGCAAAGCCGCCAGTTCTCAGCCTGTATATCAGGGTTCAAAAAGAATCTATAGGAGTCTGTTTGAGTAATGTTGTACTGAACCAAGTTCACAGGTTCAGTATTATTTTAGGATTTCCAAAAACGCTTGAATCGAGAATGCAAAGACCGGGCATCCAAAGAAATAAGAAAAATGCCTGATATATCAGGAGTCTCCTGATATATCAGAAGCCAGCATCTTTTTTACATTATCATCCCCCATCGTAGTCTTCGCTGAAATCTCAA
>JAGVNU010000083.1 GCA_020053105.1 Thermodesulfovibrionia bacterium
AGGAGCAGTTAATCATGAATCAAACCAGGTGTATCAGAGCTTCAATCTTGACGCTTATGCCGGACAACTCGTTTCAGGAGTCAACACTATTGCAGTTGGATTATATAATACAGACAATACCAGCTCAGACATGGTATTTGACGGTGAACTTGTGGTCAATAATATTATGGGAGATTCCCTCCTGTTTACCGGTAATCCTTCTCAGGCACAATCAGTAAATACCACTGGCTGGACAAACGGAGAGAAGCTCCTCGAAGTCGCCGGTGACGATGCTGTTTGCCTTACCACTCTTTTACCTGCAAATGATACGTTTACCTTTAACAGTGATGCGACTCCAGCAGGCGTAACAGTAACACCTGCAAGCGGACTGATAACTACAGAGTCAGGCGGCACGGCAACATTTACGGTAAGGCTAAACACTCAGCCGACCGCGAATGTAATCATAGGCTTAAGCAGCAGCGATACTACCGAAGGCACGGTATTGCCTGCAAGCCTGACATTTACATCAGCAAACTGGAATACAGCGCAGACCGTTACCGTTACCGGAGTAAACGATGATGTTGTAGACGGTAATATAGCGTACACAATCGTAACGGCAGCGGCATCAAGCACGGACACTAATTACAATGGAATCAATGCCTCAGACGTCTCGGCAACGAACAATGATAATGATGCAGCAGGCATAACTGTAACACCGACAAGCGGACTGGTGACTACAGAGACGGGCGGTACAGCTGCCTTTACAGTAGTACTCAACACACAGCCTACTGCAAATGTAACGATAGGATTAAGCAGCTCAGACACGACCGAGGGTACGGTATTGCCTGCAAGCCTGACCTTTACATCAGCCAACTGGAATACGGCACAAACCGTGACAGTTACCGGGGTAAACGATGATGTTGTAGACGGCAATATTCTCTACACCATCATAACGGCAGCGGCATCAAGCACGGACACTAATTACAATGGAATCAATGCCTCAGACGTATCGGTAACAAACAATGATAATGACACATCAGGCATAACCGTAACACCGACAAGCGGACTGGTGACTACAGAGACGGGCGGAACAGCTACCTTTACAGTAGTACTCAATACACAGCCTACTGCAAATGTAACGATAGGATTAAGCAGCAGCGATACTACCGAAGGCACGGTATTGCCTGCAAGCCTGACCTTTACATCAGCCAACTGGAACACAGCGCAGACCGTGACCGTTACTGGAATAAACGATGATGTTGTAGACGGTAACATAGCGTACACCATCATAACGGCAGCTGCATCAAGCGCGGACACTAATTACAATGCAATCAATGCCTCAGACGTCTCGGTAACAAACAATGATAATGACACATCAGGCATAACCGTAACACCGACAAGCGGACTGATAACAACAGAGGCAGGCGGTACAGCTGCCTTCACAGTAAAGCTCAACACACAGCCGACCGCAAATGTAACGATCTCGTTGAGCAGCTCAGATACGACCGAAGGCACAGTATTACCTGCAAGCCTGACCTTTACATCAGCAAACTGGAATACAGCGCAGACCGTTACCGTTACCGGTGTAAACGATGATGTTGTAGACGGAAATATACTCTACACCATCATAACGGCAGCGGCATCAAGCACGGACACTAATTACAATGGAATCAATGCCTCAGACGTCTCGGTAACAAACAATGATAATGATAATGATGCTGCAGGAATTACCATAACACCGACGAGCGGACTTGTGACAACAGAGTCAGGCGGCAAAGCTTCATTTACAGTAAAGCTCAACAGCCGGCCTGCTTCGTATGTAATAATCACGCTGAGAAGTTCAGACAAGACCGAAGGCACGGTATCACCTGTAATCCTGATCTTTACATCTGTAAACTGGAACTCAGCAAAGACCGTTACCGTTACCGGTGTAAACGATAATATTACGGACGGGAATATCCCCTATTCCATAGTCACAAGGCCGGCAATCAGCGCTGACAGTAGTTACAACGGACTCAATGCCGCAAACGTATCGCTAACTAATAACGACAACGACAAAGACAACGACAAAGACAACGACAAAGACAACGACAAAGACAACGACAAAGATAACGACAAAGATAACGACAAAGACAACGATAAAGACAAAGATTAAGACAAAGATTAAGACACAAAAAGTAACATCAACAGAAAGACTGGTGATGACAGAGGTCGGCGGTTAAAGTCAACATTAATATAACGCTTGACCGACGGCCGGCTGTAAATCTGAGAATAGATCTCAGCGACACCGCGAAGCAACGGTCTCGCCTGCAAGCCTGAAGTCAACAACAGGCAACAGAAATTTAAAAGAAAGCGAAGAAGATGGACGATAAATTTAAAGACCTCTATGCTTGTATGAAAGAGGATAAAAGCGTATTCAGTATTCTAAGTGATGAAGATCTCATAAAACTATCCGCTTTTTTTGAAATTAAGAATATACCTGCAGGCGAGACGTTATGGAAATTAGAGGACCCTTACGATTATATAGCATTTATTGTTTCAGGCAGTGTCGAAATAAAAAAAGAAACGGAGTTCGAGGGCAAGGAATTGGTTGTCGGTATATACAGCAAGTGTGCATTATGTATTCTTGATGACAGTATCAGGACGGTCACTGCGGAGGCGCTTGAAGATGTCACTCTCGCTATTATTACTCAGAAAAGCCTGGATAAACTGATCGACACAAATCCTGAATTGGGGGCCAAACTACTGAAAGGAATGCTGCTTACAGTATCAATTCGTTTAAGAAAGTCCTTTGACCGCCTCGCGGTCTTTTTCTGATCGGGCATTTGTAGGGGCGAACAGCCGTTCGTTCCTACTCAATAACGCATATGAAGGATGAAGAGAAAACAACAGAGCAGCTTTTAAATGAGCTGGCAGAATTGCGCAGACAGGTTGCTGAAATGGAAACGGCAGAAACCCTCGATGTCAACGCACGCAAGCTGACGGAGGACGCCGTCGAAGAAGCCCGGAAATACGCTGAGAATATTGTTGAAACAGTGCGTGAACCCCTTGTAGTGCTGGATACTGACTTGAAGATAATATCAGCTAATTCTTCTTTTTACCGGACTTTTAAAGTTACTCTGGCAGATACCGTTGGTCAGATATTATACGACCTGGGCAACCGGCAATGGGACATTCCTAAATTGAGGGTCCTGCTGGAAGAGATTCTTCCCCTGAAGACCGAAGTCCTGGACTTTGAAGTTGAACACGAGTTTTTAACGATCGGGCCTCATACGATGCTGCTTAATGCCCGTCGAATTATACGGGAAAGCGGTCGTTCATACCTGATCCTCCTCGCCATTGAGGACATCACCGAACGCAGGCTGGTGGAGGACAAATTAAAGCAATTGGCAGAGGAGCTGGCGCGGTCGAATGTTGAGCTTGAACACTTTGCCTCTCTGGCCTCGCATGACCTCAAGTCTCCGGTCCTGGCAATAGGCACTCTCTTGAGGTTGTTTCAGCGGCGATACACCGGCAAACTCGATACAGAGGCTGACCAGTTTATTTCTGATGCAAGAAAGAGCGCACTCCGTATGGAGAAGCTTATCAGTGATATTCTGGCTTACGCGCGTGCGGGATCACAGGGAAAGACCTTCGAGCCGACTGATTGCTCTGAAGCGCTGGACATCTCACTTGCAAACCTGAAGGACGCTGTAGAAAGCGGCAAAGCCGAAATAACCCGCGACTCCCTGCCTAAAGTGATGGGTGACCATATTCAGATGGTCCAGTTATTCCAAAACCTCATCGGTAATGCCATTAAGTTACACGGGGAAGAGAGACCGCGTATTCACATATCAGCAAAGCAGATGGAAAAGGAATGGGTCTTCTCTGTCCGCGACAACGGCATCGGCATTCCCCGGGAACAGACAGAAAAAATATTTGAAATATTTCAGCGTCTTAATAAAGACAAATACCCGGGTTCCGGCATCGGGCTGGCGATCTGTAAAAAAATTGTCGAGCGTCACGGCGGCCGCATCTGGGTGGAGTCAGAACTCGGGAAGGGCTCAATATTTTACTTTACCATCCCGGTCATGAAGTGAATAGGGGTGAAACAGATAATTTGACATACGATAGATAATCTGATAAATACACATATATGGAATATAAAGAAAGAGCAAAAGAGAAATTCATAAATGATTTGGAAGGACTGCCCCTGCGTGTAGAGGACATGGAACTAAGAGGGTCCGGTCGCAGACAGGCGGATGAGGCGCTGAAGGTATCGGAAACCCGTTACCGGAGGCTTTTTGAATCTGCCCAGGATGGTATATTGCTCCTTGATGCAGATACAGGACAGATACTCGATGTTAATCCTTTCCTGTTAAATATGCTGGGGTACTCACAGGAAGATTTTCTGGGGAAAAAACTCTGGGGAATCGGTCCTTTCAGCGACATTGCAGCATCCAGACTTCACTTTTCAGAATTGCAGGCAAAAGGTTATGTGCGATACGAACATCTGCCGCTCCAAACAAAAGACAGCCGTCTCATTGACGTTGAATTTGTCAGCAATGTCTATCTCGTTGACAACAAAAAAATTATCCAGTGCAACATCCGGGACATCACTCTGCGTAAACGGGCAGAGGAGGGGCTGCAAAAGGCGCATGCCGAACTGGAACAACGCGTAAAAGAACGGACTGAAGAGTTGACCAGGGTAAACGAGCAGCTCTTACAGGAAATAGAAAAGCACAGTCAGGCAGAGGCGTCACTACAGAAAGCTCTCACAGAAATCAGGCTCTTAAAAGAGGAATTACAGGAGGAGAACCTCTATCTTCAGGAAGAAATCAGTCTGATACACACACACAAGGACATAGTAGGCAACAGTGAAGCGATCAGGGCAGCTTTGCACCAGATAGAACAGGTTGCGGGGACAGACTCGACAGTTTTAGTCTATGGGGAAACAGGCACAGGGAAGGAATTGATCGCCCATTCGATCCATAACCTGAGCTCCCGCAAGGGCCGGATCATAGTCAAAGTCAACTGTGCCGCCCTGCCCCCGACGCTCATCGAAAGCGAACTGTTCGGCCGGGGAAAGGGGGCTTTTACCGGCGCGCTGTCAAAGCAGGCAGGTCGTTTTGAGCTTGCGGACAGATCGACTATTTTCCTGGATGAGATAGACTCCCTGCCGCTGGAACTCCAGTCCAAGCTGCTTCGGGTCCTTGAGAGCGGAGAGTTTGAGCGTCTTGGCAGCCCCCAGACCGTGAAGGTTGACGTCAGGATCATTTCTGCGACGAACTGTGATCTCGGCAAGGCTGTCTCTGAGGGCCGGTTCCGGGAAGACCTTTACTACCGCCTGAATGTTTTTCAGATAGCAGTGCCTCCTCTTCGTGAGCGCAGGGAGGACATACTGCCGCTCGTATGGTCTTTTGTGAAGGAGTTCAGCAAAAAGATGGGCAAACGGATCGAATCAATACCGCAGAAAAGCGTCGAGGCCCTTCAATCCTATCCCTGGCCGGGCAACGTAAGGGAACTGAGAAACGTTGTTGAACGTGCGATGATCATTACCACCGGGACGGCGCTGCATGTGGATGTGCCGAAGATCGCGGAGTCAAAAACAGCCCGGGCCGTGACACTTGAAGAGGTAGAGAAACGGCATATTATCGAGGCGCTGAACATGACTGGCTGGCGGGTAAGCGGCAAGAACGGCGCGGCTGAGGTTTTAGGCCTCAATCCAAAGACACTCGAATCAAGGATGCAAAGACTGGGTATCCAGAGAAGCAATAAGAATTCCTGACATGTCAGCAGACTCCTGATATATCAGCAGCCTGCATCTTTTCATATTATCATTACCTCATCGCAGTCTTCTCTGAAACTTCAATATTTTCAACCTGATAGAGACTCCTGTCCTGTCAACAATAATCCTGGCATAGATTCTGCTGTTAAATACTATAGCAAACACCAAACATGTTCCCTATTGACGTTATAGAAGCATCAAAGAGAATGTTAGGTAGTTAAAGGAGAAAATATGAACAGACTTGTCAGATTAATTTTAGTCATTTTCCTGCTTATCACATGTTCCGGCTGTTTTATACCGGGTCACGGATGGGTTGTCCCGGGTGGCGAATTTCCCGGTGACCGCGATGATGGTGGAGGGCGCGGTGACAGAGGAAGACATAAGTAGCACGAAGGACGCTATCAAGCGGAGGATAGACTGGGAGCTGATGTCAGAAATCGTGGCGGTATAATGATACTTGCGACTTTAAGAATGAATGTCCGGCCTGAAAAAAGGATTGATCTTTTGGAAACTATGCGGGGGATGCTCGAACCTGCACGGGTCGAAAGGGGCTGCCTGAGTTATCGTCTCTATGAAGACGTAGAAGACAGCAACAGCTTTGTCCTGGTGGAGGAATGGGAGACGCAGAATGATCTTGAGAGCCACATCCGTACGGACAATCATCACCGGCTGATGGCGCTCATGGATCTCCTGAACGAACAGCCTGAATTGAGGTTCAACACAGTGTCACACACGTCGGGAATGGACCTCATAGAAGATGTGCTCAAGATACCCGGATCAAGATGAGGGACGATATTAAAAAGGGAGGTGAATTATGCCGCTTATTCAATTAGTAATTACTCTGGTCGTTGTCGGGGTCATTCTATGGCTGATCAACAGCTACATACCAATGCAGGCAACCATAAAAAAAATCCTGAATGCTGTAGTGGTTATTGTCGTGATTCTCTGGCTGTTGAATGTGTTCGGGGTCCTGGGCCCCATCTCAGGAATGCATGTTGGAGAAATGCATGGCGGCAGGTGAAGGGTCTGAAGATAGTGTCGATCCGGGGAAGAATATCCACCGGATCACATTTATTAACGCTGCAATCGTATGATTGCACATAAAAAAGGAGGAGTGAAATGACTAAAAGCAGGAGATTAAACCAGAAGTTTATTTTGTTAACAGTATTAATGGTTTTTGGATTGGCCCTGTTTTCCGGCTGTGCCACTATGACGGGCAAAACAGCAGGTGAAACTATCGATGACGCATCAATTGTTACAAAAGCCAACGCGGTAATTGTCAAAGACCAGGACGCGCAGTATTTGAAGATCGATGTTTCCTCTACAGACGGGAAAGTTGTTCTCGTGGGTTTCATACATGACAAATCGGCTGAGGACAGGATCGTAGCAAAGATCAGGGAAATCAAGGGCGTGAAATCCGTTCAGAGCAACCTGAAGGTGGAAGAGAAAAAATAAAAGGTGTGAAGAGTATTTTTTTTATTGAAAGGAGAATCAAAATGAGACACAGAGTCCAACCGGCAGACCTTCTTGCGACACTGCTCCTTGGAGTGTTCATACTCCTGGGCAGTTGCGCAATGTTCGCCAAAGACACAGGCACAAAGCGAACTGCCGTCACCACCTCAATGCAGACAGTGGAAAACGATATCAGAGAATCCGTTCTGCAGGTGGATGCCACCGGGGCCTCGCTGGAAGACCTCATTAAGCCGGGACAAGTCGATGTAAAGCTGGCCTTCGAGAAATATTCGGACAATGTCGTCAAGATGGAGAAGCTGGGAAATCAATTAACGAAACACACTGATGAGATGAGCGTTCAGCGCAGTGAGTACTTTACGGAATGGGAGAAGCGGGGGGATACATACACAAACCCGCAGATCAGGGAACTCAGTGAACAGCGTCGTGCCGATCTGGGCAAGATTTTTGACGAGATACCCGAGGCCAGAGTGGGAATCAAGGGCGCGCTCCAGGCTTACCTGTCCGATCTCAAGGAAATTCAAAATTACCTCTCTAATGACCTCACTCCCAATGGAATCGGGGCCATTACTCCAATCGCCCAAAAGGCCATAACTGACGGCGATAATCTTAAGGAAGCCGTTAAACCTGTCCTGTCCGCGCTTGAACGTGCAAGGGCCGAGATGCTTCAGGGCGGCACGAAAGAGTAGATGAAGAGACTGCCGGCTTGTGCAAGGCGCTCAAGCCGGCAGAAACCTGAAACAAACTGAGAGGAGGACCATATGTTGTGGACAATCGCAGTGATACTGATAATTCTATGGGTGCTGGGATTTGTGAGTAGTTACACGATGGGCGGGTTCATTCACATCCTGCTGGTAATTGCCGTCATCGTGATACTTTTCAACATCATCCAGGGGCGAAAACCTTTGGGATAAATAAATGACATCAATCCGATTACCGGCAACAGGAATAAGGAGCAAAACAAGGAGACAGGTCATGGAAGATTTTAAACGGATTCTCGTTGTGAGCAGGGACACTCAATACTGCAGAAGAGCAGTCCATTACGGAATCTCTCTTGCACGGAAATACGGGGCGGAACTTTATGTAATTCATGTGGTGCATAATCCTTTCAGTATCGAGGGATGGAATCTGCCGGTGCCATCTTTGGAGAAAGAGTACAAGAAACTCGTTCTGGATACGAGAAAGGAACTGGCCGCAGTAATAAATTCGGAAAGAGAAAAAGGGGTGAAAGTGAAACAGGCGGTCAAAGAAGGAGAACCTGAAGAAGAAATATTTAAGCTGGTAAAAGATGAAAACATAGACCTTATAATTATGCTTGCGCATGAACAAGGCCGCCTGGAGCATTTTCTTTTCGGACGCAGCAATGAAGAGATTATCCGAAAAATGCCATGTTCCATTCTGCTGGTGAAGAAAGAATCCGAACCCTTGAATTACGGCATGTGAAGGCAGGCTGATTAATGTGAATGGGAATGATATGAAAATTTTAAATACAGTGATGCTTTCGGTTGTGCTGCTTATAGCGCCGGCTTATGCCTTTTCTTCTAATTATGGTTATATACGGGCAAGTCTTATTGAAGGTGATGTCCAGATAAACACGCCCGAGGCTGGCGACTGGGGTTTCGCCTCGATAAACATGCCTCTTGCAGAGGGTGATCAGGTTTGGGTCCCCCAGGGAGGGAGGGCTGAACTCCAGTTGAACAGCGGGACATATATCAGACTCGACGAGAATACGGCCCTGCAGATACTTTCAATGGACAAGGATTCTTCCCAATTTTATCTTTCCCAGGGATATGCGTATATTTTTTATGATGCGCCGGGGGGGAGTGTCATACAGGTTGATACCCCTGATGCGTCGACCCGATCTTTTAACAGGGCGATTTTCAGAATTGACATGTGGGACCGGTACACGGATGTGTCGGTTTACAAGGGATATGTTGAAACAGAGAACCAGGCCGGTACTACAAGGATAAATGCGGGCAGTATGGTGTCTTTTGGACAGAACACAAACGGAGAGGTTGCGCCGTTAGGTCCGCCTGATGAGTGGGAAAGATGGAACGAGGAGATGAACGACAGGATTTATGAGGGTGGAGACAGGAGTTCGCGTTATCTTCCTGCCGGACTCAGGCCGTATTCTTATGATTTTGACAACAACGGCAGATGGGTACATGTCGCTGAATACGGTTATGTCTGGACGCCTACGGTTGTTATCGGACTGAGCTGGTCCCCTTACAGGCATGGCAGATGGATATGGAGGGGAGGCGATTACATTTGGGTGGCTTTCGAGCCCTGGGGCTGGGCGCCATACCATTATGGGAGATGGAGCTATATTGTAAACATAGGCTGGTTCTGGGTGCCGCCGGTTGCGAGCGAGGTTTACTGGGGCCCGGGATATGTCGGCTGGGTCAGGACTAATGATTATGTGGCATGGGTCCCGCTTGCTCCGGGAGAAATCTATTACGGCCGCGGCTACTATGGCCGGCACAGCGTTAACATTACCAATGTAAATATCAACCAGGTCAATATTACGAACGTATATAAGAATGTGCAAATCAATAACGGGGCGACTATAGTGGACCGCAGCACCTTTGCTACGGGCTCACCAAAAATTGTAAATGTCCATGAGACAGAGGTCCGGAAAGATATCTTTACAAAAAGGAATTTCAGGGCGGGCCCGCACGATATCAAACCTACAAGGCAGAGTTATTTTACATCTGACAAGTCGATTCCGCAGGTCAAACTTCCACCGCAGCGTGTCAGGAACGTTCAGGTAAGAGAATTAAAACAGTCACGCCGGCTTATTAAAGAACCGGAAAAGTCTGTCCTGAACCCCGGAATCAAGCCTGAGACACTGCCGCTGAATACAGTTACCACGCCGAGAACGCGGGGTAAGGGGAAACCCTCGATACAGCCGGTTAAGCCTGAAGAGAAAAGGAAACCCCTGATGCCTGAAGGCCGTCCCGCACCACAAGTTGAGAGAAAGCAGGTCAAGCCTGAAGAGAAAAGAAAACCCGTAGTACCCGAACGCATTCCCGCACCGAGAGGTGAAAGGCAGTTTAAACCATCAGAAAACAGGCCTGCAGTACCTGAAAGAAATACTGCGCCACGAGAAAAGAAGATACAGGTCAGACCGGCTGAGAGAGTGACGCCCGGCGGTCCCGTAGTCAGTCCCTCAGACAGAGGCAGGAAGCAGCAGGTCCAGCCCGAAGAAAAAAGAAAACCCGTAGTACCTGAAAGCAATACTGCGCCACGAGGCAAGAGAAAGCAGGTCAAGCCGGACAAGAAAGGGAAATCTGGAGCGCCTGAATGCGGCCCCGGAGAGAAAGACGAGAAAAATCATGAAAAGTGTCCGCAAAAGAAATAAAAAATGGTAAAGGAGGTAAGGAAGTTGAAGCAAAAGTGAAACAGTCGCAGATTATGAGGACCGAACAAAACGCAACAACACAAACAACATAAAAGGAGAAAGTAAAATGAAAATAAAAACAATGTTTTCTGTAGCGCTGATGATGGCTTCGCTCGTTTTGTTGGTAATCAGCATGCCCGTACACGCGACCAAGCTGGATGATGACATCGAATCATCTGCCAAGAAGTCGTATGTGTTCAAGACCTACCTGAAAGGTGATGATATTAAAGTCAAGTCTGAGGACGGCGGCGTCGTCCTGACAGGGACTGTCTCCGAAGAATCCCACAAATCACTGGCCCAGGATACAGTGGCGAGTCTGCCGGGGGTCAAAAGCGTAGAAAACAAGCTGGAAGTCAAAGGTGAACACCCCGCGGAGAAGTCGGATGCATGGATCACTACGAAAGTGAAAACCACGCTCTTGTTCCATAGGAGCGTAAGCGCCATAACGGAAGTTAACACCAAAAACGGTATCGTGACCCTGAAGGGTAACGCTGACAATCTGGCAGAAAAGGACCTTACAACCGAATACGCCAAAGATGTCGACGGGGTCAAAGACGTTAAAAATGAGATGACTGTGTCAAAAACTCCTAGGAAAAAGACCGACGATACGGCAGGTGAAAAGATTGATGACGCGTCCACAACAGCCCAGGTCAAGATGATGTTGCTGTTCCATCGCTCGACCAGCGCCGTAAACACCAAAGTCGAGACGAACAATAGCGTGGTCACATTGAGTGGTAAGGCCAGAAATACAGCCGAAAAAGACCTGGTCACCAAACTCGTAGAAGACGTAAAAGGTGTGAAAAGCGTAAATAACCAGATGACCGTCGAGTAGTCCAAATCGAGGTTGATAACAGAAAGAAGGAGTAAAATGAAAACAAATACACTGATAGGCATAGTACTCATTGTTGTAGGGATCATAGCATTTGCGTATCAGGGCATCACCTACACGACAAGAGAGAAAGTCGTTGATCTCGGTCCTCTCCAGGTGACTGCTGATAAGACAAGAACATTCCCGCTGCCGCCGATCGTTGGTGGTATTGCGCTCGTAGGCGGCATATTGCTGCTGGTCAAAGGAGGTAACAAATGAAAACAAAATTAACTATGTACCTTATTATTGCGGTTGCTTTGATCTGTATGACGTCCCCGTTATCCGCGCAGGATAAACCCACGATGGATAAACCCGCGAACTACTTCGCGCTTAAGGGCGGGGTTTACTCGCCAAGCAAGTCGTACCACCTCAGGGATTTCAACGATGGAAACAGATCACGCCTGGACAGCAAGACCGGATTCAACGGGGAGCTGGCGGTCGGCCACTACTTTCTTCCGGTGTTCGCAATTGAACTGGGGGCCGGGTACTTCGAGAGCAAGGGTTCCCCTGAGGCAGAGCCAGGAGAAACGAAACTGAAGGTCGTTCCGGTGCTTGCGACCGCGAAGGTCCTTATACCGATCGGGCCGGTTGTTGAACCGTATGGTGAGTTCGGGATCGGCGCATACTTCACGAAATTGAAAGTAACCGGAAATTCCGGCAATTTCGACGGTGAATCGAAAATCACTTACGGGCTTCACGCAGGGGGCGGGATTAACTTCAATATTACGAATACGTCTTTCATTGGAGTAGAGGGGAGATATCTCTGGGCCAAGCCGAAATATGGCGGCCAGCCCGTCAATCTGGACGGGTTCACCGCGACAGCCGTTCTTGGCGTACGGCTCTGAGTCTCCCATAAAACACAAGACATAAGACCAGGGAGTCAACATGATGAAAGCCGCTCATCAGGCTGTGGCTGAAATGTTAAAAGGATGAACGCTGAGCAGCGGAGGGTGTGACAACTGCGCTCGTTACAAAAGGAGATACACCATGAAAAAATTATGGATATCAATAGTACTGCTTATGTTTGTGTTATTACTTGTTCTGTCATCATGCTTTCCGTTTTTACCAGGAAGACATGGGGGCGGGCCTGGACCATTACCGGGACCGGGAAACCTCCCCGGACCAGGTCACATGCCTGGACCGAATCTCCCGCATCCGTGAGCCGGAGATTGTCCGATGCGGCAGAATTGAGCTTGTCCGGCAATTGGCGACCCTTATTCCTGTTAAAAAACGGAGGATGAACTAACTATGATGATGCGCAGTTCTACTTGCTTTAATGGTACCGGCTTCCTGTGCTCCGCTTTTCTCTGGCTAATGCTCATTTTCCCGGCCCCCCCGGCAGTGGCCGCGGACAGGGTAAGCGATGAATTTCTGACCGGTTATATTACCTCCATCCTTGAGCGGGACCTGCACTGGGAGAGAGACAGCTATCGTCTGAAGGTTGTCCGGGGGGCTGCCGTGATTACCCTGTTTAAAGATGACCCGGTGAGGCAGGAGGCTGCTGACAGGCAGCTGAGTACTATCGACGGACTGCGTAAGGTCAGGATTGTAGTGAAGTCTGCAGACCCGGACAGGCCGGGAGTTCTAAGCAGTATTCTGGGGATATTCGGCGAAGGGGAAGCCTTTCCATTGGGCAATCTGTTTCAGCCGCTACTCGCCGACCCGAAGCAGCCGCAGTTTTTTGTCAATGCCGAAAATTTCAAATCACCGGGCGTGCGATACACCATGGCGTCAGTCGGCTTCGGAGAGACATTCGGCATGTACAGGTTCTTCGGCAGAAGTGATGGGGACGGACTGCAGCTCAACATAGAAGGCGGCCTGTTCGCCCAGTTCAACCTGGATGCCCCTTCCTACGATCTCATCAATGCAGATTACACTATCGGCATTCCCGCTACCTACAGGCGGGGAGACAATTCACTCCGCTTACGCATTTATCACCAAAGCTCACACCTGGGGGATGAGTTCCTCCAGGGTGTTAATCCCCCCGAACGGGTCAACCTCAGTTATGAAGCCATTGATCTTATCTATTCACGTGAATGGCACGGATGGCGGGTGTACGGCGGGGGTGAGTACCTGCTGCAGAAGGACCCTGCAGATCTGGAACCGATGAGCGCCCACTGGGGAATCGAGTATTACGGCAGCAAGCCGCTTCTGTGGAACGGCAGGCCGGTTGTCGGTGTGGACATGAAGAGCTTTGATGAGCACAAGTGGAACATCGATACCAGCGTCAAGGCGGGCCTTGAGTTCGGCCAGCCCTACCTTGGGCACCGTCGTCTGCGCCTCATGGCCCAGTGGTACAAAGGGTATGATCCGCGCGGCCAGTTTTACAATAATAAGATCGAGACCTATGGCCTGGGAGTGTCCCTGGGATTCTGACGGAGTTTGCCGGGCGTCGAAGAGAGATAAGAATGAGTAAAAGTATTTTCAGTATCCGTTCAGGCAAACTGCGCTGGCTCGTTTACCCGCTCATGTGCACAACAGTCATTACGGCCGCTCTGGTTGCAGCCGGATTCCATCACGTCTATTTTAATCGGACCAGCCTGCCTGACATAGAGCCTTTCGCACGGTTTGAGTTTCCTGCGATCGGCTGCATCTACGATGCCGATGACCGGCCGCTCATTGAGCTGGCAAGAGAGTACCGGCGGATCACTAATTATGAGGACCTGCCGCCGATTGTTCGTGATGCGATCATCGCTGCTGAGGACAAGCGCTTCTTCTCACACAGCGGAGTCGACTATACAACAATTCCCCGCGTATTGAGCAAAGTGCGGATCGGCGCACTGGTGTCACACCTTATACGGTCGGCAGGGCAGGAGGAGGTCAATAGCAGCGGCATCTTTCCGCAAGGCGGCTCGACCATCACGCAGCAGCTCGTTCGCGGTCATTTCCTTCAAAAGCTGACGGCCCGGGAAAACAGCGAACCGCTCCTGCACGAGGCGCTTCTGCTCCGCGGACTGTCTTACGTGATCGGCCCGCGAAGCGTCAACAAGCTGTTTAGGAAGCTTGAGGAGATGAGACTATCACTGTGGGTCGAGGAAGAGATGCAGAAGCGTTTCGGTACCAGACGCCTGGCCAAGGAAGAAATTCTGGCCCGATATGCCAGCTTTGTTTACATGGGAAACGGTCAGTACGGGATTGCGAGAGCGGCTGAATACTACTTCGGGCGGCCTATCGCCACGTTCACCGTAGATGATGCTGACAAGGCAGCGCTGCTCGCAGGCATCGCAAAGTCGCCTCGCACCTATGCACCCGACGCTAAAGAAACCGGGAGGATCCTGCGCCGGAGAAATCATATCCTGGCGCTTATGGCACGCAACGGTTTTATATCTCCGGACGTGGTGAGGGAAGCTCAACAACGCCAGCTTCAGGTGACCACACGGCACAATGACAAAATGCTCCAGACGGCTGCAGTCGTTGAAAATGTCTTACAGGAACTCAAAGCACTCAGCGCCGACTTCAGCCTTGAAGACCTTCTGCAGGGACGTATCCATGTTTACTCGACAGTGGACGCCCGTGTGCAGCAAATCATGAATGAGGCGCTGGAGCACGGCCTCGAGCTTTATGAGAAGCGGCACCCGGCTTTCAAAGGTCTGATTCAGGGATCTGTCATCGTGCTGAGAAACCGCGATGCGAGCATCCTCGCCGAGACAGGAGGCCGTCAGTTTTATAAAGGCCGCTCCGCATCATACAGCGACTTTAACCGCGTCACACAGTCCCTGCGGCAACCCGGGTCCGCAATGAAGCCCATTGTCTATCTCGCTGCTTTCCGGCAGGGAACATTTACCCTTGATTCCATGGTCCCCGACGAACCTATAGTTGTTCCGGACAGAGGGCAGCAGAGAACGAAATGGATCTCAAACTACGATGGGCAATTCAAGGGCGTGATGCCGCTCCGGGAGGCGCTTGCGGAATCCAGAAATGCCGTTGCGATCTGGGTCACGGAACGAATCGGTATTAACAGCATCCTGAGGACGTCCTGGAGTCTGGGGATCCACACGCCGCTGCAGCCATATGCTTCGACTGCGTTGGGCGCCTCTGAAGTGAATTTGCTTGAACTGGCCAACGCGTACCGCGCTATGGCATCAGGCATTATTACCCAGCCGTATATAGTCCGGAAAATCGTCCGTGATTCAGGCGAGGTGGCGGCTGATAAAGTGGGCAAGCGGTCTTCGGTCGATCTCTACGATGATGCCCTTTCTCTCATTCAGGAGGGCCTGCGTGGCGTCGTGCGGATTCCCACAGGTACGGCCCATGCACTTGACTCCGGCGATTTCCCGATCGCCGTTATGGGAAAGACTGGGACGACAAATGAGTTCAGAGATGCACTCTTTATAGGCTCGACCTACGGCCCGGAAGGAATCACTGTAGCGGTCCGTATAGGCTTTGACGACAACCATTCCCTCGGACCAAAAGAAACCGGCGACAGGGCAGCGCTTCCGGTCTTCAGGGAAATCATGCTCAGAGTATACCGTGAGAAGCTTGCTGGTCCTGTGCCGGAGTTTCCGGCCCAAATGGAACAGAATATTAAAGCTTATCTTAAAGGCGATTCGGCAGGAACAGCAGCGGTGACAGACATTTCTCCTGCTGCGATGTCTGGATCCAGGGTCGTTTCCGCCGGAGGAGAAAACGAAACTCAGGAATGAGAATCAGAAAAGCGGTTTTCAAGAACACTTATTAGTGATATATTGAAATTGAAGGGTATATCTGTTATCGAAAGGAGAAATCATGAAAACTACAGCAGGGTTATGGATTGACCACAGGAAGGCTATTATCGTGGCTGTTACGGACAAAGGGGAAGAGACGGCGCTGGTAATATCGAAGGCTGAAAGGCAGCTCCGCCGTACCGGTGATTCCCCTCTAAAGGGTTCCTATGAACCATCACAAGTCCCGGCAAGCAACAGCCGCCAGAGGGCATTAACGGGACATCTGAATATTTACTACGATGCGGTAATTGCGAGTATTCGTGATGCAGGATCCATTCTGATATTCGGTCCTGGTGACGCAAAAGGCGAACTCAAAAAACGTCTCAAGAAAAACAATCTCGAAGGACGGATTGCAGGGATTGAAACCGTAGACAAGATGACGGACCGTCAGATTGCGGCGAAAGTTCGCAGCGCTTTCCAGCATAGCGTGGGCAATGGGCCGGGATGAAACCACATATAATAAATATTATTTAAGGGAGGATGGAATGAAAAGGCAAAAAGGTATGCATGATGAGATCGCCAGGATTGCGTACGAACTTAGTGAAAAAAGAGGCTGGGCCCACGGGCATGAATTAGAGGATTGGTTAGAGGCAGAAAAGATAGTGATGGAAAAACATGAGAGACACGCAAGGGAAACAGAGCAGGGAGTTGACGTTATCATGAAGCCAAGGGAGGGGTTCCGGCAGACTGTTAAAAAGGAAGGGTCTTATAAGAAAGCTTGAGAGACGGAGGTCGTTCGATGGCAAAGGCAAATCAGCTCGGCTGATTGAATGATTCATTTAAAGCAGGTCCTTATTCTTGTAAATAGTTGCCCTTTGAAAGGAGGAAAAAATGAAAAGATTAATGATTGCTCTGACGGTGTTGTTTGTTTGCAGTATTTCAGCATTTGCCCAGATGGGCACCGGTCACGGTGGCGGGATGATGGATGGTGGTTGGGGGTGGGGCATGGGCTATGGGTGGGGTTTCGGGATCATTATCGTGATTCTCGTTATTTTTGGTGTCGCTTATATGATGAAACGAAAGTAAAGATATTTCTTGTAAAACAATTCCTGGTGAATCTTATTTTATTGATGGGGAAGGAGGTTTGTCCCGGGGATAAAATTAATAATGTTAAGGAGGTATGAGATGAAAAGATTTATTTTAGTCGTCATCAGTTGTCTTTTTGTTGTGGCATTGACTGGCCGGTATGGCTTTGCCCAGACAGACAGCGGCATGAAGGGTCAGCAGGACATGAAGATGGATGAAGGAAAGATGAAACAGATGATGGAAGAATGCCATCCGATGATGAAGCAAATGATGAGCGACAAGAAAGACATGATGCAGATGATGATGGACATAATGCAGATGCAGGAAAAAATGATGATGGGGCCTAAGGACGCTGAGAAAAAGCAGATGATGAAGGACATGGCCCAGATGAAAGAAAAGATGCAGAAGATGATGTCGATGCCTATGGATATGAAGGGTATGGATGATTCACAGTCGAAGGGAGATGAGGGCAAAGAGCCGAAAGAAACAGGGCCCTCCAAGGCTGATCCTCATAAACATTAAAAGGACCATATAAAAAAACACAAGGCGACATAAAAATATTTTTTATATGATGGGACCAAAAAATGCTGTTAAACGGTATGCAGTAAATGTTCAAGGAGTCAAAATTATGAGCAATGACAAGATTAAAAGTTTATCTCCGATTGTACTGCCGCCTCTGCCGTATGCGGATAACGCGCTGGATCCGGTAATCTCCGCGAATACAATCGGCTTCCACTACGGCAAGCATCACAAGGGATATGCAGACAACCTGAATAAACTGATAGCAGAAACAGAGTTTGCTGATATGACGCTGGAGAAAATCATTACTGGGACAGCCGGCAAAGCCGATAAGGCCGCGATTTTCAATAATGCAGCACAAGCGTGGAACCACACGTTTTACTGGCGCAGTCTGAAACCGAAGGGCGGTGGCGAACCGCCTGACGTGCTGAAGAAAAAGATCGAGGCCTCCTTCGGCACCGTGGATGCATGCAGGAAGGAGTGGTCTGCTGCAGCAATGGCCCAGTTCGGCAGCGGATGGGCGTGGCTTGTGCTGGATGGCGGCAATCTCAAGGTGGTCAGGACAGCCAATGCGGATTTACCTTTAACCAAGGGCCTTAAACCGCTGTTGACTATAGATGTCTGGGAACACGCCTATTACCTGGATTATCAGAACCGCCGTGCGGACTACGTCAATGCTGTTATAGACAAACTGATTAATTGGAGCTTTGCGGCAGAAAACCTTGGCTGATGGCGGCCTGAACAGCTGCAAACTTTATCGGTGGACGGACATAAATAGTTGACGACACGGCTGTCCGACAAATTTAGTCGGAGGAATGAAAAGCAATGGATAGTAATTCCGGACAAACTAAATCGATTTGGATGGCAACGGCAGCAGTGCCGGAACAGTCATCTCTCACCGGGAATACGCATTCTGATGTTTGTATTGTCGGTGCTGGGATAGCCGGCCTGACAACCGCATATCTCCTTGCGCGAGAGGGCAGGTCAGTGGTTGTGCTGGATGATGGGCGTATTGGTGGAGGGATGACGGAGCGTACAACGGCCCACCTCTCCAATGCGATTGATACCCGCTATTTTGAGATCGAGCGCCTGCATGGTGAAAAGGGGGCACGGCTCACTGCCCAAAGTCACACGGCGGCGATTGACCGAATTGAGGCCATAGTTAATGAAGAAAAAATTGATTGTGACTTCGGGCGAGTCGACGGTTATCTCTTTGTTCCGCCCGGGGACTCAAAAGATGTGCTCGAACGTGAAGTGAAGGCCGCGAATCGCGCTGGACTCAACGATGTTGAGCAGGTCGAGCGTGCGCCACTTGCTTCTTTCGACACGGGTATGTGTTTGCGCTTTCCCCGACAGGCGCAGTTCCACCCACTGAAGTATCTGACCGGACTCAGCCGCGCTATTGAACAGAACGGTGGACGCATCTTCAGCGGAACACACGCAAGCAAAATGGAAGGCGGCGCGCAGGCGCGGGTTGAAACAGGCAATGGATATGTAGTGACCGCTGATGCCATTGTAATAGCGACAAATACTCCGGTCAATGACATCGTTACCATTCACACCAAGCAGGCCCCTTATACTTCCTATGTTATTGGCGCACGGATTCCACGCAGCTCAGTTACAAAAGCCCTCTACTGGGACACAGCCGATCCGTTCCACTACGTTAGAGTTCAAGGCGTTTCCGCTCCGGATGGCGACCGGTACGATGTTCTGATAGTCGGAGGCGAAGATCACAAATCAGGACAGGCAGACGACGGCGATAAGCGGCACGCACAGCTTGAGGCATGGGCCCGGGAGCGGTTCCCGATGATTGAGAGTATTGAGTTTCGTTGGTCCGGTCAGGTTATGGAGTCTTTTGACGGCCTTGCCTTCATCGGTCGCAATCCAGGCGACCCGCAAAACGTCTATATAGTAACTGGTGATTCAGGAATGGGTATGACGCACGGCACCATTGCAGGAATTCTTATCACGGACTTAATTATGGGGCGCGAATGCCCCTGGGCGCCGCTCTACGACCCTTCGCGCAAGACCCTCCGTGCCTCTCTTGAATATGCCAGGGAGAATATCAATGTTGCCGCGCAGTATGTTGAAGATTATTTGACACGTGGTGATATTGACTCGCCCGAAAAAATTGCACAAGGCGAAGGCGCCATCATTCGAAGGGGGATGACGAAGTTCGCTCTTTATCGCGATGAACAGGGAACACTGCATAAACGCTCTGCCATGTGCCCACACCTTGGGTGCATCGTAAGTTGGAACCACCTGGAGAAGACATGGGATTGTCCGTGTCACGGTTCGAGCTTCGATCCATACGGGCGGGTACTAAACGGACCCGCGAACAGTGACCTTGAGAATGCGGATGAATAATATATTGGATTGACGCCCCGGCATTCAAAGAAATAAAAAACTAACTGATATATCAGGACACTCCTGATATATCAGAAGTCGGTACCCTTCACGTTATCATTCCCCCATCGCAGCTTTTGTTAAAGTTCCAATGATTTCAAAGTATTAGAGGACCCTTTCTTTCATCACAGGTCATGGCACAACTTATGCAACAAACATTATGCAGTCAATCTTTCAGGAGAAAGGAGATAAGCTATGTCAATTGAACTGATCCTTCTAATCATTGTTTTGATTGTGATCTTTGGCGGCGGTGGCTTCTACTGGACGAGGCGCCGTTAGGCAGCAGCCGTTAAGCCAGGAGGAGACAGCAAGTCATCTCATGCAGAGATTTAATTGTGGAGATAACTGCGGCCAAAATACCAGCGGACAAATCGAAATCCGAAGGGAGGAATACCATGAAATCCAGCACAAAAGACAAAATGAAAGGCTCATTTCACGAAGCAAAAGGCAAGGTCAGGGAAATGGCCGGGGATATAACCGATAATCCCAAGTTGGAGGTCGAAGGCAAAGTCGAAAAGATAGCCGGCAAAGCCCGGAAAAAGATCGGCCAGGTCAAGAAGGTTTTTGGGCATTAGGAGAGTGGTTTCTCATACGTCGGCATGCTTTTGGGGAGACGAATGGCTTTAAGCCGGAGATCATGATTGTCAATGAAAGCTGAAAATGTTGCACATGACTTTCCTGTGGTTTGCGTGGGCGGTTCGGCCGGCGGCCTCGATGCCTATACTCGATTACTACAGCATCTGCCGGCCGATATGGGTGTTGCTGTCGTCATTGTTAATCACTTGAGGACCGTGGCCACCATGCTCCATGAACTTCTCCCGCGCTACACAAAGATGCCGGTTGAACTGATCACGGAAAAATTACTCATCGAGCCCAACCATGTTTTCATAATCCCGGAGCAACGTGATTTGCACGTTCTTGATGGAGAGTTCCGCCTGAAGCCGATATCAAAGCCCAGGGGATGGCCCGATGTGATCACTGTTTTTTTGCGCTCCCTGACGGAACACTGGGACGGCAAACTTATCGCTGTCATTGTCTCCGGCTATGATGGTGATGGGGCAGCAGCGCTGTGCGGCATAAAAGAAGTGGGAGGCATTACCATCGCGCAGAAGCTTGACACAGCCGGGCAGCCGGATATGCCTGAGAGTGCAATAGCAACCGGGTGTATAGATTTTGTTCTTTCACCTGAGAATATCGCCCAGAAAATTGTAAGCATTGCGCACGCAGAGGAAATATGAAAACCTTGTTTATTGATTTTTGGTGCGCTGCTTTTAGTCTAATAGTATCTGCAACCCAAAGTGAGTCAGGATTAAAGGATACACCGGCAAACACCAGAACATGTTCCCTTTTGATGCGATAGACGCATCAAAAAGGACATTAACATTTATCGAAAGGAGAGAGAGTTATGCAGGACGATTCTAACGTATGAAAAGTTGAGTAATATTTTTATAACGTCGCAGCGCTTGCAAGCGCTAACGATCAAACTTATAAGGAGACAGATTATGAAACCAAAGGATTATCAAGTTGCTTTCCCGGCTGTACTCGTTGTCGTAATGATGGCGTTTCTATCCACTATCTTTTTCGCCAATGCAAATCTTTCTTTTGCGGCTTCAGACCAAAAGAAACCAGCAGAAGATGCCAGACCCTCTGCTGTTGAGAAGGCTGAGGCCCAGATCAAACAGCTTGAAAACGAGCTGACGATCAGCAAAGCCCAGGAAAAATTATGGGATAACCTTACTCAGGTGATGAGGGAAAATGCGAAAGACATGGACGCCCTTACCAAGGAAAGGGATGAAAACGCCGCGGCGATGAACTCTGTTGAGCATATGAAACTCCACAGTCAAATTACCGAGACCCATTTAGGTCACATGAAGAAGCTCATCCCGCCTTTCGAGGCGTTCTATGACAGTATGTCGGATGAACAGAAGAAGATTACCGACACAGTATTCCGGACAGGGAAATATGGAAAACCCAGGAAGAAATGACCGGTAATTTTATACAACTAAAGATTAACGCCGAACAGGCGATTGGAACCGTTCCAGGAAGGGAGGAACTTTATGAAAATATCAGGCATATGGAGTTTCAGGTCCATAGCAGGCAAGATTATGATGGGGCTTGTATTGGCCGCAATGGTCGGCAGTATAGACGTAGCGCCGGCTTTCGGCA
>JAGVNU010000096.1 GCA_020053105.1 Thermodesulfovibrionia bacterium
GCCGCCGTGAGGGATCTTGTAGAAGTTGGCGGAAAAGTACAACATGTCAACGCACGTGATAAAAAGTGACAGCAGCGATAGCATGGGTTTCTTCTTGAGATAGAAAATCCACGTCATCATGATCCCTGTAATAGTCATTGTGCCTGTGACGGCCAGACCGTAAGCTGCGGCAAGGCTGCTCGACGCCCTGAACTCTATCATTACAAACAAGACGGCCGCAAGCAAAAACCAGTTGACAGAGGATATATATATCTGGGACTTCCTTTCAACGGATGTATAGCCCACCTTCAGGGGAGGCATGATGCGTACTGTTATTGCCTGGAAAATGATGGAGAACATACCGCTGATCATTGCCTGTGAAGCGATCACCGTGGCTGTAATGCTAAGAAGCAGAAACGGGACATACAGGATTTCAGCATAGTGAAAGACCATTTCAAACAGGATGTTCTTTGCCTCAGGATGTGTCAGCAGGAACGCGCCCTGTCCGAGATAATTCAGGATGAGCGCGGCAAATACCGTCATCCATGCCTGACGTATCGGTTTCGCGCCGAGATGGCCCATGTCCGCGTAAAGCGCCTCGCCTCCTGTAGCGCACAGGATAATTTCGCTGAGCGCTATGTAACCCTTCCAGCCGTTTTCAAAGAGAAAATTGATACCATAATACGGGTTTAAGGCCTTGAGAATTTCCGGGGCTTCGGATATGGCCACCATGCCGAATGAGGCAAGGGCAATAAACCAGGCCACCATGACAGGGCCGAAGGCCACAGAGACCTTTTCCGTCCCTTTGCTTTGAATCAAAAACAGGGCCACGGCAATTAACATGGCTATCAATACAATGACGTTTCTTGAAATATTTTCAAATCCCGGTATTAATGCAGACCCTTCTACAGCGCTCAGGATACTGATGGCCGGGGTAATGACACCATCCCCGATGAGAAGAGATATGCCGGCAAAAGACAGCATAGTGATAAATGCCGTCTTCTTTTTGTCCGCGACAAGGGGGGCCAGGATCTCTTTGAGCACTATGGTGCCGCCCTCGCCTCGTATGCTTAAACCCATGGCAAGCCAGTCGTACTGGAGGAAGACAAGGACCAGAAGCGTCCAGATTATCAATGACAATACTCCTACGATATTCGCTGCCGTGGGCTGAAGGAGGAGAAATACTACGGTAACTGTATATATGGGACTTGTGCCGATGTCTCCGAATACAAGTCCGAGGGCTTTTATAATGCCTTTCATAGATTACCTTGGGTCAACTCCGCAATTTTTCAACATCATACAATATCGCATTCGTCAGCCGTAAGGCAAGGAGGCAGAGACACGTTATTTTACTGCCCGGTTTAAATTTATTTTCCTGCACATTTCGGATTTATCCGCAGCATTCTTACAATGTGATGGCGATTGCGATAAAATAGTTTATAAGCTTACGCACAACCAACTTAAATACAGGAGGCAAAAGTTATGTTCAACGATGCCGGAACAGCAGAAGAGGTCCCGACCAGCCGGTAAAGGAATGAACATGAACAGAAACCATTAGAGGCTGCGCGTTAACCTTTAATGCGGAAGTATCCTGACGTCCACAGTCATCCCCAGCCTGAAAGGGGTCTTCTCTTTTAAAGCTATCTTTGCGTGGACAACCTTCATATCCATGTTCCTGGCAGGATCGTTCGGCTTTACCTTCCTTGGGCCGACGTAATCTGAAATCTCCCTGATTTCTCCACTGAATACTTTCCCCGGATACGCGTCTGACTTCACTTCCACAGGGTCCCCCATACGAAATCTTCCTACATCCGTCTCATCCACCTCCGCGTTTATCCATATCTTCTCCACATCGGCAATCGCCACGATCGATATCAGCATTTCTTTGCTCAGCATCTCTCCTGCCTGAAGATATTTGCGTATGACCTTGCCGGAAATCGGGGCGGTAATAAAAGTCTTTTCCAGGACTTTTTTATAATACTCAACATTGGCAGCCGCGCTTTTTACAGCGTCTTCATTGAGCTTAATGGTCTCCTGTTTCGGGCCTTTTTTCAGGAGCCTCTCTTCCTCTTCAGCCTCCCTGACCCTCGCCTCTGCGACCTTCAGCGCCATTTCCTTTTCATCGAGGACCTCCCCCGTGACAAGCCCTTCGCTGAACAGCTCTTTATTTCTCTGAAGGCTCATCTTCGCAAACTCCATGTCAGCCGCAGCAGCAGCAAGTGAGGCGGTCGCCTTTTTTATCTCCTCTTCTCTTGCGCCTGAAGCCACCTCTTTGAGCCTCGACCTTGCCACCTCCAGCTCAGCCATGGCCTCCTTAAGTTTGGCCTCAATGTCCCTGTTTTCCATCCTCGCGATTAACTTCCCCTTTTCAACAACGTCCCCTTCCTCCACAAAAAACTCCGCGATTTTCCCGTCTATTTCACTGCCCACCTCCACCTCAAAACCATGCATCGCCTCAACCTTCCCCTCAGCAGCAACATATTTCTTCACCGAGATATGGGGACTATCAGTCTTTGACGCATTGTCTCTGTCTTTTGAAAATATGAAATATGCTGCAGTTACAAGCAATATCATTCCGGCAATTATGATTATCTTCTTCATCTTCTATCTCTCCTGATTTATTGAAACTCATGGGCGGGATGACCCCGCCCCTACCGTACGGGCGAGGTCATCTCGCCCCTATTTATCTTTTATCTTCCCGTCCTCCAGATAAACAACCCGGTCCGCCATTGTCTCAGCTTTCGGGTCGTGGCTAACGATGACAATAGCCTTCTGTGCCTCCACTGCTAATCCTTTCAAATGCCTCAGCACATCAAGCCCTGTCTTTGAGTCAAGATTGGCTGTGGGCTCATCCGCCAGGATGATCGGGGGATCACCGGCCAGCGCCCTTGCAAGGGCCACTCGCTGTTTTTCCCCGCCGCTCATGTCCGAGGGATAAAAATCCCCCCTCTTTGCAAGCCCGAATCTTTCAATCAATCTTAAAGCGTCAGCCTGCAGCTTCTTCCTGTCATGTTTTTTAAGCCTCAATATAAGCTCCACGTTATCAACGGCAGTGAGCGAGGGAAAGAGGTTAAAGGACTGAAAGACAAAACCGAAGTACTGTTTTCTTATGTCCGGCAGCATATCTTCATCTGAATCGCTCACGACCTTATTATCAATTATGACCTCGCCGTCAGTGGGACGCAGTATGCATCCCATCATCGAAAGCAGGGTCGTCTTGCCTGAACCGGACGGGCCCATTATAAGAAGCATCTCCTGTCTGTTCAGTGAAAGGGTAACGGAATCAACCGCGATGACCCTGTTATCGCCCTCACCATAAATCCTGGTTATATTTCTAAGTTCAAGTATCGGTGTCATTGCAGCTTCACATCCTGAACACTGTTGCCGGGTCCAGGGTCCTCACCTTTCTTACTGAAAAATATGCGGACAAAAGGCATGTTAAAAGAATAACAAAGAACAGAGACAGAAACAGACCGGCGCTTAAATACAGGCTCACCCCCGCCTTTTCAATTCCGTCCTTTGCAAGGAGGATAAGGACAGACCCTATCGTGTAGCCCGCAACAGCGCTAATGCCTGTCTGGGCGAAGATGACTTTATAAATGTCGCTGTTCCTTGCTCCCAGGGCCTTAAGGGTGCCGAATTCCCTCAGATGCTCCATGGTGTTTGCATAAACTGTCTGGCCTACTATAGCGCCCCCGACAATCAGTCCCAGGATTGCGGTCAGAAAAAACCCCATCCCCATCCCTGTCTGCACAGTCCAGTACATTACAGTCTTATAGATGAAATCTTTTTTGGTAAAGACATCGTTATCTTTCAGGGACACTTTCAGCGTTTCCGCAACATCCCTGCTCAGGCCTTTGTCCTTAAGTCTGGCTACTATAAAGGACGCATGATTTGATTTCCGTCCTGTCATTGTCATGAAGCCCTGTGCCTGATTGTAGGACATAAAAACTATCGGCGATGTAGTAAAACTCTTTATCCCCTCAGAGAGGCCTACAAGCTTGAATCTTTTTTCATTCAACTCCCAAATCGTATTGAGTTCAAGCCGGCCGACCCTCTGTTCCGCAGTCTTGTCAATGATCATATATCTGCCGCTTTTCAAGTCCTCCGGATTGCCGGCAAGTATATTCCAGGGAACGTCAATGCCTGAATCGGGATTAAATCCTATTATCTGCACCTGCTCCTGTCCGCCGTTCGCGAGTTTCAAAAACCCCCACGTAAGAATGAGCTTGTCCGACCAGACCACGTCCGGTATCGCGTTGACCCTGTTGATCCTTTCTTCGGGGAACGGATTGGCGAAATCAAAGTTCTGTATGTTCTTTGCAGCAACCCAGATGTCGGCATCAACATGCCTGAGAATGGAAGTGGCATTCCCCATCATGCCGAGATACATTGCGATTTGCGTGAGTGAAAGGACAGTGGAAAATACTATCCCGATAAGGGTGATGATCAGCCGCCCCTTTTCATGGAAAAGCGTTTTAAGAGCCAACCAGTACATTTTTCAGCAGTCTGCTTTTTTAAAGGTTATTCCGCACTGCCATTAATAATTCATAACACCGGGCTGCGTTGTCAAGTCTCAAACTGCTGTCATAGGAAGCGCACTCTGCTGTTAAACTGATAAAACCCTATTACCCTTTCAAATGCAGGGGCACGCTCGTAGATACAACACCCTTTTTAAACAGTATGGTCCCTTTTATAAAAAGCGCCGTCTGGTTGTGCAGGAGATGATGCCACCACTTTTGCGGCACGAATTCAGGTAATACAACTGTAATGACCCCGTCTTCATATCGGTCACGGACTCCATCTATGTAATCCATCAGGGGCTCGACTACTGAACGGTAAGGGGAGTGCATGATAATAAGCGGAATGCCCATACCGTAATTCTTCCATTTAGCCTGTACCCTCTCCGTCTCAGCAGGATCGAGAGAAACATAAACAGCAGCCACGTCGTCTGAAAGCGCCTTGCCGTATTTGATCGCGTTCAACACCGCCTTCTGAAGTCCCGACACGGGGATTATCACCGAATGGTGCGAATATTCCTTCCCTGCTTCAGCGCCTTCGAGGGAAAGCTGTTCTGCAACGGAAAGATAATGCTGATGTATCTTGTATGTTAAAAATACGAGACCGGGTATGGCGATTATCACAATCCACGCCCCATGCATGAATTTTGTTGAAGCAATAATAATTAGGACGACCGCTGTCGTAACGGCGCCCATGCCGTTTATTATGACACTCTTTATCCATCCCTTGCCTTTGAATTTGATCCAGTGTTTGACCATCCCGGCCTGTGAAAGCGTAAATGCCGTAAAAACCCCGACAGCGTAAAGCGGTATCAGCGCGTGTGTATCGCCCCTGAAGATCACAATAAGCAGGACAGAGAAGAACCCGAGGATGAGTATCCCGTTTGAGAAGACCAGTTTATCGCCCCTGCTGCTCAACTGCCTCGGCAGGTAGCGGTCTGCCGCCATAATTGAAGACAGCCTCGGAAAATCTGCGAATGAGGTATTGGCCGCAAGGATAAGTATCAGAGAAGTTGAGAACTGTACCACATAATAAACTATGCCCGTTGAGAACACAGTCCTCGTCACCTGTGACAGCACGGTCTCGCTCTCATTCGGCATTATTCCATAGTGGTCCGCAAGAAAAGTTATCCCCATGAAAAGTGAGCCGAGTACCAAGGCCATCCAGATAAGCGTGATACCGGCATTCCTTGACTCCGGAGGCTTAAATGCCTGAACACCGTTAGCCACAGCCTCTATGCCGGTAAGCGCGGCGCAGCCTGAAGCAAACGCCCTCAGGATGAGAAAGACCGGCAATATACTTGCCGACGCCTCTCGGAATTCAGGCGCGGGCGGATGGGGCATACTGAAATATTTTGATACTCCGACAGTTATCAATAACAACAGCGATCCGATAAAAACATATGCGGGCAGGGAAAATATCTTCCCTGATTCCCTGACCCCGCGCAGGTTGCCGATCATCACGAGCGCGATGGCAAAAATGCATAATGCAACCTTATGATCATGAAGCGCCGGGAACGCTGATGTTATTGCTGCGATACCTGCTGAAACGCTGACCGTGACGGTCAATACATAGTCGATAAGCAACGCAGCGCCTGCAACAAGGCCGGGATATGTGCCGAGGTTGTCTTTGGCAACGATATACGCTCCGCCGCCGTTCGGGTAAGCATGGATGGTTTGAAAATAAGACATGGCAACAATCGCGATAAGCGTTGAGATGCCGATAGCTACCGGCATAGAGTAATGAAGCATCGCGGTCCCCGCGATGACGAGGGCAAAGAGAATTTCTTCCGTCGCATAAGCCACAGATGACATGGCGTCTGATGAAAATACCGCAAGCCCCATGAGCTTGGTCAGTCGTTCATGCTTTTCCCTGATGGTTTCGATAGGACTACCGATAAGAATGCTCTTAAGAGACATGTCTTCCTCCTTTTGAGGGCGAACGGAGGCAATAAAAAAACCGCCGGGCAGCGGTTTATTTTTTCTCGCAATTGCCCTTCCAAAAGCCTGCGAGGTTAGCTGACGGGCTCGGGCCTGGAAGTGCCCTATCCTGTAAAGGAATACGCCCCAAAATTTGGGTCCCCCGCGTCCATTCTTTGAATGGACCTCGGCTGCTATGTAACTACAACTTTAGTTCCGGGAAAGGAAAATGTCAAGCGGGCAAATGAGGACAAATGAGGATAAATTAATCTGCCGATATGGCCCCCGATTGGTCCTTTCTTTACTGACCCTTTTTGGCAATCGATCTTGTTATTAATTTCCTTCCCTCTTCCGCCGCAAATAGAAAGATCGCAAACGGGATGAGAAGAAGCCAGATGCCTGCTGATATGGGGCTCGTTGAAAATATCCTGTTCCCCCATGGATGGTACACAATGAAAAGCTGGAGCAGTATCTCAAGCGCTATACCGGGGAATATGAGCTTGTTTGAGAAAATACCTATAGTGAAAACAGATTCCCTGAAAGTCCTGCAGGCAAAGACATTGGCAACCTGTGTTATGATTATCGCTGTCAGGCACGCGGTAGTCGCCTGCATGTAAAGCGGATCATTCAGGGCAGGCATATTACCCCACTCCCATCCCCCGGACATGAGCACATAGAAAAATCCGAACAGGCCTGCCGCAGCCTCAACAGGGCCGAGGAACAGATATGCCCGGCCCAGGAGTTTTGCGGTCAGCAACCTTTCTTTTGGATCTCTGGGCGGCTGTTTCATTAATTCCTTTGATGGTCTCTCAGCGCCGAGCGCTAGGGCCGGGAGCATATCGGTCCCGAGGTCCACAGCCAGTATCTGCATTATGGTGAGAGGGAGGGGAATCCTGAAAAGGACATACGCAAGATAAGGGATGATCTCCGGTATATTGGAAGCGAATATGTAGCTGACAAACTTCCTGATATTCTCGTACACTCCCCTTCCTTCCTCGATAGCGCTTACAATGGTGGCGAAATTGTCATCAAGGAGTATCATGTCCGCGGCCTCCTTGGCAACATCAGTCCCCGTAATACCCATGGCGATTCCGATGTCCGCCTTCTTCAGCGCAGGGGCGTCATTGACGCCGTCACCTGTGACCGCAACCCGTGCACCCTCTTCCTTAAGGACCGTGACTACCCTCATCTTGTGCTTCGGTGTCATCCTTGCAAATATGACCTCTTTCTGAAGGAGTTTTTCCTTGAGCTCCCGGTCGCCCATCTTTGAAAACTCATGGCCCTCGATCACGAGAGCGCCGTCATGGACCAGTCCGATTTCCCTGGCAATGGCAAGGGCGGTCCTGTTGCCGTCCCCTGTAATCATGATTATCTTTATTCCTGCCTCATGGCATTTTATGATAGCGCCTGATACCTCGGGACGTGGCGGGTCTTCAATGCCTATCAGTCCGGCAAAGACCAAATCGGATTCAAGATTGGAATCTGTAGGGGCGTATTGCGATACGCCCCTGCCAGTATCTTCAATCTCTTTGTATGCAAATGACAGAACCCTGAGTCCCTGGTCCATCATGGAATTGCATGCAGCGGTCACCTCTTCCCTCATCGGTCCGTCTAACGGGATTTCTTTGACGTCCGCGAAAATAGAGGCGCATAAAGGCAGGACGGATTCCAGGGCGCCCTTGGTGAATACTAAAACACTTCCGTTGACCCTGTTAACCGTGGTCATACGTTTTCTGTCCGAATCAAAGGGTATCTCGAACACCCGTTCGGGACCAGGGTCTTTGAATAATGGCGCTGCTGCGTTGAAGAGCGCCACCTCGGTAGGTTCACCTTTAGATTTACCTTCTACGATTTTAGTGTTGTTGCAAAGGTATGCGACTTTCATAAGCATGGTGACATCATTGTTTTGTAAGGGCGGGAGCACCCCGCCCTCACCATCAACTTCTGACTCCTTTTTTTTCATTGTCCATACCTTCTTCACCTCCATCCTGTTTTGTGTAAGGGTGCCGGTTTTATCAGTGCATATGTGCGTCACCGAACCGAGGGTCTCAACAGACGTCATGGTTTTTATCAATGCCTTTTTCCTGGCCATCCTCTGGCTCCCCATGGCCAGGGCAAGTGTCACAGTCGGAAGCATTCCTTCAGGCACATTAGCCACAATAATTCCTATTGCAAAGATGAAGTTTTCCCAGAAAGACTTTCCGACCGCATGCCCTATAAGAAAAAAGACAATTCCCATGACCGTAGCCAAAAAGGCGATTATCCTTGTCACTTTCACAATCTCCTTCTGGAGAGGGCTTGACCCGGCCTCTACGCCGCTCGTCAGGTGCGCTATGCTGCCGACCTCTGTGCCCATGCCTGTGGCAAAGACCACCGCCTTTCCGGAGCCGCTTAAGACGGTTGTCCCGGCAAAGGCGATGTTGCCGCTCTCAATGAGTTCCCCTTTGCAGGGTTTACTGGAAAGAGGCACAGGTTCGGATTCCCCTGTCAGTGAGGAGTTATTGACCATGAGATAGTTTGAATCAACGAGCCTTGAGTCCGCAGGCACCCTGTCTCCCTCGGAAAGAAGGATCACATCCCCCGGCACTATGTCCCTGACCGGCACTTCATCTTCTTTCCCGTTCCTTATGACTTTGACAAAAAAAGGCAGGAGCAGCATCAGCTTCTCGATGGATTTTTCCGCCCTGTATTCCTGGATAAACGTGAAGATGCCGTTAATAAATATGACCCCTAAAATTGCGCCACCGAGCGTGAACATGCCCTCTCCGGGATGGAGGTATTCCGAGATAAAGGCAAGGCCCGCGGCTGTCCAGAGAAGAATGGCAAAGAAATGGGTAAATTGCCCGGCGAACCTCTTGAGCCAGGATATCTTTTTTACTCCCGTGATTTCGTTCGGTCCTGATTCGATTAACCGTTTACCTGCCTCGTCCTCTGCGAGGCCCTGTTCAGACGTGACGAGAAACCGGAAGACTTCTTCTCTTGCGAGATTATTTATCATCTTTGTGTACCGGCTTGAGAATGATAAGGTCGCAGGTCGTTTCCCTCAGCACTCTCTCCACCGGATTGCCCCTCAGCAAAGATGACAAAAGGTTTCTGCCGGTTGCGCCCATAATGATAAGGCCATGCCTTTTTGCCGCCGCCTCAATGGTTATGGTCCTTGCAACCCTGCCGGGTAGAAGCCGCCCCTCAATGTCAATCCCGTATTTAGTAATGTGGTCCATGAAATCCGTTATGTCCCCCGGCATCCTCTTTTCCCATTCCATCTGGGTAAGTTCAATTTCACCATGAAAAAAACTTGTTACCGGTTTGGGCGCATGAAAGACAAATACCCTGGCATTAAATCCCTCCGCCATCTTTGCAGTAAAGTAGGCCCTTTCATGAACATGATCTATCCGCGCCTTCAGAGGAATCAGTATCTTGCCCGGATGGGTCCGCCCCATATTTACGACCCTTGTCAGGGCCACGGAACATGGAAGTTTCAGCAGGATTTCACGGGCGGTTGTGGCCCGGTAAAACCTTCGTTCAACGTCAGCCCTCCTTGCAGAGACAAAGACCAGGTCTATCCCCTCCTTTTTCACAATCTCCTTGATTTCCTTTGCAGGCTGTCCGGTTGTTGATATGCTCTGCACCTGCACATCCATTTCCCGTGCCTCGGAGAAGAGCCTTTGCATTGCGTCTTCGGCCTTTCCGATATCCGGGGCGGACATCCCCTTTTCAGCAACAAAGCAGAGATAAAGTTTGGCCCCGCAGGCCCGCGAAATATTAAGAGCGTAGCGCGCCGCTATCACTGAGTTCAGATGTTCATTGACTGCTGAGAGAATTTTTTTGTACATACCGCCCTCTTTCCCAAAAACCGGATAACCATACGGATACACAAATCAAAAGTGTACGTATTTAAAATGTCATCGCCCCCTCCGATAAGTCCATTGTATCACACTAGTGCATGACGCAAATATGAAGAAACTAAATTTACTGAAGACTCTATCGTCGTCATAATAAATCGTGAAGGTAAACTCCCTGATGACATTAAAGAGGGAGAAGACAACGAGGCTTTAGGGAATTTCATAGCCGGTTTCATTCGCTTAATGGCAAAGATTTCAGTGAGTTGGTATGAGAGTGGAGAAAGAGATAATAAGGATTGACTGATGTTACGGATAGACCGTCAGCCCAAGACTTCTGAAGTCTTTATCAAAAGTAAGACAGGGAATATTGTCAAGCAAATGGCTGATCACAACATATGAAATGGCATCACACAAGGAAAGCTTTTTGTCCCTGGAAAGTTTCTTAAATACTTTCTCAGCGGCAGTTCTTGCAGATTCGTCATAAGTAACGATGAGAAGTACGGGTTTGACCTTGTCCAGAAATTGAACAGCAGTATTGTAATCGGCGCGGTATCTGAGAAGAGTTACGGTTTCACTGACAATGTCCCATGTGGTGCAGAGAGTTACCGCATGTTTCCGGCAATATTCAAGAACTTCTCCGGCTTTTTCATAATTGGAGTCCTCGGGGCATAAGGATGCAAAAAAGAACGATGTATCACAGAAAGCTTTATTCAGGGGCAAATTCAATCCTTCCCCTCTGCGACATACAGGTGTTCTTTGACATTTTCGGACACCGGTATTTTATATCCCTTCTTTTTGCTCCTGAGTTTTTTTCTTATAGAGAGCAGTTTGGCAGTCGCTTCTCCCGGCTTGATTTTATGAGGGGTCTTTATCTCGGCAACTATTTCATTATGGACCGTTATCTGATAAACAGTATCGGGGGATTTTTTAAGAGACTTTATAATGCCGGGAAGCATCTTCCTGGCCTCTGTTATAGAAAGAACATTTTTCATTTTCATATCCTTGTTGTAGTTTGTACAATCTGTACGTTATTGTACACTATCGTTTTTAATTTTGTCAGTCAGGGTATTGACTTCCCGTGTAAATGAGATACAATCCCTACAGATGGCAGTATCATTAACAGCAGTACCGACGGTCAATACATGGAAAGAAGACATCTAAACAGGACGAGGGTCAGTTTAAAATCCGAACTCATTGCGCGCCATATGCGTTATAGCGGGCTTATTGAAAATCTTTCCGAGAACAGCCTCTGCATGTCCATCACTCCCCCGAAAACACCAATGACAATTCCGGAGGGGATGACCTTTATCGTGAAATTTGAGGGCCGGAGCGGAGACACGCATGAGCTGCAATGCAAGGTTGTCAGGCCCTATAAAATATCGCCCGGCAAACCTGCCAGCGATGTGGGGATGGAAATTATCAAGCAGCCGCCTGAGTATCTGTCTTTCTTAAAGACACTGAAGAAATAAAGGGCCCCCCTTTACCTTATTTCCCCTTCGCGTAATACTCCATCTCAAGCAGCCTCCGTTTTACCTCAACCCCAGGGGAGTAACCGCCGATGGAGCCGCTGGATTCAATGACCCTGTGGCAGGGGACCACCACAGGGAGTGGATTTTTGGAGAGCGCCCGGCCGACTGCCCTGACTGCGGCTGGATTGCCTGTCTTTTCAGCTACCCACTTATAACTCCTGGTCTCTCCGAAGGGGATATCCTTAAGCACAGACCAGACTTTCTTTTCAAAATCTGTTCCTGTGAGAAATTTAATTTCCTGATCAAAAGCAACTTTCACGCCGCTGAAATAGGCGCTCAGCTCTTTGATGAAACTTGCCGGCGCCGATCCTTTCCTGAAAGGTATATGCGCAGGTTTTTCAAAAGAAACACCAGATAAGAGCCGGCCTGAAAAAATCAGATACAGCGGTCCGACGGGACTATCAAATATTTCGTAACAGAGAGAAGATTTGTTCACTTCCTGACCCTCTAGGCCTGGACCCTTTTCACTTCAATAACGCCATTAATCAGGGACATCTTCTTTATTATCTGATCAAGCTGTTTTTTGTCCCTGATTTCAAGCATAAAATCAAACAGCGCCTGTTTTTCATGAGTTGCGGAGGCTTCCAGGTGATTGATATTAATATTGTTTGTTGAGAGGATAGCGCTTAACTCGGCAAGCAGGCCCCGCTTATCAACAGTAAGCACCTGCACTTTGACGGTATATGTGGATTCATCCCCTGCCCACTCAACATCCACAAGACGGTCCAGATCAACAGTATAGGTATCGAGGGTCGGACAATTTACTTTGTGTATCGAAACCCCCCGGCCCCTGGTTACAAAACCCGTCACCTTCTCTCCCGGAAGCGGATAACAGCACTTGGCGCGGTGAAACATTATGTTGTCAACGCCTTTGATGGTTATGCCCTTTCCTTCCTGCTCCTTTTTGGCCTCCTTTTTCGGCGAGACCTGTTCCTTTTCAACTTTTTCAGATTCGGGCAACAGCTTATTTATTATTTTGTGTACTGAAAGTCTCCCATACCCTATAGCAACAAGAAGATCTTCATAAGAGTTGATTCTGTAAGGCCTGACTATATCAAGGACCTCTTTTGATTTGGCCAGCGCGGGACTCAGGTTATATCTTCGTAAGGACTTTTCGAGCAGTTCTTCGCCAAGGGCCAGGCATTTCTTTCTCTCTTCCACTTTAAGCCACTGTTTTATCCTCGCCTTTGCCTTCTGGCTTATAACAAACTTCAGCCAGTCCCGGCTTGGAGTGTGGCCCTGGGACGTTATAATCTCGACTGTGTCTCCGTTCTGAAGCTTGTACCTTAACGGCACAATCCTTCTGTTTACCTTGGCCCCTGTGCACTGATGTCCGACCTGCGTATGTATATTGTATGCAAAGTCAACAGGCGTGGAATTCTGGGGAAGCTCCACTATATCGCCTCCCGGGGTGAACACATAAACGACTCCGGTCACAATGTTGCCCTTTACCGCCTCAAGGAATTCCTTCGCGTCAGGCGTGTCCTTTTGCGACTTGATAAATTCCCTTAACCATGAAAAGTATTTATCGTCCAGTTTGTCCGCGTGGTCCGCTTCCTTATATTTCCAGTGGGCAGCTATTCCCTCTTCGGCGATGCGGTCCATATCTACTGTCCTTATCTGAAATTCGACCCTTTCTCCCTTCGGCCCGATTATAGTCGAGTGCAGGGACTGGTAAAGGTTGGATTTGGGAGCGCCTATGAAATCCTTGAACCTGCCGGGCACCGGGGTCCAGAGAGAGTGGATAAGGCCCAGAGCGGCATAACAGTCGGCCGGGGTATCTGTGATGATCCTTATGGCAATAACATCGTATACGAGTTCAAAGGGAATTTTCTGTTTCTGCATCTTCTGATAAATGCCGTAATTATGTTTTACCCTGCCGAATACCCTGCCCGTAATGGCAGCGGCGTTCAGATGGGCCTCCACTATTTTTATAACTTCCATCAGGTAACCTTCCTGTTCTTCCCTCTTCTTGGCGACCTTCTGAAGAATATCCTGATATACGTCCGGGTTGAGGAATTTGAAACTCAGGTCTTCAAATTCCGATTTCAGCCAGCCGATTCCGAGCCTGTTTGCAAGAGGGGCATAAATCTCCTGCGTCTCGCGGGCTATTTTTTCCCTTTTTGCTGAGGACAGATACTCCAGGGTGCGCATATTATGGAGCCGGTCGGCGAATTTAATGAGGATGACCCTCATGTCCTCGGCCATTGCGAGAAACATCTTTCTGAAGTTTTCGGCCTGGGCCTCCTCGCTGGTTTTAAATTCCATCTTGGCCAATTTTGTCAGACTTTCAACAAGGAACGCTATGTCTTCTCCGAAAAGGGCCCTTATGTCTTCCGTCGTTGTATCCGTGTCCTCAACCGTATCATGCAGCAGGCCCGCTGCAATAGAATTGGTGTCCATTTTCATCTCGCACAAGATCCCCGCCACGGCAAGCGGGTGCTGGATATAAGGGGCGCCCTCTTTTCTCTTCTGCTTGAAATGGACCTCATTTGAAAAGGCGTAAGCCCGCCGCAGGAGGTCTGCATTTGCCTCGGGATTATACGAGATCACCCTGTCTATAAGGGCGTCTACGGTGTTTATGTCTCTCAATACAACCATGAATTTATTATACACCTATACTTAAAAACCATGAAGCAATAAGAACTATATGATATTAATGCAATTAAAGAAAAATTCCAAATACCAGGCATCAAATAACAAATAAATTCCAAGATCCAAATTACAAATTCCAAATAAACTACAATACTCAAATCACAATGACCGAAACGGGCTGTTTGGAACTTGGATATTGTAGTCTGGAATTTATTTGTTTTTTGGAATTTGGAGTTTGAAGCTTTAACTGCGCGGTCTGATGCCCCTGAGCTGGAGCTGAAGATACCTGGAGTTGTTCCACTCGTTTACCCCGAGGACAAAGGCGATATCAAGGGAAGAAGCCTTTCCCATATTATCAATCTGCTTTCCCATGCTGAAGCCGATTGTATCCATGCTAAGATTCTCCTGCCTGAGCTGCATCTTAAGATGATTGTTGCCTACAATTTTCCGACTCACAATCTCTATGTCTTTTGCGCCCAGCACAGGTTGTTTATTTGAATCACCGTATGGTTCAAGAAGGGCCAGTTCGTTGATGAGGTTAAAACTCAAATCCGAAAATACTACGGCAGCGTCAATCGCCAGTACAGGGACCATGTCTTCCGAAGTGAGATTGTCTTCTACTATCTTGTTCATCCGGTCCCGGAACGCAGGCAGATTTTCCAGGTCAAGCCTGAGCCCTGCGGCCTGACGGTGACCTCCGAAACCAAGCAGCAGCTCCGAGCATTCGGCAATGGCCCTGAACAGATGAAAGGGGGAAATGCTCCTTGCAGAGCCCTTGGCAATAGAATCTTTAACTGAAAAAAGGAACACGGGCCTGTAAAACATGTCCACCAGCCGGGACGCGACAATACCGATTACCCCTGGATGCCAGTCAGGGGAAGACAGGACAATCGCAGGCTCCAGATTATCCGGATCTATCATGGCAAGGGCTGCCTTCAAAACATCCGCTTCGATTTTTTGTCTTGTCCTGTTCTGCTCCTCCAGGAGAAGCGCAATCGCTTCAGCCTTGACTTCATCCTCTGTGAGAAAAAGCTCTACGACTTCACCCGCGTCATCAAGCCTGCCCGCTGCGTTGATCCTGGGAATCAGGCTGTAAGAAAGCGCCCCGGCGCGGCTGCCCCCGTTTACACCGGCAACCTCTTTTAATGCCTGTATGCCTGTCCTGGCAAGACTGTCATTAATTCGTTTAAGCCCGTACGTGACAAAAATCCTGTTTTCCCCGATCAGGGGGACAGAATCAGCTATAGTCCCAAGGGCGACCAGGTCAAGCAGTTCCTCAAGGTCAATGTCGTCTCTTCCCAGGTCCTGCACCAGCGCCTGGACCAGTTTAAATGCTACCCCCACTCCGGCCAGTTGTTTAAAAGGATACGCTGAATCAATCCTGTGAGGATCTACAACCGCGGCTGCCTCAGGGAGTTTATCGGGAGGTTCGTGATGGTCTGTTACTATAACATCCATTCCCAACGAAAAAGCGGCAGCCACCTCGGCATTTGAGCTTATGCCGCAGTCGGCAGTGAGAATCAGGTCTGCATTGCAGGCCCTGGCCTTTTGTATGCCTTTATTGCTCAGACCGTATCCTTCGGTTATCCTGTTCGGGATGTGGTAGCAGGTCTTTAATCCCAGTTTGCCGAGGGTCGAAACCAGAAGCGCCGTGGAAGTTATGCCGTCCGCGTCATAATCACCATGAACAAGGACAGTTTCATCCCTGTCAATGGCGGACTTCAGTCTTTCAACCGCCGCCCTCATGTCAGGCATAAGAAAGGGGTCATGTAATTTTTTTAGTGACGGGTAGAGGAACTCCTTTATCGAACCGGCGTCTTTCATGTTCCGGTTCACCAGCACCTGGGCCAGCACAGGTGAAATGGAAATTGTATTTGAAAGGTAGGCCAGGAATTCCTGATTGGTTTTGTTTACAAGCCAGTTGCGGTTCATTAAAAATCAATTGATCAGTGATTATTTTGAAGTGAGAAGCTGGAAGCGGGGAGTAGGAGGTAAAAGACTCTTTCTTAACTTCTCACTGCTCACTTTTTCCCGATAACTTTATCTTTACCCAGAAGCAGGACAACAGGACTCGCCACAAAAATGGAAGAATAGGTGCCCACGATTATTCCCATCATTATCGCAAAGGCAAAATCGTGAATCACTTCACCTCCGAAGACAAAAAGCGCGGCTGCTGAAAAAAAAGTCGTCAATGAAGTAATCAGTGTCCTTGAAAGCACCTCATTTATGCTCTCATTAATTACTTCGACCGTGGATTTTTTCAGTCTCGTTTTCAGATTTTCCCTGATCCTGTCAAAAACAACCACAGTGTCCGTAAGGGAGTACCCGGCTATCATGAGCAGCGCGCTTACAATTATCAGATTTATCTCTTTCCCCAATATGAAGAATACGGCGAGCACGGCAAGCACGTCATGAAAAGTTGCAACAGTCGCCCCTATTCCAAATCTGAACTGGAACCGGAATGTTATGTATATTAGTATTCCTATAATAGCCGCTATGATTGCCCACAATGCGTCGGTCCTCAGCTTCTTTCCCACCTTGGGCCCGATCTCTGTAGAGGAATCTACAACCATACTGCTTTCAGAATATTTCTGTGAAAGGGCAGATATTATTTTTTTGGATAGATCTCCGACATGGGCTTCCCCTTTTTTTGCGTTAATCAGGACCTTGCTTTGACCAGGCAGGTCCTGGAGTTCAAAATCAGTGATCCCGCCATCCATTAACGCGCGCCTGACGTCATGAAGAGGGACACGCTCATTGAATTTAATCTGGACGGCCGTGCCTCCGGCGAAGTCGATACCCAGGTTGGCGGCGCCCCTTGATATCTGGACGACTGTCAGCAGTCCTATGGCTGACAGGATGGCTGTAATAGCGAGGGCATAGTACATCTTGCCCATAAAATCAATTTTTGTATTTTTAAGTATTTCCATCATATGCTTAGCTTTTTCATCTCCGTTCTGGAAGATATTATATCGAAAATCGTTTTTGTACCGATCAGGGCTGTAAAGAGATTTATGAATACACCCACGCCCAGGGTCACGGCAAAACCTTTTATGGGTCCTGTGCCGAACTGGAAAAGGACTATAGCGACAATGAGTGTTGTTACATGAGAATCGAATATGGTCCAGAAGGCCTTGTCATAGCCTGAATCTATTGCGGCCCTTGGCGTCTTGCCGAGCCTGAGCTCCTCGCGCATCCTTTCGAACATGAGCACATTACTGTCAACCGCCATGCCGATGGCAAGTATTATCCCTGCGATACCAGGCAGGGTCAGGGTCGCGCCAAATGCCGAAAGCACGCCGACAAGATAGAGGATATTAAGAACCATGGCACAATCCGCTATCAGGCCCGATATCTTGTAATATACAAGCATAAACAGGATAACAATCACTGCCGCGACCAGCCCGGCCTTTACCCCTGCGTTTATTGAATCCCTTCCCAGTGAAGGGCCCACAGTGACATTCTGAAGCATCGTAAGAGGGGCGGGCAGAGAACCAGACCTCAGTACAATCGCAAGGTCCTTTGCTTCCTGCATGCCGAATGAACCCGATATCTGGGCATTGCCTCCGGCGATTTTTTCCTGTATCACCGGGGCTGAATAAACGTTACTGTCAAGAATAATCGCGAGACGTTTCTTGACATTGTTTGCAGTAAGCTGTTCAAAAAGATTGGCCCCTGTAGCATCAAATGTAATTGAAACATAGGGCTCGTTGTATCTCTGGTCTATATTTACACGCGCCTCTGTGAGGAATTCACCTGTCAGAAGCGACTGCTTTTTCATCAGGTACACTGTCAGGGTCTCGACCCCGGTCTCCTTGTTGAGGTCCCTGCCGAAAAGTATCTCGTCGCCTTCAGGGATTTGCCCTGCAAATTGTTCCCGTACCTTTGCTTCTTCTGACGGCAGGATAGATCCCGGGAGCTGGGCCGCGACAGGGGATTCATCGTCAAGGAGTTTGAATTCAAGGATGGCTGTTTTACCCACCAGGTCAATCGCGCGCTTGGTATCTTTTATACCGGGAAGCTGTATCACTATCTCATTGCCCGACTGGGTGTGGATTGTCGGTTCCGCGACGCCGAACGCATCGACCCTGTTTCTGATGGTCTCCAGTGCCTGGTCAATTGAGGAATCTTTGATCCGCTTAATCTCATTTCCATCAAGTTTATAGACAATTCTTCCCTCAGACTTTGAATCCAGGGTAAGGTTCGGGAATTGCTCCGAAATAGTTTTCTTCACTATATCACTGTCCGGAGATACTATAATATCAGGGCCTTTCTTTTCAGCCCTGGCCTCGATCTTCTTATCATTAAACGTATTTGTTATGCTCGATGCAATTCTTTCAATAGTGATATCCACGGCCTTGTCGCCATCTACTTCATAAACCAGATGGACCCCGCCCTGCAAATCAAGACCCAGCACCATGCCGTATTTCTGCAGCCACTCGGGCAGCGATGCCTTGAGATGGGTTGAAGGCAGGTAAAAAATTACCGCCAGCAGTGTTGCAGCCACTATTAATGAAAGGCGCCAGATAAAATTCTTTTTCACCTGAAAATTACTCCTTGGTCCTAAGGCCTGCGATATAGCCGCGGTTTACCTTTATCTTTACGTCGTCTTTAATGCCGACTTTCAGGGTCGCTGTCTCGGTATCAATATCTTCGATAATTCCATATATGCCGCCGTTGGTCATGACTTTGTCGCCCTTCTTGAGATTTTCCAGCATCTGCTTGTGCTCTTTAGCCTTCTTGGACTGGGGCCTGATAAGAAGGAAATAAAAAATAACAAAGATCAGAATCAGAGGCAGAAAGGACTGCAGCATTGCCATAGGTCCCTGGGGACCGCTGCCGGCTGCGCCGCCGGGCTGTCCTGCCATGGCAAAGACCGCGCCTGTTGCTGCTGCAATGAGCAGCATCGGGAAGATAAACAATTTAAAAGAATACACTACATATTTATTAATCCGGCGCTGCATATGATCTTTTGTCCGGTTTCGCATTGCATATCCTCCAGTACTTTATATTTTAAAATCTTGATACTATAACTTTTCAGAGTTTTAATAATCAAGAGAGAAAGGGGGTTATGCCAGATTGCGTAAAAAGTAATATTTTATGAGGTAAAAGGGGTAAGCGGAAAATTAACTCTGCGTACCTTTGAAAGTTCTTTGGAAATCTTTCTTAGTGTTTCAAGTGTTTCTTATAGCTGAAAAGCTGACAGCTGATAGCTTACAGTTTTTATTTCCACGGAGCGCCTGTCCACCAGCGAGTGCCGAGGATGTTGTAATCATTCGGCCCAACAAACCCATCGCTATCAAAATCGGCATCCTGATTCCAGTTAGTGCTATACATGCTTGACCACCACGCCATTCCGAAGATATTGTAGTCATTCGGTCCTACAAATCCATCATTGTCCAGATCAGCATCGCACGCATTGCCATATCCGTCATGATCAGTGTCCTGCTGTCCGGGGTTCGGCGTCTGTTCGCAATTGTCGCAAGCATCACCGGCGCCATCGCTGTCAGTGTCTGCCTGACCGGGATTGGGAGTAGTCCGGCAATTATCTGTACTGTCAGGGACTCCGTCTCCGTCCGTGTCAATCTTGACCCCTCCATTAAAGACATTCCCCCCTGCAAGCGTGTAATTGCTCCCTTTATAAAATGCAATTTTGCTCCCGCTTATATTAGTGTTTATGATATAACTGGTCGACCCCGGATAAGTAGAAAAAGTATTCACATTCAAAATGGCCCCTGTTAGATTGGCCGAGCCATATATATCAATAGTGATCCTTCCGCTCCCGGTATGGGAAATAGCTGCTGCTGCTAAATTAAAGGCTCCGCCGGAATGCACCCGAATGTCGGCAATGTCCTGATTAGATGTAGCAACGATTGATGCACCGTTGTTGACGATAAGTGTACCGAATATGTCCATATCACCTGTTGACAGACGGAGGACTACCAACGGTTCGATGGTAGCATTTACTCCTGAAGAAACGGAAATACTATTAAGACTGACAGGACTTTCTGACATGGACCAGGAACAGTCAGCATTTATTGTTCCGCTAACAGGACAGGTTACCGCGCTGACCTTTCCGGCGCATGCCAAAAGAATGATAAATAATAGAGAAATTATTATTGGTTTGTAACTGCTCATATGCTTCTTGTATTAATAGGAATATATCTCAAGTTGAATACCTGAGTCATGGCACAATTATATAGCATAAATATATTGTTGTCACGATAATAATGAGGCGAGTAAACCTCGCCTCATTTTACTCTTAACTTTGACTTAATTCCACGGAGAAACTGTCCACCAGTGCGATCCAAGGATATTATAGTCGTTAGGCCCCACAAAACCATCGCTGTCAAAATCCGCGTCAGGATTCCAGTTAGTACTATACATGCTGGACCACCATGCCATTCCGAAGATGTTGTAGTCATTCGGGCCGACAAAGCCGTCATTGTCCAAGTCACAGTCACATATATTTCCATATATATCGGTATCGGTATTTTGCTGCAAGGGATTGGGGGTTTCAGAACAGTTGTCACAGGCGTCTCCGATGCCGTCATAGTCCTTGTCCTCCTGCCCGGGATTGTAGACGTATTTACAGTTGTCGCACGCGTCCCCCCAGCCGTCCTGGTCGGAATTCGCCTGACCCGTATTCGGCACGCCGGGACAGTTGTCCTGCATGCCGGAAACACCGTCGCCGTCGAGATCAAGCACCGTCTGGCATTCATGACTCTCGTAGCCGGTAGCGTAGCAGTACGAGCTTAATGCCTCTGTCAAATCGACGCTGGCCAGCACGGCATTTGTTACGGCGTCCCTGATCAGGAAGGTCTTCAGGTTGTCATGGAACGCGATTATGACATGGAAATTCACATTATCTTCAATAACTAATGTTTCTCCAAGCTTTTTTCTCGGGTTCCATATTCCGAAGCTCTTCAGTGTATACCCTCCCGTGGAAAGCGCTTCACCAATGAAATGCCCGTGCTGCATACCGAGGTCGGGATGGCTGTCCACAACGTGCGCGCGAAGGAAGGTCATTTCCCCGTTATTCATATTAAAGTCGATCAGCACCCCTTTTGTATCGCTCACAGGCCAATGGTCAAATACGTAATTGATCCTTCTCACGTCGGCTTCATAGAAATTGTAGCTTGCGCAGTTGCATGTCATTACGTCCTGGGTCGGCACGTCCGGGTCATATCTGAAAAAGCCGACGTCGCAGTCAGCCGGACCTGATATGCGCCGGCAGTTCCCCAACGTCCATCCCGCGGCATCCGCGTGATCCTGGCAGTGTTCCAGTGTATCGAATACATTCGGCCTATGATCTATTTCTTCATAAAATGTCGACATAAAATTATCTATGTCCAGGATACCCTCATCGCAATATTCATCTACCAGGCTGAATATGGAATGCATTGACTCATGGACCGTTTCATCCACATCGCCCGCATCCGCTATCCATTCGCTCGGAGGTCCGAGGCTGGTAGTGCAGCCGCCTGTGGGATTGGCCGACAACACCCCCGCGGAATCAGTAAACGGGGCTTTGTCCCAGAAAGTGTCAGGAGACTCACCCCAGCAAAAGCACGCAAAGGGATTCAGCGCGCAGGCCGTAATACATCCGACCAGCCATGAGTTGTACGCTTCCTCGCCCGGCAGACTCACCCCGCAGCCCTCATCTTCTCCATATCCATCCCTGTAAATGTAGAAATTGAACCTGTCCTTGTAATCTGCGGGAAGCGGATCTACAGACAGAGTGTCCATTGTAAAGTAGGCGGAGAGAATACTGTTAATCACCTGACTGTTAAAAGTGGCGATGTTGCCTTCAAAATTTTCGTGGGGAACAAAGACGACATCTATCATGCCGTCATTGGGCTCACCCTTGATCCGCACAGGGGAAACATCGTCGCCGCACCACGTACATTCAATACATGCCGAACAGACGCCCCCGCAATCCGTTGCCGTCTCATTCGGGCCCATAAAAACATCATAGCAGTCGCACGCGTCGCCGATACCGTCGCTGTTCCAGTCCTGCTGGTCCCCGTTCGCGTTGTCCGGGCAATTATCGCATGAATTGCCGCAGCGGGGGTCCTGCAACCACCGTACGCCGTTCCAGTAAGCGGGGTCCAGCCTTAACGCGTCGCAGTCATTGTCCGTATCGCCCTGATTATTGCCCTGACTCCAGCAGTTGTCGCAGGCGTTTCCGAAACTGTCTCCGTCATTGTTGGCTTGATTGCTGTTGGCATTGTCCGGGCAATTGTCGCAGACGTTTCCGACACCGTCTCCGTCATTGTCGGACTGATTGCCGCTTGCAAAGTCGGGACAATTGTCGCAGGCGTTTCCGAAGCCGTCTCCGTCATCATCAGCCTGATCCAAATTTCCCATATGCGGGCAGTTGTCAAGCCTGTCAAATATGAAGTCTCCGTCCGAATCCCTGTCGCACGCGCCGTCAAAGCATCCCAATATGCAAAAGAGCTCCCGGCTTTCAGCACCCGCGCTCCCGCATGTATATTCATGCACGTGCCAGCCGTCCGCGCAGGCATCTTCATACTGCAACCTGCATTCGCTCGTGCTCACGCAAACTTCATTTCCCTGGGGGTTGTTTCTTATCACGATGTCCACGTCCTCCACGTATATCCCTCCCCTATGGTCCGGATCGACCCCTCCGTCGCTGTCATAGCAGCCGCAGCCGGTTACATCGACCAAATCGTAAAGGACTTCATAATAATAAATCCCGTTATGTTCAAAGTCGTAGTCATTTCCCAAGCATTCGAAGCCCGGGGAGGAAGCCGCGTGAGGGGTGAAACCGCATGCCAGATAAGCTTCGCACTGGTCGCAAAGGTCTCCGACTCCGTCGGCGTCGTAATCGGACTGGTCCGCATTCGCTATGCCCGCACAGTTGTCTTCATAATTCAATAAACCGTCTCCATCATCATCATCGAACATCCTCGATAAATCGCGCCCGCCCGGCGGTACGTCGCCGTCCATGAAGACCTGGTTGTTTCCGTTGAAGGCGATCACGCCGATTGACGGCTCGCCTCCTTCATTAGGAGCGGTCGTATCGCACGAAGGCACATCTTTGCACCTCTTTGTCCTTATGCCGTTTATCCAGATTTCGATAAGACTTATTCCGGAGGGGTCATAGGCAGTTACATCTATCTTCCACTTCTCGCCGCCGGCGGTCTGGATTATCTGTTTTGTTGTCTGTATCTGCATGCCGGAAGCTGTGCATGCGTCACCGACTCCGTCCTGGTCAGTGTCTGTCTGATTGGGGTTAGCATGTCCGGGGCAATTGTCGCACACACCGCCTGCGCCGTCGCCGTCAGAATCCTTCTGGTCGGGATTTGAAACCGTCGGACAATTATCATAACAGTCCGCCTTACCATCCCCATCACCATCGAACCCTTCATCCGTCATCCCGTCGCAGTCATTGTCCTGCCCGTCACAGACTTCGACAGCGCTGCCTGTCGTGTCAGTGCAGGCCTGTGAGCCATCGGCGCATGCAAGCGTCCCTTCTGCGCACAAATCATTATCACTGCCGTCGCATGCCGATCCGTACCAGCTTTCATCCTTGCCGTCAGGCGTGCTTTGGTTACAGTCATTGTCGATTCCGTCACAGATTTCCGCATTGGTCCCTGTAGTATCATCGCAGAGATGCAATTTATTGACGCACTTGAGCTTTCCCTCATTACATAAATCTTCATCGCTACCGTCGCAGGAATCTTCATACCATGTCTCACCGGAACCGTCCGATGTGCCGGAATTACAGTCATTGTCTTTGCCGTCACACTTCTCACCCGCCCCGGGATAAACCGTGTTATCAGTATCATTGCAGTCAACATTTGAATAATATCCGTCCCCGTCCGCATCGATGAGCGTACTTGCATACAGGATCGCATAATCCGGATAATAGACTCCGCCCAATCCCGTATATAATTCCACATCAAGGCACTTATCGTCCTTTAGCCATACAAGCTGTGCGCCTGTCAGAGGAACGGTGATTGTATAAAAACTGGTCACTAAAGGATGGGTTGTAGAAGAATAATTTATTACACGATGCAAAGCATCTGTATAAAACGTCGTCGAACTGCTCACATACTCTCCGATGGTCCCTCCGGATGGCCACCCCCCCACCCTGGACCTTACCTGCAGTGTCGCGGAATCAATAATCTCATTTGCTGGTATCCCGGTGAAACAGTGCTGCCAGATGGTGTTATAGCTTTGCCCCTGCGTCTCGTTAAAATCAACGGTATTTTGATAGTTACCTGCTTCCGAAATTGAATAAGCGCCAAGCAGCATAACAGCGCAAAGACAGATACATACAGTTAGAGCCCCTGAAGATATTTTTCTGTACATAACCCCTCCCTTATTCCCTCATGAAATTACCATCGATTGTTCCTATAAAAAAGCAAAAAGGACGAGCAGCGACCTCGCCCTTACATTCATTCCTATTTCCACGGCGCAACTGTCCACCAGCGCATTCCGAGCAAATTATAATCATTAGGCCCGACAAACCCGTCGCTGTCAAAATCCGCATCGGGGTTCCAGTTCGGACTGCCGTCAGCCGACCACCATGCCATGCCAAATATGTTGTAGTCGTTCGGTCCGACAAAGCCGTCATTGTCCAAGTCACAATCGCAGATGTTCCCGTATCCGTCGATGTCTGTATTTACCTGCAATGGATTATATGTTTCTGAACAGTTGTCGCACGCATCACCGACTTTGTCATCGTCAGTATCGAGTTGGTCGGGATTGTATATATGGATGCAATTATCAATATCATCGTTCACGCCATCACAGTCAGAATCCACTATTGCATATGCATACTCATCCGCCCCTATATCTGCTGCAATACCAATAATTCTTGAATCTCCTTCAAAGTCAGTGGCAGGCAATGAAGGCGCTGAGTTATTGCCTGCATTTATTGCCGGCGAACAAGTTAATAGATGATAATCACCATTTATTGCATCTGCAAACAACGGGTCTTCATTAATGTTATTTCCCTCATTCGTAAATGATTCATATGCCTGTACAGAGTCCAATACATTGTTGTAGACGTTTACAGTGCCGACAGAGTTGTATTCGATAAATATGCTTCCGCCAGATGCTGCATCGTTGTCCCAAATGATGTTGTTGTAGATATTCACCATGTTGTCCACATCAAGATAAATACCAGATGAATCATCCTCTGTAATTGTGTTGTTGATAATATCAATAACACCGCTGGAGTATACAGTTATTCCACCGGAATTTGCATCGTTATTGTTTGCGATCACATTATTAGACAAGGTCACTTTCCCTGAAACTGAATAGACGCAAATTCCTCCTCCAGTATTGTCTTTTATCACATTATCCATCAGAATTATAGAACTGTTGCTATTTATAAAAATTCCCGCGCCGCAAACGCTTTCCCATTCTATGGGCTGAACAAGCCCATTCTTAATTGTCACCCCTTCAACAATTATTTTATTAAAGGACAATGCCCCCTCATTATACAGGGTTATAACCCTACTATGTACTCCTGCAATGCTCTCTCCCTCAAGGACCGTATTACCTGGGTTCAGTTCTCTTGAAGAACAACCCGATGAATATCCCCCCTTAATTGCAAGACTGTACGATTGACTTGATTCATAGTAAAAAGAATCCCAGTATAATATTCCGTATGTCCCCTGAACCAGCTTAATTACATCATTCATGCCATTCCCAGCTGCCATAGTCAAGGCATCCCTAAATTCAAAGCTGTTTGTTACACAGTAAGTCACTGTACATACATCTCCAAAACCATCACTGTCTGCATCTGCCTGATCAGGATTTGCTACTGTAGGACAGTTGTCAGTAACATTCGCTGCTCCGTCTCCGTCAATATCATCATCACATGCATCACCAATATTATCTCTATCAATATCTTCCTGATATGGATTATCACTATCCGGGCAATTGTCAATATCTCCGCATATGCCGTCGGAGTCAATATCATTTTGAGGATCATTCAGGCATGTATCAAGGCAGTCCGCATCAATATTCCCGTCACAGTTGTTATCAATGCCATCACAAATCTCTGTTGCTCCGGGGAATATATTGTTATTATCATCATTACAATCAATGTCGCCGCATGATCCTCCCTCAATGGCATATCCGTCTTTGTCAATGTCCGTGCAAGAATCGCATGCATTCCCCAGTCCATCATTATCTGTATCCTCCTGTAAGGAATTTGAAGTTTGAGAACAGTTGTCGCACACGTCGCCTGTTTTATCACCGTCGATATCTACCTGGTCGGGGTTGGGAGTAAGCCAACAATTATCATCACAGTTAGTGGTATTTCCTCCTGTGCACGGATTATCGCCTACTATACCAGAAGTGTCACCATCATCAAGGATACTGTCATTGTCTGTATCAGGATAATCTATTTTCCAGGGATAGTATTTCACATGATCACTCACCCTGTCACCCAGGCCGGTTGGATTAAAAAATCCACCGCTTGCACGGTCGTCGGAATTGTCCAATGGCCCGGACGCATCACCCCAGTAGTTGTAAGTTGCGTCAAACACCCCTCCGCCGGAGTAAAAAATTCCATAAGATAAATTATTCATTATCGTATTGCCCTGATATGTCCCGCTTCCGCTTCCTAAAGCGTATATTCCGAAGCCATTGCCTGTGATCGTGTTATTCAGATACGTCCCGCTACTGTTTCCATGCATGTATATCCCTGAACTTGAGTTATTCGTTACCGTGTTGCCTGTCACAGTTGGAGATGAATTTCCTATTACATATACTCCGTTACCAATCCCGTTTATCGTGTTGTCGCTGATTACTGGTGAGCTGTTGTCTATGTATATCCCGGAAGAAGCGCTGCTGTTATTAATCATGCAGCCTGTTATTGTCGGGGAAGAGTTTATAATACTTAGAATCCCACGATGAAAATAATGATCGACTTCGGCCCCCATTGCATGCTCTATTACGCAGTTCTCTAGACGACTGTTGGTAGAGCCAGTCCCCTCAAATCTTATACCATTCCACGGGTACGATTCTTCAATCGATGTAAATGTCACCCCGTTTGCATTCAATGTGCCATAGACTGTTATCTGACCATACCACTCGTGGGATAGTTTCACTGTTTTTCCTGATGTAATGGTAAGGCTTGCCCCTTGCGAAATGGTAAGGTCCTCCACCTCATATACAATATCGCCTGTCTCATCCCAATATACTGCTGAATTAATCGATCCGGACACCAACAGGTCTGCGCTGCTGTTGTTTGAATATGTATTGCCGCTGATCATAGGATTGTTAGTTAAATCTGTAAAAATACCGTATCGATTGTTTGAGAGAATATTGCCCTGATACGTCCCGCTTCCGTGAATAGTTATTCCGATATCAAACCCGCTTATCTTATTATCGCTGATTACGGGTGAACCGTTGCCTATGGATATACCCCTTTCTGCGTCGCTATTGTTTATCGTGCAGCCTGTTATCGTCGGGGAAGAGTAGTTCCCAATCGCTATAGGTCGAACAGAATGATATTGATAATACGGGGGTCCATCCCAATAATCAGCTCTTACATGCTGTAATATGCAGTCCTCAAGACGACTGTTGGTCGAGCCAACTCCCACAAAACTTATCCCGTTCCACCCGTTCACCCCATCCGCCCAAGTGAACGTCACTCCATTTGCAGTCAATGTGCCGTAAACTTTTATTAACGCTTTACTGGTTAGCTTAACTGTCCTTCCTGATTCAATATTAAGACTCGCACCTTGCGCTATAGTTAAGTTGTCTAACTGATAAACCAGACCCCCTGTCTCATTCCAGTTTACCGCCATGTTGATCGTTCCTTTTAAGTAAAGGTCGGCGACCGTGTTGTTTGAATATGTATTGCCGCTGATTATAGGATTGTAAGTTAAATCAGCATACATACCATATTGATTGTTTGCTAATGTATTCCCCTGATATATCCCGCTACTGTTGCGCAAGTATATCCCATATTGACTACCTGATATCATGTTGCCCGTGACCGTCGGGCCTGAGTTGTAAATATTTATCCCGTAACTCGAAATTAAGCTTATAGTGTTATTGCTGATTATAGGGTAACCGTTGGTTATAGATAGCTCGTTGGCGTTGATCATACAGCCTGTTATCGTTGGTGAGGAGTACGTTATAGATATATAACTTGCATGCTCTATCACACAGTTCTCAAGAATGCTGTTGCTTGATCCTGCTCCGCTGAACCAGATACCACTCCATTGATTCACCCCATCCGCCCATGTGAACGTCACTCCATTTGCCGTCAATGTCCCGTAGACTGTGAACTGAACTCCCCCGTGTAGTTCAACCCTTGCCCCAGGCTCTATCGTTAAACTAGCCCCCTGAGTAACTGTTATATTACCCTGCACAACATAGGTCCCGCCACTGTCCCAGGTCTCATCATCGTAAATGGTATGCCCCTGAATGTACCTTGTGCCAGATCCGACAAAGAAGCCTTTCTGGCTCTGGATGGGTGTGTTGTCAGAGAGGGTCTGCGTTAAAGTGACTGTATAGTATCCAGGAGTCGTATAGGAATGACTTGTAGTGTTGTCATCGTCAGTCCTGACCTCTCCATCGCCGTAATCCCAGACATATGATTGTATTCCTGAAATTTCTGGAGTTGAGAAATGACGGTAAGGGTCTTCAAAGCCATTTGGGTAGGTAACGGTGATTTGAGGCTGGCTAACTGTCACCGACTTTGTCAGGACATGGGGGCCCGTGTCGGTCATAGTCAATGTGACAGTGTAATTATTAGGCTGCTTGTAATAATGAGTTGTTGGATTTCCACTGCCTTTTTGTCCGTCTCCAAAGTCCCATTGATAGGAATTCATGTTATTTACAAGGAATCCGGATGCAGTAAACATTATATTTGCAGGCGCAGAAGGATATGAAGGATCGTCAATAATTTTAAGTGGCCACTCGGGATTTAAAACTTCTTGTAATATCCCATCCCATGTTTGAGCATTTTCATAATACGCGCGGTGACATAGTCCTTCATCAAGGAGAGAAATGTCACTGTTATGATTATATATAGAGGCAGTTATAGGCGATGAAATTATATCGCATGGTGTCCAATAATTGTGCCAACTCTTTATATTTGGTAAGTCATGAACGTCATAAATCCCCTGAAAAGCCAGCTTTAAAGTAGTAAATCCTCCAATAATACCGCGGATGCCAGGTTCAAACGGACTAACACTTAAAGGTGACCCCATGGTTATTAATTTATCAACAATGATATCAGGATTATTGTGCAGGGCTATATATGTCAGGACAGTTCCCCAGCTGTGTGAAACGACAACTAAGGGAGAATAGCTTTCAGATGTCTGAGCATATGCCGTTCGCAATATATTGGCTAAACTTTGAGCGGCGGTATCGGTATAATTCGCGTCGTTTGCCCAATAAAAAGGTTGTATTTGTCCTATCGTGCTAATTATTTCACTTTTTTTTGCAGACTTAATAATTTCAACATAAATATAACCTGTGCTCGAATCCCCAAATATAGAGCCAGTTGCCGTTGAGAGGGGATTAATTCCATCTACAGTAACGACTATCCCATCTGCAGCTTCTGAAGAATTACACAATAAAATCATTGTACAAATCAACGGTAAAATAAATAGCGTTAATGCGTTCTTCAATAAGTTCCTACCCATAAAATTGCCCTCCCCTACATCGTTATTTTAAATATGATATTTTTTCATTAAGATACTGTCGCCCTATGTCCCGTCCCAACATTCTATATGCGCGAAAATCTTCACGGTTTAGCTCCTGATTCCGGGTATTATGATGTGGGAATTGACATCCCGCCCCCTTTTTAAGGCAGTCCCCGATATATTCACGAAGTTCTTTACTGTATTTTCCAGGATTGTTCTGATCTATTGCTAATTTTATGTAATGAATTTTCAGCGTCAGGTTTACAGGGTGTCCTGCTTCAAAAATATTTTCATCCCCATCAGACATAAGATGCGGGATTGATCTTACCTCCCCTTCATATACATTTACTCGACTTGAACGCGCCCGGAAGCATTCACGATTCCAGGCATTTTTCCCCGAACAACGATTCGCGTCTGAGTTATTGTTTATCAAATTTTCTATCCCTGAGACTTCCATGCTTAATCCGTGTTCAATCATCAACCTGTCTTGCAACTTTGTATAACTCTCAAATATTAGACCAGGGTCCTCCTCAGCATCGACAACCAAAATATTTTCACAGCTTCTTCGGACCAATGAATAGAGTCCTAAATTTTCAGAAAATCCGCCATCTGAGTATGAAATATAGTTCTTGTAAAATTGAGTATCATCAACGTATGTTGCCTTTGTATCCGTTTCTACCAAGCTCTCTAAGAGCGGCGCCGATATATAGCCCTCCGAAGCGCCTAAATGCATTTCAACAAGTCTCATTGCACTGAATAAAGACGAATTTACATCATCAAGCGCTGCGCCGGACAGGGCTACTGTTTCCGCAAGGAGAATTTCTTTTTTATCTATGGGGCCTCCCGGAAACCTATCCGAATATCCTAGCGCGAAATTGCCACGCCTGAAAGGAGTAAATTCGAATACAAGCTCACTGAGTGGTATAGTTGAGTAATCTAAGGATTGCTTAACATCGTCCTGACGCAGTGATGTGACATTAAATATAGGCACAGGAACTATCTTTTCTTTTACAACATCTCTAATCTGATCATTAGAGATGTCATTATTACTATGAAAAGTGAGTATTAACTGTGTCGTGTAAATCAAATTGCCTGCTCCAGGTTGATATATCCCCATAGGCGCTGATGCCTTTTCTATCCCGAATAGTAACGGAGTGAATGGCGCTGCGACGGTTAACCTATTTAATAATTTTGGGGTATTGATGAAAGGCAACAAATTCTCTGTATTGCGCATCGCAGGAGACTTATCAGACAATATGTGGTGCATCTTAATTCTGCTATCCAAAGTCAGATGAGCGTAAATCCAGCTTAACGCGTATGAGCCACCTGATACAGCCGAAAAAACATCAACCTGATCCAGCAGCCCTTTTTCAGCTAAGGCTTGAAGCACGCCAATATTGAAGGCAGCCGAGCGAATACCACCTCCGGACATTGCCACGCACACCCTTGGAAGACCTTTGGGCCAAGGGTTTTGTTTACTTCCCCTTGAGTAATGATCGATCAACTTCTTATCACGCATTGAAGGATAATATTGAGACTCATATTCTCGATAATACGAACTGATTCGAGTGTTGTGCTTTGCAATCTCCCTCTGGCTCTTATCTTTCCGAAACTCCAATCCCCATAGATCGATATTTTCTAACCATTGTCTCTCATCATTAGCGCTTAAATCACTTCCTGGCGTTTTGCGAATCCTGTGGTAATCCTTATAAGTCGCCAAGTCCCCGTACAATCCGTTATTTCTTAGATCCATCACCTGTGCAGATAAAGGTGTCGGCAAATCCTTTTTTGACGCAACAACTGAACATCCGGTGAGTGCAATAGATAAAAGAAAAAACAATATGATCTTCGAGATCAATTGGCACTCCATTTTTTATAACCTATGCCCATAACTTCCCTTACTCCTCTTGTGGAGGTTGTATTATGTTTGCAAATACGCTTGAAGCAGCCATGAATAAAATCAGAAATGATAAAAATACAATCTTGCGAGCCATAAACGTCCCCCCTCATTTAAATTAGTGTCATAGAGTCAAAGCATCTGAGACTCAGAACAAAAACCACATAAACCGACTATCCTGTCTTCTCAACAAAATCAAATACGGGAACTTCCACAGTCTTTACAGGCTTATCTTTGCGCTTTGCAAATCTGAGAATATCATCGGTAACTTCCGGGGTATAAGTTCTTTCGCCACATTTCGTACAAACTTCCGCCGGGACATGCTCGACAAAGAAATTTTTATCATCTTCATCGTACACAAAAGTTACTCTCTCCTCCGAAACTTTTCCCCCGCAAAAAACACACTTGTCCATAAACTACCCCCTGATTTTGCAATCAATCCATGCGGAAGGCTCAGGTTCGTAAGTTGTATCAGAGTATCAAAGTGTCAAAGTGCAAAAAAATCAACCGGGATTCTACTTCTTTATTCTCAATCTCCCGTCCTGGAATACACAAAACCTATTCTGTATCTTATCTGCAAAATCCCTAAGTATTTTTTTTACGACTTCAAGCTTCTGATCGCCATTTGCGTCTTCAAGCCTCAGTATCAGGACTCCCGAATGTTTCAATCCGGAATTGTAAACAAGCTCTCCGAAATCTTTGTCCATTGTAATGACCATGCGGCTTTCACTAATCGCCAAACGTAATATCTCAGCATCTTTTGCTTTCGGATCAATATCTCTTACAGTCTTTGCATCATAGCCAGTTTCAACAAGCCATTGTTCCACTTTCCTGCTGACGCCGACATCAACCAGAAATTTCAATCTTCACTCCACTATTTAACAGCAAAAACCTGCTCTTCGTTTACAAGTTCAGACGCATATATAAGAGCTGCCTGAATATCTTCCCTCTCAAGTTCAGGATAATCTTCCAGTAATTCTTCAACCTTAACTCCACCGGCAAGGGCCCTTAATATCTGCTCTACGGTTATTCTTAATCCCCTGATTACCGGCTTGCCGACCATTACTTCAGGATTAATCGTAATACGATTTAATAAATCTTCTTTTTTCATATTGACACCACAATCCCTTTTAATTTATCTCTCATATAGTTTTTACCTACTCATGTACAGTTTCTTCCCAACGTCCCAACTCATTTATTCAATATCCTTGAGAATGCTGGTTTCAGATATTTTCTTCTTGTAGTTGTGAATCAGGTAATTATAAGACTGTAATAGTTCATTTATTGCTTCATCAGGGAGATTCTTGAAATTTATAGATGACTGAATCTTTGACATAAGTATTTACCTGACGACAACTGATTTTGATACAAAAAGTATACAATATAACGCTGTAAAACTGTATAAAAATATACGCCCATATCTCCCCATCCTGCTCCGCTTACAAAAGTGTAAAAAGTCAGGGTATTATAATAGTGTCGAAATATCAGAGTGCTTCGCCCTATTGAACCTTGATTTGCTTTGACACTTTCTTTAACTCTTATAAGGCTTTCTGACTAGTATCTTATAATTAAAAAAAAGGGAGCCCGGCTTATCCCGTGCTCCCTTTTCTGCAAAGTCTATTCTGTCAGTTGTAATTATGCTTTTTTACGAAAACGTCTGATCCCAAGCACTGCCCCGCCCGTCAAAAAGAGAATCGTGCTTACCGGCTCAGGGGCCAATGCAACATCCGGGGCGCCTACACGGGTAATACTGCTCATCTGTTTACACTGACCGTCAATAGTTGCACATGGCCCTACTCCTGTATCAAACCATACGTCAGCCTGACCATCAAATGCAGGTGTGTTTACCCCTGGGTTATCTATGTTAAATCTGACCTGCACAAGTTTAAATGGGTCTGAGAGCGTTGGTGCGGTTGCGCCAAATGGCAGATTGCCGCTTATATTATTGATCTTGCCTCCGGCAGTTTCAAATGGCGCCATGAATGAAGGACCAACAGGAGACGGATAAAACATTTGTATGCTGCTATAAGTCAATTCACTTGTGTCATATAACAGGTTGAATCCAAAAGTTCCTAATGTATTCCCTCCAGCGTCCGGATTGAAATAGACAAATACATCAAAAAATGAATCGCCTGTCACATCCTTGGAACTCCCGGGTGTGAGTTCAAAATTGTACGCCATTGCATTGGTCGCCAATAACATTGCAATCGTCATTATTGACAAGATAAGTTTGTTTTTCATTTGCCAGCCCCTTTCTTTACTAAAACTTATGAGATTTATAAGAGATAAAACTTGAATCTGTTCTTGGGATTGTCAAATGTATATACAATATTTATGCCAGAATACCTGATAAATTTAATAAATTATTATTCCAATTCAAAATCAGGATGTTACGGCAATGACGGGGGGGAATGACCTATATAATAAAGACTTTAAAACATTCTTGCACAGTGACATGCTGTGACAACCATTGTGATAGGCACACTTTAGTTTTGTCAGATAACTGCTATTTATCAAACTACACCGGCGACACAACCCATCTTCATTTTGGTTTCCTATAATGATGAAGCAAGTAATACAAATACAATAATAAGTTAAATCTTAGTGAGGGTCGGGTACGACTTGAGTCAGCGATTTTTGAATCAATCATCCCCGGCGCCTGCTTTTTCCTCTTTTTCAAAATCTTCCAAGACCTTCCTGATTTCATCATCTGTCTTTCTTAATTTTTCCCTGCAATGCCTGATCAGGTACGCCGCCCTCTTCACCTTTTCGCTCAGGACATCAACGTCAACGGTCTCATTCTCAATCTCTTCTACAATGGCTTCTATTTCTTCAAGTGCCTCTTTATAGTTTGGGGCGTCCTTCATTTTGTCCTCCTGTTATATTACGTATCTGATTAATCATATAATTTCAGATTGGCCGTGCCGTCTGTTTTTTTATCTTTGTTGCCGCGTATTCTTTTGTCGGACTGCCTGCCCTCCACCCTGCTCAACAGTTCCCCTTCGTGCAAAACCGTTCGCAGGGTGTCATTTATCTTTACCCCGGACGCGGCTTTAACTGCTTTGCCGTTATTATAGGTAATACTGTAACCCCTCTTAAGAATATTTACAGGATTCAGGTGGTTGATATTGCTTTCTCTCCCCGCGAGCTTCTGCTGTTCGTTCAATATATATCTCAAAGAATACTGCAGTCCTTTAACAAAGGTATTTAACAGATGAAAGTTGCCGAGCAATTTATTGCCTGTCGCAATCTCAAGTTTTCTGGATAATGCAGACAAACCCTCCTTCATATCGAGTGTCAAATGACGCACACCATGCACCATAGCATGGGCCAGGGAATCTATCCTGTCCTCAAAATCCCTTATCTTCGTAATTAGCATGTCCGCAACCGCAGTGGGGGTCTTGGCCCTGCTGTGTGAAACTTCATCGGTCACAGTAACATCCCTCTGATGCCCGATCCCTGATATGACCGGCAGCGGCAATAGTGCAATCGCTTTGCCGATCTCATAACTGTCAAAGCATTGCAGGTCAAGCTGTCCCCCCCCTCCCCTGACTATTACAATTACGTCCAGACGGACTGCTTCGGCAGCACACTGGCCGAGGGCGCTTATAATTGAGGCCTCTGCCCTGTCTCCCTGCATAACGGCTTCGTATAACGTGGTGACGAATTTATAGCCATAGGCATTATTGGTCAGGTGGGTCATCAGGTCTTCATATCCCGCTGCCGTTGACGATGAAATGATGCCGATCCGCTGGGGAACGAGAGGGAACTCAAGTCCTTTATTTTTGTCTATCAACCCTTCCTTTACCAGCCGCTCAAGTATCTCCCTTCTTTTTACGGCAAGCTCTCCGACAGTGTATGAAGGGTCTATATTATTGATAGTGAGTTTCAGGCCGTATCTTTCATGGAAGCTCACTGTTGCCTGGAAAAGTATCTTGATGCCTTTGGAAAGCCGGGCGCCTGTCTCCTTCTCGAATATTTCAGCGATCTCCTTGTATCTGCCGGCCCAGATAACGGCCTTGATCTCTGCCCTTATCGTGTCTTCTTCTTTATCTACCAAAGAAAGATAGCAGTGGTTCTTTACATCGCAGGACGCTATTTCTGCGGTGACGAGGAAGGTATCAGGCAATGAATTTTCAAGGACAGTCCTGATGAGCTGGTTTAATTCAAATAAAGATAGGGCCTTTGACAATTATTCTCCTGTTTGCTATTACTGAAGAAAAGATGCCCATATAATAACTTCTTTAATAGAATGGGGCAAGGGCTATTGCAACTGCCTTTAATCCATGATAATGTTTAATTTAAAAGGTATCGGAAGACGCAATTATTATCCACAAGACAAGGAGGAAATATGAGAACACTGAAATACCTTACAGTTTTTTTACTTTTGGCAGGGCTTGCATACGCCGCTGATACGCCCGTCGAGAAAAAAATATTCACTGCAACGGTTGACAGTAACGGAGTACAGAGAGTGGAGATCACCGGGGGAGAATATTATTTTGATCCCAATTATATAATTGTAAAAAAAGGTGTTCCTGTCGAGTTCGTAGTTAAAAAAGTATCGGGCATAATACCAATACCGCACAACATTTTAATTGATGCACCGGATGCCGGCATAAATTTCAATGAGGATATGCCTTCAAAACCTAAAGTCATCCGCTTTACGCCGACAAAGACAGGCAAATATGCCATTATTTGCGACAAGAAGTTCCTGTTTTTCGAAACCCATAAAGAGAAGGGCATGGAAGGAACCCTTGAAGTCGTGGACTAACTTACCGGTCATTAATAATTTATTGCGTACCATTGTTAAATGAGCAAGGAAATTATTTCATATCTTAAACTGCTGCACGGGGGATTCAATTCGCTCGTGATATTACTGTTCGTTTATCAGGGCATCCTCGGATTGCGGATAAGAAGGGCAGATACAAAACCCATCGATATAATCAGGAGGCACAGGAAGAACGGGCCGGTCATTGCCGTATTGGGAGTATTGGGATTTATCGCGGGGATGACAGTTATGTTCCTTGACACCGGACGCATTTTAAAATATCCATACCACTTCATTTTAGGATTGATCATAGTATCTTTAATTATTACCACCTATATCATCTCGAAAAAAATAAAAGGCCCGGACCCATACTGGAGAAACAGGCATTTCGCGCTCGGCATATTGATAATCTGTTTGTATTTTGTCCAGGCCTTTTTAGGGTTGGGAGTCTTGCTGTAAATCATTCGACGCGATATTGTGTCGTTTGCTAACGAAGACGCAGTGTAAAAGAAGTTAACTGCGGAGCAAGAGTAGAAGCTCATATATTGATTTTAAACGGCTATCGCTTCAACCGTTTTCCAATCAGCAGATTTATGAGAAGCCTGCCATAAGTCGTAATTTTGCTGAATGTTGAGCCATAGTTCAGGAGTTGTCTTGAATGCCTTTGACAGACGTAACGCCATGTCAGGTGTTATGGAGCCACGCTCATTTATTATCTTGGACAGCGTCTTTCTGGATACACCTAGCAGTACAGCCAATTCTGATACAGTTAGAGATAACGGTTCCATATATTGCCTTTTTAAAATCCCTCCCGGGTGTGTCGGCGGTCTTTTTCTTGTTCTCATTTCTGTACCTCCTTAGTGGTAATCGATATAATCAACTTCATAAGCATTGCCTTCCTTAAAACTGAAAATCACTCTCCAGTTCCCTGAAACTTTTACTGCCCATTTCCCCTTCAGCGTCCCTTTTAGCTGATGCAGGTCTGATCCCGGGAACTTCATGTCTGTTACATATTTTGCAGCATCAAGCCTGTCAAGGATATCAGCCAGCTTTTGTGAATGCTGAGCCTGAATTCCTTTTTTAGCGCCGTCATAAAAGAAATCTTCCAATCCTTTGTGGGAAAACTTTTTAATCATTAGTTTAAGTGTAACCTTGTCGGTTACATATGTCAAGAGGGGCATTCAGGTTTTATTTCCAATCTTTCCAGGTGAATGAAAGGGATTCCCCTATGATTATGAACCACTCTTTTGCTAACGAAGAGAGAGTGTAGAGAATATTGATTGTCCAAACAAAGTCAACTAGGCTGAACAAATCAACATTGCAAAAACATTTTTAGCTGTCTCATATCAGGGGTTACTACTTATCTTTCAAGACTAATCGGTGTCAGTATTCATTACATCCTTCTAAATTTCTTGAAAACATTTATTAAATCACTTAAAATGAGATGGATTCAATAACAAGTATGCATGAAAATCTTATCTACCTGTGGCTTCATGGATAAAGTAGATACTAAAACAAGAAGTCGCATGATGTCTTGTGTTAGGGGCAAAAACACAAAACTGGAGATAGCTATCAGAAAACGACTATTTGCATTTGGCTTTCGATATCGTCTCCATTCAACAAACCTGCCTGGCAAACCGGATATAACCCTCAAAAAATATAAAACTGCAATTTTCTTTAATGGATGCTTTTGGCATTTGCATAGTTGTGAATTTTCCAGTATTCCGGAAACGCGTTCATTGTGGTGGAAGCAAAAGTTAACAGTTAACAAAAAGCGTGACTGTCGAAACTTAAAAATGCTACTATCAACGGGGTGGAGAATTGTCATTGTTTGGGAGTGTGCTGTCAGGAAACTGCGTATTGCTGAACGCGCATTAAAGTTGGATAATATTTCATGTTTAATACGCGACTTCTTGTATTCTGAGAAACACTATATGGAAATTGATTATATCGGTAAAAGGCTGTCACCCAGAAAAATTGGACATAATTAACATGGCAAAAATTAATCATAATAAAGACAACAATCTGATTCCATTCAAGATGCATCCGCGTGTTTTTGCGGCGTTGGGTGCCGACTTGGTAACAAATGATATTGTTGCAGTTATTGAACTGGTTAAAAATTCATATGATGCTTTTGCAAAAAATGTATGGATCAGATTTGATGAAGATGAACATAGTAATAAATTTATCGACATAAAAGATGATGGTATCGGTATGAATAGAGAGACTATTGAAAACGTATGGTCACTCATAGCCACTCCATTCAAACATGATAATCCATATGTGATGTCCGGTAAAAAGAAGCGAAGAGTTTCGGGCGAAAAGGGGCTTGGAAGGTTGTCGGTTGCGCGCCTTGGTTCCGGTTTGGAAATGTTCACAAAGGCTGAAGCTGAGTCTTGCTGGCAGGTAAAAGTAAATTGGGAAAATATTTCGGATGCGAACAGCCTGGAAAACTGCTATATTTCATGTGCTAAGTGTAAAGGAGCCATTCTTTCGGGTAACACAGGTACATTGCTTCGTATATCCGGTCTTCGTTCTGATTGGAATAAGGGAATGCTGAGCGATCTCGAAGATAATCTTGCAAGACTTGTGTCTCCATTTGATAATAAAAAGGATTTTCAAATCCATTTAGAGGATGCGACATCATCTGATGATAAGCCACTCAAGATTGAATCTCCGAGATTTCTTTCAAATCCGAAATATTGCATCACAGGAGAATTCAATCATGATGGTTATCTGATTTGTACATATATGTTCAGATCCATTGATAAGAAAAGTTCGAGAACATCTGAATCCAAAATGACATGGGATCAAATTCTGCATGCAGCTAAAGATAGAAGAGAAGACGTCAGTCAATTGAGCCAAGAGAAGGCAATATGCGGAACATTTCACTATGAGATTCGAGCTTGGGATATTGATTCTCCTGATATATTAGAAATATCAAATAATTTTGATATCGGAAAATCTCTTGTCAAGAGAGCAATCAAGGCACATAAAGGTATATCCGTATACAGAGACGGAATTTTGGTTCTGCCAAAGTCGGATAACGCTAAAGACTGGCTTGGTCTTGATTTTCGAAGAATAAGCAGGGTTGGTATACGCGTAAGCACAAATCAGATTGTCGGGCATGTTTCAATAAGTGCGGATGAAAATCCTGACATTAATGATACCAGCGACCGAGAAAGATTGGTGGATACAAAAGCAGTAAGAGATTTTGAAGCAATTCTTAAAGCTGTAATAGGAATCTTGGAGTATGAAAGAGATGATGACCGTATTAAACGTGAACGTGAAAAGCCTCTTGAGGATTTATTTGAAAAACTTTCTGCCGAAGAGTTGCTTGATGAAGTCATGTTAATTGCCGAAGAAGGCGCTCCTGCGAGTAAGGCCGTCCCCGTCTTGCGGGATTTTAAAAAATCTTTGGATCAAGCTCGAAAGACCATTCAGGAAAGATTCATTTATTACAGCAGATTGGCAACCGTGGGTTCTATTGCCCAGATGCTGATTCATGAAATACGAAATCGTACCACGAGTCTCGGAGCGTTCCTGAGACTGATTCAAAAAGAATTTCACCCGATTCCAGATAACATCGGCAAAAGTTTTTCTTCTGCGGAGAAGGCAATTGAGAGTCTGGAAAGCCTGGCTGATACTTTTGCCCCTCTTGCCAACAGGTCATTCAGAAGAAGAAGGCGCGACTCTAACCTCAAGGATAGTATTGAGGAGTGTTTAAGATTGCAGGGTAAGATTATTGATACGATGAGTATTACTGTCAATCTTGCGAAAAGTGTTGACGTAAGAGTTGCTGTAGACCCCGGTGAGTTGGATGCAGTTTTACTGAATCTGATTAACAATGCTGTTTATTGGCTATCACAGTCTGACGCTGGAAAACGCAAATTAGAGTTTAGAGCACAATCAATTGCCCGCGGTGACAGGATTAAGATACGCGTTGATGATACCGGACCGGGTATTTCTGATGATATTGTTAATAAGGTTTTCTGGCCGGGCGTAACAAAAAAACCTGATGGAATAGGGATGGGACTTACAGTAGCATCCGAGCTTGTGTCTGAATATGGAGGTCAAATGAGCGTAGAACACCCTGGTACTCTTGGAGGGGCATCGTTTATTTTTGATCTGCCAATTAAAAAATAGGGGGCATATGTTAAAAGTTCTGATTGTAGACGAAGATGCAGAAAGCGTTGAAACCGGGAAAGATCGCTTGTTGGAAGCAGGATACGATTGTAATCGGATAGATTTCAATGATCTTGCTACTGAACTCACAACTTATTTGCCGGACTTTATAGTGTTGGATTTAATGAATGGAGTCGATCCTGAAGGAACAGGCGGAAAAATCTCTTTTAGTGAAATCTGGGGGATCCGATTTCGTCCCATTGTGATCTACTCTTCAAATCCTGACTTAATAGATGATATGGAATCCGGCAATGCAAATCACCCTCTCGTTAAGCGAGTAAAGAAGGGAAGCGGCTCTGATGAGACATTGAAAGATATTATAAATCAATTTAAACCATGCGTAGAAGGCATGAACGGAATAACTGAAGACGTTAATAAGGTTTTAAACACTACGCTTAGGGACGTTGCACAGTATATTTTCGCTCAGGAAGACATCAGCGATAAGGAAACTGCGATCAAACATATGGGCAGACGTCGTGTATCAGTTCTTATGGACGATTCGTCCATGCTGCGTCCTAAACTTCATCCTTCGGAACAATATATATATCCTCCTTTGGTTAGCTATCCAAGAACAGGAGATATATTAATAGATACTGCAAAAAATAATAACAGTCCAGAATCCTTTTTTGTTGTGCTCACTCCCTCTTGTGACTTAGTTAAAGTAGACGGCAGAAATCCAAAAGTAACCGAAGTGTTATGTGCACAATGTGAAAAGTCAGACGTGCTATTCTCAAAGGCCCAAGTTAAAAAAGAGGAAGATAAGCTTGCAAGTGAGTTGTCACATGGAAATATAAAAGAATACCTACCGCTTCCAGAGTTTCCAGGAATAATTCCTGCAATGGTAGCAAATATGAAAAAGCTGAGACTGATTCCGTTTGAATCTATAGGTAAAAAAGAAGAAGGCAAGCTTTTTACTATAACAGCATCTATAGACAGCCCCTTTCGTGAGCAGATTGCATGGGCTTATCTTAGCACAGGTGGTCGCCCCGGTGTGCCGGACAGGGATTGTTCTTTATGGGCAAAGAATATATTAGATAATTGCAACGATAAAGGAAAAAAGGAATCATGAAGGCCATTGATTTTTTTTGCGGTGCTGGAGGTCTTACACGAGGTCTTTTAGATAGCGGCATTGATGTCATTCTTGGTATCGATGCGGATGATCGATGCCGTAATACCTATGAGGCAAACAATGCTCCGGCTAAATTTAAACATTGCGACATACGGAAGTTAACAGTTGCTGATTTGTCGAAGGAAATAAAAGGAATTCCAAGCAATCAATTAATGTTTGCGGCATGTGCGCCTTGTCAACCATTTTCAAAACAAAGAACTGTAGCTAAAGATAAACGTCAGCGAACATTGCTCGGATCCTTTTCCAAGTTTATAGACACATTTAAGCCGGAGTACATATTTATTGAAAATGTTCCCGGTATCACTAAGGTGTCCGGTAATAGCACTTATAAACGCTTTATATCCGTATTGGATAGATGTGGATATTTCTATGATGCATCGGATATTGACGCTAAGTGCTACGGTGTGCCACAGACGAGAAGAAGACATATTTTAATAGCTCGCAGATCATCACCATTACGAATGCCAGAAGCAACTCATGGGCCTGACAGACTTCCATATGAAACCGTAAAGAATGTGATTTCTCACTTTCCGCCTATTAATGCGGGGGACACTCATCCTGATGTGCCGAATCACAGAGCATCGGCACTTTCAGAAGTTAATTTTCAGCGGATTAAATATTCACGAAAAAACGGGGGGGACAGAAGAGATTGGCCTGACGACCTGATTTTAGATTGTCACAAGGGAAACTATCAAGGGCATACGGATGTTTACGGCAGGATGTGGTGGAATCGGCCGGCTCCTGCACTTACATGCAAATGCGCCAGTCTATCAAATGGACGATACGGCCATCCAGAGCAGGATCGAGCAATTTCTCTACGAGAAGCAGCAGCTCTTCAAACTTTTCCAGATGATTATGTTTTTTATGGCAAGTCAAAAACAGACATATGCAATCAAATTGGAAATGCTGTACCGGTTAAGTTGGCCGAAATTATTAGTCAAGCATTTTTTAAATAATCTGTAGATAATTTTCTAAGTTTGTTGTGTGAAAGACGGATTGCCACTCAATGAAATGAAGAAGTTATTGAAGACAGTTCTGTTAAACAACTTTACGATTGCCGAATGAATTCTGGATATCAAATTCACACGTTCATGCCGAAAGAAATGATTGAATGAATATTGCATTTCCCTCTCTTTCAGGAGGGAATAGTCACATATAACAGTCTCGTGAATAGTGCAGCTTTTAGTCTTTGCGTTTTATCTCTTCTTTGGCTTTGTCCACAACACGGCGGACATCGCTTAAACATCAAGCCCCAGTGGATTAGTTGCGGCGCAGTTGCAAGAACCTTTTTTCTTCCCGGATTGAATCTTCTCCATAATCAATGACCGTCCTTGATTCTCCCGGACATCTTTTATTATGTCTGCCTCAGAGTAACCGAAACAGTAACAGATAAGGTTTTCCATATTCACATTTTTCTAGAGCCTGTCACGGGCTTGCTTGGGGCAAGTTTATTAACAGACAGTCACCCTCATGCAGATGCATCGCTCATTTAGCAGAGACTGCTTGCTGTTACCGGTTTTTAAAACAGCTCTACCTCGGTGTCCCATCTTTCAACAAATAAATTTTCAGCCCCTCTATATCCCCCCCGGTAAGCTCTCTGTACCGGGATAAAAATTGCGGCGGATTGTATGAGTCCTCCCAATAAAAATAGTAATCAATGTCATACTTCCTTAACTCCTGCTCCAGTTCGTCATCACTTATATTCTCCCTTGGGACACCATAATACCTGCTCTTTAACCAGTAAGCAAGACGGAAGGTTTTATGCCATGAGTCGTGGACCGGGACCTGCATCTTTTGTCTGTTCGATGCAATATTGCCGTGGATGTCATAACGACTGTTCAACTCCAAACCGAGGGCATGCATCTCACTGTTAATGTTAGTTCTGGCGGACTCTGTTGCGGACTTGATTGGCGTCAGGATGAAAGATATTACAAAAAATATTATCAATATGACTTTGATGTTGCCCTTTTTGAAGAACTCGTTCTGAAAAAGTTCATGCAGCACCCTTCCGCCCATAAGCAAAAGAAGGATGTTTACTATCCACAAATACCTTGTTTCAAAATGAAAGGGGAAATATCCGACGGTGTATAAGGCAATGGTCAATAAGGGATAGAGCAGGTCTGTGCGTGAAAACATTGTACGAATGGGTTGAGAAAAAAGCAGCAGCATATATGCAATGACAATTGATAAGGACAATCTGGAATAGGACTCATATATTTTACTGCCTTCAAAAAAGTTTTCCGAGAGGTTACTGATATAATGTCTGAACGACTGCCGTGATTCAAGCGGGCTCCACGTCTTTTCCCTCGCATAACTCGGGTCCTCGTATATGACAAAGGCTGTCTCATTTGGCGGGGCAAAAAATCCTGCAAAGAATATGGGGTCGCCTTTTTCCAGCGTATCATGGGCTGAGCCGGGGCCTATTGAGGCAAATACACCCCCCCCCATATTTGAGAAGGTGAGGTGATGGTATTTCTTGCTTATGAGAGCTATCCACGGGCCGCACAATAGTGAAAACATTACTAATCCGGCAAGTGCATTCCTTATGACCCTTTTTCTGTGTTCCCCTGATGAGTTGGCGAAGTAGCGGCAAAGGCTGATCAAAAGGAAGTGGGACAGAAAGAAGGGCAAACCGTAGGGCTTGGAAAAATATGCAAGCGCTCCAAGAAAACCAGCTGACAAGGCATGAGAGACCCTGCCGGGGTAGTCTTTCCTGAATACAACGTTAAGATAAAAAACAAGTATGCACATGAGCAGAAAATCCATTGGCTGTACGAGCGAAATGAAGAAAAGGATGGGCACCAGGCAAATCATTACGATACTTCTTAAATTGCCGGTTAAGTCAAAGCAGGCGGATAATCTCCACACGCCTATTATCGTACATAACCCGAAGAGCAGGTTTAAGGTATTGATCGCTGATACATGACTCGCCCCAAGATATAGAAGGGGAATGAGAAGCCATGAGAGAAGGGGCCCCCAGTATCCGTTGATCGCGTTGCTGAAATCCCCCCGCAGGTATTTTTCAGCAATGCTGAGGTAGAGGGTTGCATCCCCGGTTAATCTTTCATACCGGGAAGAAGTAATGATTGCTGCGGCATAAGTTATGAGAGCTGCAAAGAGAACGATATAACTCAAACTTGATCTGTACTTTATTCTGTTCATTGTGATATGTCCTTTTGTGAAATGGTAACAAATTTACTGCTGCATTTGCTTCTGAAAAGCGCCTGGTGGGTAATTTCTTTGCTGAACAACGGTCCGGAATTTCACATTGTCTGCCTGAGACCATCCGTTTCAATCAAGCTATAAATGGGATTCCTTCTGCAAATAACGCCCGTCAAGCAATACGTTTCCACTATTTCTCTGCCGGTTATGTTATATTGTTACTGGTTCAATAATATTGGACCATATCTGATTCAAGGGGACATGACATGCTATCAAAAATTCTCAGCGCCACATTAATCGGTATTGATGCGCACACTGTGGAAGTCGAGGTGGACATTACCTCAAAGGGACTGCCCCACTTCTCCACAGTAGGGCTTCCCGACGCATCTGTCAAAGAGAGTAAAGACAGGGTCAGGGCGGCCCTGAAAAACACGGGTTTCAATTTCCCGCTAAAACAGATAACCGTAAACCTCGCCCCCGCCGACATTAAGAAAGAGGGCTCAGCATTCGATCTCCCGATTGCCATAGGCATTATGGTTGCGGAAGGGGTCATGGAACCCGATGCTGTAAAGGGGTATCTTATTTCCGGAGAACTGTCACTTGATGGAAGGATCAAGCCTGTGAGGGGGGCCTTATCAATGGCGCTTAAGGCGAGGGAAGACAGGCTCAGGGGTCTGGTCCTGCCAAAGCAAAATGCCGAAGAGGCGGCTGTTGTAGACAGTGTAACCGTATATGGGTTTGAAAGCCTTCCCGAGTTGATCGAATTCTTCAAAGGCATAAACGGAGTAGAACCGGCATATGTGGACATATCGACGGTCATGAAAGAGAACTCTGTATACCAGGATGATTTTGCCGACGTAAAAGGACAGGAGCACGTCAAGCGGGCCATTGAAGTCGCAGCCACCGGCTCTCACAACATGCTGATGATAGGGCCCCCTGGCTCGGGGAAAACAATGCTCGCACGAAGAATACCGACCATACTGCCGGAAATGTCCTTTGACGAAGCGTTGCAGACTACAAGAATTCACAGTGCGGTAGGGCTTCTGAATCACGGCCAGTCCCTTATCGCGACCCGGCCTTTTCGCTCTCCGCATCACACTCTTTCGGATGTTGCAATGGTCGGCGGGGGCGCTGTCCCAAAGCCAGGAGAAGTCAGCCTGACGCATAATGGCGTCCTGTTTCTCGATGAGCTGCCGGAATTCAAGAGAAACGTCCTTGAGGTCCTCAGGCAGCCGCTGGAAGACGGCTCTGTAACCATTTCAAGGGCGCTGACTTCCATCACGTATCCGGCCTCAATCATGCTCGTCTGCGCGATGAACCCATGCCCCTGCGGATACATTGGAGACACGCGTCATCAATGCACATGTTCGCCCTTTCAGGTACATCGATACAGGCAAAGGGTCTCAGGACCGTTGCTTGACAGGATAGACATCCATGTTGAAGTGCCTGCCGTGCCCTATAAGGACCTTTCAAAAGATTACTGCGGGGAGACCTCGGAGCATATCCGCAAACGTCTGCAGGGAGCAAGGCAGGTGCAGATTGATAGGTTCCGTAAAGACGGCATTTACTCGAATGCAAAGATGCGTTCAAAGCACATTAAAAAATATTGCGTACTCAATACCGAGGCCCAGAACATTATTGAAACCGCAATGCATAAACTCGGACTGTCCGCCAGGGCTTATACGAGAATACTTAAAGTCAGCAGGACCATTGCGGACCTGGCCGGCTCGGACCATATAAACGCGGAGCATATTTCAGAGGCAATTCAGTACCGGACACTGGACAGGGGCTCATTTTGACGTAACATAAACAAACTTGATTTTCATTCCGATTTTGATATACTCGCAATTATAGACATGGTTGCAGCGCAGAGGGGAACACCGGCGCAACATACATGTTTGATATAACGATACAGACATTTAAACTGTTTACGGGGGACAAATGAAGTGGACAATAAATATAAACAGTTAATCAGCAGACTCCCGGCTACAGCTATCTGTGACGTTATCGGCATAGGCATTACCCTCACTGATCCTGATTTCTTAATTCTGTATCAAAACGATGCGCACAAGAAAATCTTCGGTGATCACGCCGGGGAACGCTGTTATACCGCCTATGCCGGCAATGTGGGCATATGTGAAAATTGCCCTTTATCAAATGTATTCAAAGACGGCGGAATTCACACCGCTGAATGGACCATCAGCACCGGGACAGAACAATTATATTTCGACATTACAGCATCAGCCTTAATGGCGGAATCAGGCGAAGTCATTGCAGGGGTCGAATTATTCAGAGATATAACGCACCGCAAACAGATGGAAGCCAAGCTCCGTGAAAGCGAGCAACATTTCAGGACCATCTTCGATAGCTCCCTTGTCGGGATAGTTTTTGCTGATTCAGGAGGCAGGCCCCTTCAGACCAATCCGTCATTTCAGAAAATGCTGGGCTATACACAGGATGAATTATCGCGGGGATTCGTTCAGATAACACACCCTGACGATGCAAAAGAAAGCCTGAAGCTGTTTCACTATGTGGCAAACGGCAAATTAAATAACTTCAAGGCCGAAAAACGCTATCTCAGAAAAGACGGAAGCATTATGTGGGGCAATACTTCTGCCACTGCTATTAAGGACGGGAAAGGCAACTTCAAATATGCTGTCGCCATGATTGAAGACATTTCTGAACGGAAGAGGATAGAAAATAAAATACAGGCTGCCGCTGTCTCCGATGAATTGACCGGCCTCTTCAACAGGAGGGGGTTTTTTACCCTTGCTGAACACCAGATCAACATAGCCGCACGTCTCAAAAAAAGGATGTCCCTCCTGTACCTGGACCTGGACAACCTGAAGTTAATAAATGACGAGCTGGGGCACAAAACAGGAGATGAGGCCTTATGGGGCGCCGCCGGCATAATAAAGAGCAGCGTCCGGAAGTCCGATGTAATTGCGCGCATTGGAGGAGATGAGTTTGCCGTGCTGCTGACAGACCTTTCAGCTCCTGATACAGAAGAAGCTGTTATCAGCCACCTTCATCGCAATTTAGACGAATATAACACGCATTGCGGACGATGCTACAAATTGTCTCTAAGTATCGGGACTTCTAAGTTTGACCCGCACAATCCCTGCTCCGTAGACGCTCTTCTTTCACAGGCAGACGTAATGATGTACAAAGAGAAGCATACCAAGCATAAAGACCATTCGATCCATAAGATTGCAGAATAGCGCAAAACCAGACGCTTCAGCGCAAAGAGCGACTGGACAGCAGAGATCCACGGCATTGGAAAAGTCATACTTATTTTATAATTTTAACGCTGCATGACCATAAGGTCATAAAGGATATAACGAGGCAGACGCCGGCGCACAGAAGAGGCATGGGATTGCTCATTTCGATTACATGGTGCTTGACACGATTACATGGTGCTCTATACAGGTGCTCTTTTTTGTAGTAACATGGAATTTGAGAGGTTATGGAATAGTTCCTTGCGTCTATTGCAAACGACTTGCAGTGACCGGCTGCATCACTTGCATAAAATAGCTGTCAAGACCATTCAATGAGTGATAAGAGCAGGAAAAAGAAACAACTCCACGATGAAGTGAAAGCATTGCGCAAGCGGGTCGCGGAGCTTGAAAACATCGACACCATCCGGAAGCAGGCTGAACAGCGGGGACTGGAATCAGACAAAAAATACCGCACATTATTTGAAAACGCCATTGACGCCATCTTGATTATTGACCTGGTATCGGGAAAAATCCTTGACTGCAATAAAAAAACCGCCGACATGAGTGCATATTCTGTCAGGGAGCTTAAGACCATGACAGTTACTGAGCTGTGTCCGCTGGAGGAGCAGTACATCGTTTCAAAAATATTTGCAAAGGTAGCGGAAAGCGGTTCCCTCTCCGGGATTTCCGGAATCAGTTTGCTCAGGAAAGATGGGACTTGCGTCCCTGTCGAAATAAATGCGGCTGCTCATGAAATCGGTGGAGAGACTTGTATCTGCGGAATAATAAGAGACATAACTCTGAGGAAAAAAACCGAGGACATGCTCCGGGAAAGCGAAGAAAAAAACCGGGCAATGCTGGATACCTCACTCGACGCCATAATCATGATGGATGGCAATGGGACTATTTCTTATTTCAATAAGGCAGCCGAGAAAATGTTCGGCTACCGGCAGAAAGATGTTAAGGGGAAAAAATTGCATGACATCCTGGTTTCAGAGGATGCCCGGAAGAAATATGTCCAGCACCTTCCGAAATTTGAACAGTCAGGGCAGTGCCAGATAATCGGGAAGACGCTGGAATCATATGCTTCAAGAAAAGACGGGACCCGGTTCCCTGTGGAAATCTCGGTCTCTTCATTTAAGCGTCAGGGAACGTGGCATTCTGTAGGCGCAATCAGGGACATCACCCTGCGCAAGGAGATGGAGACCAGGCTTCGCGAATCTTCCAGGACTGATGAGCTTACCGGGCTTTTCAACCGGAGCGGCTTCCTTGAATTTTCATCTCAGCAATATAAACTGGCAAACCGTAACAATAGCTGCCTGTATCTCCTCCTGCTGGAAGTCAATAACTTAAGGACCATAAACGAGAAATACGGGCTCAAGACAGGCGATCTGATACTGCAGGACACTGCGAAACTGCTCAAAAGAACATTCCGTGAATCTGATATCATTTCGCGCATCGGAGGGAATAAATTCTCGGTCCTCATCATCACCCCTCCAGCCCCTGATATTGAAGAAGTAATCAGTCGTCACATTGAAGATGCTATGGGGGCCTACCATAAACAGAAAAACCACGGACATGAAATCTCTCTCAGTATAGGACTCAGCCGCTACGATCCGGACCACCCCTGCTCCCTTGATGAACTACTTAACCTCGCCAATGCCCAGATGAATATAAACAAGCGTCTGAAAAGTGCAATTTCAGAAAAAGCTATAAGAGAAAAGAGACAGCATGAACGTTTCAGCAATGGCCATTCCCTGAAGGGGGAGTTCGACATCGGAGGAGATGTGTTTATAAAAAATATCAGTCTCGGCGGAATATGTCTGCGGACCTCCAACATTCAATCTCCTGATGCCGGATGTAAGATGAGCCTTACGGGCGGACTTCAAAAAAAAATACACCTGACCGGCCGCGTAGTATGGGCTACTGCAGTAAAAACAAGAAGGGAAGTGGCCCTGCCTCCCTTTGAATCCGGACTGCAGTTTATTGATCTACAAAACAACATAAAAAAAACTCTGCAGGAAATAATCTCCTCGTTTAAGGGCATATAACCTATGTATGCACTTAAGCTGTACTCTCGCTATTTCAGGAAGTGCGTGCTGATTGTCTGCACGGGACAGCAGACATTTATGAAGCCCGTAACCTCGAGTGATTATTGACCCTGCAGTTCGTTCACTAAACCCGCATACATTGCCGAAGGACTCAGGAGCTCAACCCCCATACCGTCACTGCCGTTATTATCTCTGATATTTCGTTTGACCCTGGCGATTACTTTAAGCAGCTGATTCTCTGCGCGAATAAGAACGACAAATATTGAACCTGAAGGAAGAAGCCTCTTTGTATTTATAAACATGCCCTTTTGAGACATATTTGAGACAGTTCCGGAATAAAACAGATTTCCGTAAAAGAACCTCGCATCTATTTTGGTGGATATCCTAAGATAAGACCGTCGTTCCATTACCTTTATCGAACTGGTTTCTTGTTGCATTAAATGATTCATATTGTCCCTACCGCAAATTTCTTCAATTTATTACTCGCAATTTATATGCCTGAAAATAATATCACTTAATTAAGGGATTGTGGAGTAGAACGCCAAGGCAGCCTTATCAAAATGACAAAACCCCGGGGAAAACACGCCATAATGGCAGTCCTGTATTTTTAAATGCACAGGGCTGGGTTAATAAAAAAACAGTGAGCAGCGAAATGAAGTTGTCAGATTTTAATAATGATAGGCTTAATGCAGAATCATCACGGGAGCTGCATGAAAAGTATCGTAATCAGTTTATTAATCAATGCACCATTTTTATAGAACAACTCATTTTAACGTCAGCTAGTTAATTATTATGTACGCAAAAAAGCCGGGGCTGAACGAATACAACCCCGGCTTTGCTTTCGCTTTTCAATTTACTGTAGGACATAGAATAAGGGGGTCAAGGCACACGGTCAATTAGTACTGGTTAGCTCAATGCGTCACCGCACTTACACACCCAGCCTATCAACGTGGTAGTCTACCACCGACCTTTAGCTCCGATTGCTCGGAGGGGAGACTTAATCTTGAGGTGGGCTTCCCGCTTAGATGCTTTCAGCGGTTATCCCATCCGGACATAGCTACTAGGCGTTGCTCTTGGCAGAACAACCTACACACCAGAGGTCCGTCCATCCCGGTCCTCTCGTACTAAGGACAGCTCCTCTCAAGTCTCCAGCGCCCACAACAGATAGGGACCGAACTGTCTCACGA
>JAGVNU010000043.1 GCA_020053105.1 Thermodesulfovibrionia bacterium
CACCTCGAGTTCATTATGTGTCCATCTGCCGTTGATGTCCTGACGGGCTATAACTCTCCACCGTCCCACATTCACGGTCCCCCTCTCTCCGGGTCCCAGACCTCCTTCGATGACACCTCTAAGATTATATCCTTCCCCGACGCCCCGCTGTGCGCCTATCAGTATCCCGGGCCTTGCCTCTCCCGCGCCCTGATTGAGGACCGTTATCAGCACATCCACCATGTCCCCCGAAAGAGGGCGTGCGGGATCGCTTCTTATCTCTTCAATTACAAGATCAGGCTCCTGGAGTTGGTCCACTGCCTCAACAATATCGTTGACACCGGCAAAGTGATGAATATTGAAGGTCAAACACGTCAGTGCAGCAACTAATACAATAAAATATTTTCTTTTTATCGTTAAATTTAAATTCAGCATAATCGTTCCTTCGTATTAATGAAATTTCTTAAGCGCTAACCTTATGGCATTAAATCGACCTATGAATAAAAAAACTTAAACCGTTTCAGTCTTCTTGATACTGCCCTGCTGCTACAATCCGAATTGTGATACAATGAAACCATTCACACAATCCGCAGAGGGGATATATTTCTCACGATAAAGCTTTATCACCTTCTCTCTTCCACCCGTAAGCAATTTCCTGCCCGACGACAGGAAAAACACAAAAAACTCCCCAACTCTATCTCAGGTTTTCTCCAATAATTTCCGATAAGATAATCAACTTAAGCAAGCGGAGAATGCCGATGCACAGCCTTGAAGGCAGAGATTTTTTTGACAACATACGACGTTCGGTAAAAATATCGTATTTCGTCGCGTCCATCATTCCCCTGGCCATGCTCGTTTACTTTTCCATTAAATATGTTTATCCCTATGTCTCAGGAGGAGATGCTTCAAATACGCCGCTGAATATCGGCATACTGCTTGTTCTTGCGGTCGCGGTGTCGGTGCTGGGCCTCATTCTTTCGACAAAGGCCACCAACTCGTCCATCGAATCCGCGCAGGAACTGAATACAAAGATAAACAGCCTCTTTGAGATTACCAAGCAGTTCAGGGAGACACTTCACCTGGACATCCTGTTAAAGAAGATTATGGAATCCGCCATGGTCCTAACCTCCGCTGAATCAGGTTCCCTGCTGCTTTATGATGAACAGGGGAACCTGAAATGCAGATTCAGCTCTCGAATGAGTTCCGGGACAAGTCAGGGGAGAATACTGAAACCCGGAGAAGGCATTGCCTCACGGGTAGCGGAAACAGGCGCAGCGGTGTTGATCAATGATGTTTCAAAAGACAGCGGATTCGATCCTGATTTTGATGATGAGTCCGGACATAAGACAGTGTCCGTTGTCTGCGTACCTCTAATTTATTCCAATGAAACAATCGGTGTTATCGAGCTGCGGAACAAGCAACAGGGGAATTTCACAAAGCAGGATGAGGCATTGCTTAACAGTCTCGCAGACCAGGCAAGTATATCCATTGCCCAAAACAGGGCCAGTGAAAGACAGCACAGTGATTTTATTCATATTACCGAGATGCTGGTCGGAGCGCAGGACTACATACAGAACAGGAAAGGACATGCGAGAAGGGTGGCAGGTTACGCAAATCTTATCGGTAAACACCTGAATTTCTCCGATACCGAACTGAAACGCCTGTATCATGCCAGCCTTCTCCACGATATAGGCATGCTGAAGATCGATCCGGATGACATGTGGGATAAGGGGCAAACCATGCTTCACCCCAAACTCGGGCATGATATGATCAAGGCCATATCTCTCTGGAGCAATTCAGCCGATATCATACTTCACCATCACGAACGGTATGATGGTGACGGCAATCCCCTCTCAAAGAAAAAGGAAGAAATCCCGCTTAGCGCAAGGGTCCTTGTTGTGGCAGACACCTTTGACGTACTGACAAGTCAGTACTCACTCACTGTTCATCTGGATTCAGAGGCCGCTATAAAGGACATCGAGTCAAATTCAGGTACACAGTTTGATCCGGTTGTTGTTCAGGCGTTTAAATCAGCGCTCACGGACAACGGTCTTATCAGCAGTTAACCTGTTAAATTACGAAGCCGTGTATTGGGCTTGGATGTAGTGGTATGGCGCGCCATGCCCCTGCTCTATGATGCTTGCACAAGAAATTCTCAACTCCAAAAGGTTAAAATAATTCCCATGAATACCCCGGAACTGCTCGCCCCTGCGGGCGATTATGAAAAACTCGTGACAGCGCTCCATTATGGCGCGGACGCTGTGTACATGGGACTGTCAGGATTCAGTCTGAGGGCAAAGGCGGACAATTTCACGGAAGATGAACTCAGGCAGGCAGTTGCTTTTGTCAGGGAAAGGGGCAGGAAAGTCTATATTACAATAAATATATTCCCGCATAATAAGGACATTCCTCTGATCAGGGAGCATCTGGCCCTGCTGAAAGGGATATCCCCTGACGCACTCATAATTTCTGATCCTGGAGTTTTTGAGACAGCATCTGAACTCACACCCGGGATACCCATTCATGTAAGCACCCAGGCCAATATTACGAATTACGCGGCTGCCAGATTCTGGGAGAGGCTCGGAGCAAAGAGGCTGGTGCTTTCCAGAGAGCTTTCTATTGATGAAATCAGGAAGATCCGTGACAGCGTTTCCCTTGAACTGGAGTGCTTTGTCCATGGATCGATGTGCATATCATATTCTGGCAGGTGTTATATGAGCAGTTTCCTGAACAACAGGTCCGGGAACCGGGGGGAGTGTACAAACACCTGCAGATGGAACTACAGGTTAATGGAAGAAAGCCGGCCAGGAGAATACCACCCGGTTTATGAAAATGACAGAGGGACATATGTGATGAGTTCGCGGGACTTGTGTATGATTGAGCATCTCGATAAACTCGCTGATGCAGGAGTGAACAGTTTTAAAATTGAGGGGAGAATGAAGGGCATCAATTACGTTGCCGGAGTTGTTAAGACATACAGGGAAGCAGTAGACAGTCTCGGGGAGAGGCCATTCAAAATCAAAGAGCATTGGATGCATGAGCTGTCAATGTCTTCAAACCGAGGGTATACAACCGGGATGTTTTTCGGCAAACACCCTGATAATGGATATAGTCACGATGATGCCAAAGCGTACCGGATGAGCCACGAACTCGTCGGTGTCGTCCAGTCTGTCAGTAACGGTCAGACCGTTGTCTCCCTCAGGAACAATCTGAAAATCGGCGACAAAATAGAGTTCCTCTCCACTGGATTGGAGAACAGGACTTTTGATGTCACTGAAATATATGATGAACATGGAAGGCCGATTGAGTCCGGAAGAAATGAAAATATCGTCACTATCCCTTCTGTACCGGGCATACGCATAAATGATCTTATAAGACGACCGCTTGACCCGAATACTCCATGATTGCAGAATGGCTCTCACCGCCAGATTATTTATCACTGGACCGGAATGAAATTCACGTCTGGCGCTGTTTCCTGGACCAGCCTGAGCTTCAAATAGATGCGCTTGCTCGGACCCTCACGGATGATGAAGCAAAGAGGGCGGAACGCTTTCATTTTCAGCGCGACCGTCTGCACTTCATTGCGGCACGGGGAGTACTAAGAGTGATATTGGGACAGTATCTCGGATCGGACCCCGCGGATGTGCGTTTCATCTACGGGCGTAATGGAAAGCCTTCACTGGCAGGAGAGAAAGAAGCCCGGATTTGTTTCAATGTTTCTCATTCCCATGGCCTTGCCCTTTATGCGTTTACTTATGACAGAAAGATAGGAGTGGATGTTGAGTATATTGATAATAAGCGGGCCATTGCTCATATTGTGGAACGGTTTTATTCCCCTGCCGAGATATCTGCATTTAATTCCCTGCCTGCAGATAAACAGCATGACGCCTTTTTCACTTACTGGACATGCAAGGAAGCTTACCTGAAGGCCGAAGGCACAGGTTTGTCCTTCGGTCTGGACAAAGTCGAGATTTCTATGACTTCAGAAACAAATGTTGCTCTGGCTGCTATTAATGGAGATGCTCAAAAAGCCGCTCTATGGTCGCTTCAAATATTGGAAGCTGCTGCCGGGTATGCAGCTGCGCTGGCAGTAAACGGGCATGCCCCCGGGCTGAAAAAATGGCAGTGGGGAATCACCCCACCTTGATCTTCCATGCAGTGCCGTCTTTTTTATCTTCAAGGATAATGCCCTTGTCAGCAAGCTCTTCTCTTACATTGTCCGCAGCCGCCCAGTCCTTATTATCCCTGGCCTTCTGACGTTCATTAATTTTTTCCTGAAGGTCACTCTCTGAAAGAGCGATCTTCTTTATCTTCATTAAAGAACTGTACCATTCCCTCGCGGTTTTGTTGAATATATTGAGCACCCCGCCGACCTCGGCAAGGAGATCTCTTGTTTGAATCACCAGGCCTTTGGCCTTCTGCCCTGATGGTTTTAAGTCAAGGAACCTGTTTACCTCTCTGATAAGTTCAAAGATATTTCCAAGGGCCAGGGCAGTATTGAAATCGTCATTCATAGCATTGTGAAACTTGTCCTTAAAAGACGCGAGCATTTGTTCAAGCTCGGAAGACGGCACGGGCTTTTCCCTGTCCCCGGCAGCCTCAATATAGTCACTGATCCTCATCACCGTTGTATAGTACCTGTCGATTGACAGTTCAGCCTCATTCAGCTGCACGTCTGAAAACTCAATCGGGCTCCTGTAATGCGCCGTAAGCAGGAAATACCTGACCACCTCAGGCTCATATTTGTCCAGGATGTCCTTGATGGTAAAAAAATTCCCGAGCGATTTGGACATCTTTTCCCTGTCAACAGTGATAAACCCGTTATGAATCCAGTACTTCACAAACGGCCTTCCTGAATAGGCCTCGCTCTGGGCTATCTCATTTTCATGGTGAGGGAATATGAGGTCCGCCCCCCCGCCATGGATATCAAAGCTGTCTCCGAAATATTTCGATGACATGGCAGTGCACTCTATATGCCATCCAGGCCTGCCTTTGCCCCACGGGCTTTCCCAGAAAGGTTCACCTTCTTTTGATGCCTTCCATAAGGCAAAATCAAGGGGGCTTTTCTTCCGTTCATCGACATCTACTCTTGCGCCGGAGAGGAGGTCATCAGGGTTCTTCTTAGACAGCTTGCCGTATCCGGCAAACTTACCGACTTCAAAATAAACATCGCCGTCAACAGGATAGGCATACCCCTTGTCCACAAGCCCCTGAATGGTCTGGAGCATCTCCTTTATGTGATCAGTCGCATTCGGTTCGATGTCCGCCCGGCTTACGCCCAGCAGTCCCATGTCCCTGTAATACTCTGCGGTATACTTCTTTGCCACTTCTTCGGTGGAGCTGTTCTCTTTTGCGGCCCGCGCTATGATCTTGTCATCAATGTCCGTAATATTTCTCGTGTGAGTGACCTCATATCCCCTGTATCTCAGATACCTCTTTATGATGTCAAACACCACTGCGCTTCTGGCGTGGCCGAGATGGCATACGTCATACGCCGTTATGCCGCATACATACATATTTACCTTACCGGGAACGAGAGGCACAAAGTCTTCTTTTCCCCCGCTCATCGTGTTATAGACCTTTATCATTTCACCCTTGCCTTCCAAACCGCTTATTCTCCTTTCAAGTTCATTTATATGCGCTTTGATCTCCTCGAATTTCTCTTCCATCGGGTCAGGGATATGCACATGATCAAGCATTTCCACCGGCCCGTCTGCAAACATCTTCACAACCCTCTTCTTGATCACCCTCCCCGGAACACCGACAACAATGGAGTTCCTGGGCACGGAATGCAGCACTACGGAATTGGCGCCTATCTTAACATTGTCCCCTATAGTAATGGCCCCGAGTATCTTTGCCCCTGCGCCCACAACTATGTTGCTCCCGAGGGTCGGATGCCTCTTGCCCGTTTCCTTGCCCGTGCCTCCGAGGGTGACCCCCTGATAAAGAAGCACGTTCTCGCCTATCTCCGCGGTTTCCCCAATGACCACCCCCATCCCATGGTCTATGAAAAATCCTCTTCCGATCTTTGCCGCAGGATGTATCTCTATGCCGGTAATAATTTTGGATAGCTGGGAAAAGAACCGGGGGAAAAAGGGGACATGCGCTTTCCACAGCAAATGATTGATCCTGTGAAAGAAAATCGCGTGGAACCCCGAATAGGACAGAATAACCTCAAGCCTGTTCCGGGCAGCCGGGTCCATCTCAAAAACGGTTTTGAAATCATGCCTTATGTCATCCCAAAGACCCATAGAGCGTATTATACAACAATCAAATTAAATGCTTTTTCAAATAATAAATCCCAAGCTCCAGGCACCAAATGACAAATAAATACCAATCACCAAAATACAAAGCACAATTTGGACTCATACCCTGTCATTGGGATTTGGAATTTATTTGGATTTTGGGATTTGAATTTTGGAATTTCTCTAATTACCTGTAATTCAAAAACTCTATATGAATCCCGAAGTCCTGTTCCTTCAGCAGCTTAATGACCGCCTGGAGGTCATCTATCTTTTTGGCCCTGACGCGGAGCTGGTCTTTCTGAATCTCCGCCTGCACCTTGAGTTTCGCATTCTTGATGAACTTAACAATCTCTTTGCCTTTTTCAGTCGGAATCCCCTGCTGCAGGGTAATGATCTGTTTTACTGTGTTTGAAGCAGCAGCTTCAACCTTCCCGTAATCCAATGCCTGCAGAGGCACTTCTCTTTTAATCAGTTTGCTCTGCAATATGTCGATTACATTTTTCAGCTTATATTCATCATCGGATACTATGACCATTTCATTCTTGATCTTGTCCAGATCTATATTGCTTTTACTCCCCCTGAAATCAAACCTCTGTCCGATCTCTTTCATTGCCTGCTGAATTGCATTGGAGACTTCCTGCAAATCCACCTTGCTG
>JAGVNU010000012.1 GCA_020053105.1 Thermodesulfovibrionia bacterium
AGGGTGTGATGGCCTGGTTATTCATATGTTACTTGGTAAATTGAAAAAAGGAGATATCCCGGCGCCTGTTCGTGATGCTGCGATCCGTAAAATGGTTGAGCTGTACTTCAAACCAAACAGCGCAATGGTTACCGGTTACGGTTTTGATATGCTTTATGCCGGTCCGCGCGAAGGTGTATTGCACGCTATATTCCGTCAGAACATGGGCGCAACTCACTTTATTGTTGGCCGTGACCATGCAGGTGTTGGTGATCACTACGGTCCATTCGACGCTCAAACTATCTTTGATAAGGAAGTTCCTGCCGGCGCACTTCTAATTGAAATCTTCAGAGCTGACCACACCGCATACTCGAAGAAACTGGGCAAGGTTATGATGATGTGTGAAGCGCCTGATCATACAAAAGAAGACTTCGTTCTGCTTTCAGGTACAAAAGTTCGTGAAATGTTAGGCAAGGGTATTGCTTTACCTAAAGAGTTCGCACGTCCTGAAGTGGCTGATATTCTGATTAAATATTACCAGAGTCTTGAAAGTTAAATTTATGTTTTATTAAAGGCTATTCACAAAGACTTATTTTAAGTCTAAAAAATCCAAAGAAGGAGGTATCACAATGCCAAGTTTCGTAATCACTGAAAAATGTGACGGTTGCAAGGCGCAGGACAAGACTGCATGTCAGTATATCTGTCCTCACGATTTAATGGCCCTGGACAGAGAAAAGATGAAGGCTTACAATCAGGAGCCGGAGCAGTGCTGGGAGTGCTTTAACTGTGTAAAGATTTGCCCTCAGCAGGCTATAGAAGTGAGGGGTTATTCAGACTTCGTTCCACTCGGGTCCAGCACCATTCCTTTGAGAGGCACTGACTCGATTATGTGGACAATTAAATTCAGAAATGGAATTCTGAAGAGATTCAAATTCCCTATCAGAACTACGGTTGAAGGTTCAGTTGACCCGTATAAGGGAAAGCCGGAACCCGATTTCGCAACTATTAAACAGCCCGGATTTTTTAATTCCCCGGCAAGACAAGAATAATTAAAGGAGGTGAAAAAATAATGGAAAAAGAAACCTGTACATTTTCATATTGTAAAAAACCTGAAGTAACCGAAGTTGACTGTGATCTCTTGATCATGGGCGGCGGTATGGCAGGATGCGGAGCAGCTTATGAGGCATGCCGCTGGGCCAATGCAAAGGGACTGAAGGTGGTCCTGGTAGATAAAGCTGCAACTGACAGGAGCGGCGCTGTTGCAATGGGACTGTCAGCTATCAACACCTATGTCGGTGAAAATAAATGCGCTGACTATGTCAAATACGTAAGGAACGACCTGATGGGTATTATCAGGGAGGACCTGGTGTTTGACCTTGGAAGACACGTTGATGACAGCGTCCACCTCTTTGAAGAGTGGGGACTCCCGATCTGGAAAAAAGGCGATGACGGATTTTCACTTGACGGTTTTCAGGCTGCGGAGGCCGGGAAGAAATCATTAAAAGAGGGCGGCACGCCGGTCAGAACAGGAAAATGGCAGATAATGATTAATGGTGAGTCCTATAAGGTTGTTGTTGCCGAGGCTGCAAAAAAGGCCCTTCAGACCAACAGGGAAAAAACCGGCATGGCGCAGAACCATTTTGAAAGAGTATTTATTGTGAAGGCTGTAAAGGATACAAATGGGAAAAATGTAGCAGCAGCCATTGGATTCAGCACAAGAGAAAACAAGATCTATTCTTTTAAAGCAAAGGCAATGATTTGTGCAACTGCCGGAGCAGTCAACTGCTTCAGACCAAGGTCAGTTGGTGAAGGTATGGGAAGGACCTGGTACCCGGTATTTAGCTGCGGTTCAGGTTATGCCTTTGGAATGCAGGCCGGCGCTGAGCTGACCTTAATGGAGAACAGATTCGTGCCCGCAAGATTTAAAGATGGATATGGCCCGGTCGGCGCATGGTTCCTGTTCTTTAAAGCAAAGGCAACAGACAGCTATGGCAATGATTACTGTGCGGACAAGGAGTATCTTGATGATGCGATAGCCAGATACGGAGACTATGCAAAAGGTATGGGTACAGCTATCAGGAACCATCTCATGATGAGAGCTATGAAGGACGGCAGAGGCCCGATCCTTATGCAGACCCCTAATGCAATGGCAGCCTTAGGCGCAGCCTTCACTGAGAAACTTGGTGAAAAAGAAGGCAAAAAGAAGATGAAACACCTTGAGGCAGAGGCATGGGAAGACTTCCTTGACATGGCTATCGGACAGGCGTCTCTATGGGCAGCAAAGAACATTGAGCCGGATAAGTCTGTTTCCGAGATTATGCCGACAGAGCCGTATCTCCTTGGTTCACATGCAGGCTGCGCAGGGTTTTGGGTAAGCGGACCTGGCGATATTCCCGGCACACCGGAACATTACAGCTGGGGATATAACAGAATGTCTACCGTACCCGGTCTCTTCATGGCTGGCGACGTTGTAGGCGCATCAGGCCACAAATTCTCATCAGGCTCACATGCAGAAGGAAGACAGGCAGGAAAGGCTGCAATAGCTTATATCCTTGACAATGCAAGCTACAAGCCTTCACCAAAACTGTCCCTTGATGAGATCGCGGCTGAACTCTATCTGCCGTTTGAGGTCTATGAGAAATATAAAACATATACAACAGAGCCGGGCGTCAATCCAAACTATATCGGACCCAAAGCGCTTCAGGCAAGACTTATGAAGATATCGGATGAATACTTCGGCGGAGTAGCCACATGGTATATGACATCAAGGACTATGCTTGAAGAAGGTTTGAAACTGCTCGAGATGCTCAAAGAGGATGCCAACAAGATGGCAGCAAAAGACCTTCATGAGCTCTTAAGGTGCTTTGAAAACTACCACAGAATTCTGTCGGTCGAGGCACATGCAAGACATATCTTGTTCAGGGAGGAGTCCAGATATCCCGGTTACTACTACAGGGGTGACCATAACAAGATTGATGATGTGAACTGGAAATGCTTTACAAACTCTAAATACACGGCAGAGACTAATACCTGGGAATTAAAGAAGGTGCCGTACGTTCAGATGTTCAAGTAGGATTGAGTTAAATGGGGAGGGCGCTGCCCTCCCCATTCTTTAATAAGTTGCAAAATGTAAATTGTAAAATGTAAAATGATTCCCAATAAACTTTTTGCATTTTACAATCCGCATTTACAATTAGCGTGTAAGAGGATTTTATTATTTGAGTTTAGAAGGTTACGGCACTATTTTCGTCATTCCCGCTTGTCGGGAATCTTTCTAAACAACGATTCCGAACCTGCCTACCGGACAGGCAGACAAGTCGGAATGACAAGAATGTGGTAACCCTGTAGCAAGACTACAAAAGGCATACGAAAATTGACTCACTGCCCCAAGGAGGAAAAAGATGGCTGAGAAGAAAAAAGTTTTAGTAATCGGAGGCGGCTTTAGCGGGCTGACTGCTGCGGTTGAAACGGCTGAGGCAGGCTTTGATGCGGTTATTGTTGAGAAAACCCCGTTTTTAGGAGGCAGGGTAACACAGCTAAATAAATATTTTCCAAAGCTGTGTCCTCCAAACTGCGGGCTGGAAATAAACTTTAAAAGGATTAAAAATAATACGGACATTGCCTTCCATACTCTTGCAGAGGTTGAGAGTATATCGGGACAGGAAGGGAATTACAATGTCACTATAAAACTTAATCCGCGGTTCATAAATGACAAGTGTGTGGGATGCAATGCCTGCACAGAGGTGTGTCCGGTTCAGATGCCGAATGAATTTAATTTCGGCATGGATAATACAAAGGCTGCATACATTACGCACAACCAGGCATTCCCGTTTAAATATGTCATTGACGGCAAACACTGTAAAGGGAAATCCTGTGCAAAATGCGTTGAGGCATGCAAATATGATGCAATTAATCTTGACATGAAACCGGAAACTGTAAATCTGAATGTAGGCGCTGTTGTGCTTGCAACGGGCTGGGATTTGTATGATGTAACAAAGCTGGATAATCTCGGAGCCGGAAAAATTAAGAATGTAATAACCAACATGCAGATGGAGAGGCTGGCTTCGCCGAACGGGCCGACCTCAGGTAAAATCCTCAGGCCCTCTGACGGCAAGGAAGCCAAGAACATTGCCTTTGTCCAGTGCGCGGGGAGCAGGGATGAAAACCACCTGCCGTATTGTTCATATATATGCTGTATGGCTTCTTTAAAGCAGGCCACTTATTTAAGAGAGCAGTATCCTGATTCAAAGGTGCGCATATTTTACATAGATATCAGGACGCCGGGCAGATACGAGCAGTTTTACTGGAAGGTCAAAGAGGATCCGAATGTAACGCTTACAAAAGGCAAGGTTGCAAAGATTACTGAAGATGCTTCAACAGGCGATGTTGAAGTAACAGTGGAAGATGTGCTTGCAGGCAGGAAGATTACTGAAAAATATGACATGGTTGTACTTGCAGCCGGTATGGTGCCGTCGACAAAGGCATCGAGAATACCCGGCGAAATTTCATATACACATGATGGTTTTGTAGTGCCCTCTTATTTAAAGAAGGGCATGTTTGCCGTGGGCACTCTAAAGAGTCCCGTTGATGTTGCAAAGTCGGTTCAGGATGCAACAGGGGTTGCAATCAAAACCATTCAGAGTGCGAGGAGGTCTGGATAGATGGAAAAGAAATTCGGGGTATATATCTGCAAAGGCTGCGGCATTGGTGAAGCGGTTGATATAGAAAAACTCAGAAAAAGGGCCGCATTAAAGGGCAAAGTCTCTGCAGATATTATAAAAGAGCACCAGGTTTTATGCAGTCCCGAAGGTTTGGAGTTTTTAAAGAATGATATAAAAGAAGGCACAAATACTTTAATTATAGGCGCATGTTCCCCGCGTGTGAAAACCAATGAGTTTGATTTCCCCGGCACGATAACAGAGAGGGTTAATTTGCGTGAATTCGTTGCCTGGACCCAGGAGCCGATGAGCAGTGATGCGCAGAGTCTTGCAGATGATTATATGGTAATGGGGATAATCAAGGCGCAGAAAGGCGACCTGCCGGAACCAAATATCCTTCCAGACCTGAGCAAGACAATACTTGTAATCGGCGGCGGCATTTCAGGAATAACCTCAGCGCTTGAGGCTGCCGATGCAGGTTATCAGGTGGTGCTTGTTGAGAAAGAGGCTGCATTAGGCGGGTGGGGCGCAAAACTTTATAAGCAGATTCCAAGAGAATATCCTTACGAGAAGCTGGAAGAGCCGATAGTCTTCAGCAAGATTAAAGAAGTTGAATCAAATCCGAATATTAAAATATATAAATCAGCAACAATAGAAAAGACAGACGGGCAGCCCGGCCTCCTGGATGTAACTATAAAAACCAACGGAACAAGCGAGACAATAAGGGTCGGCGCTGTTGTTATGGCTGCCGGATGGAAGCCGTACGACGCCTCAAAGCTTGAGCATCTTGGCTATGGCAAGCCGAATGTTATCACAAATGTTCAGATGGAAGAGATGGCAAAGAAGGGAAAGATAACCCGTCCGTCTGATGGTAAAGAGGCAAAGAAGGTTGCCTTTATACAGTGCGCAGGCTCAAGGGATCCGAACCATCTCCCGTATTGCTCATCATTTTGCTGTGCAACATCCCTTAAACAGGCGAAATATGTAAGAGAGAAAAACAGCGATGCAATGGCAATGATTTTTTATAAAGATATCAGGACCCCGGGGCAAACAGAACTTTTCTATAAAACTATGCAAAACGATCCGGGTGTGTTATTGACAAAGGCTGAGGTAACAGGCATCAGCGATGGAGGCAACGGAAACCTTTATGTTGAGGCAGACAATACGCTTCTCGGAGAGAAAATAAAGGTTGAAGCTGACCTGGTTGTCCTTGCAACAGGCATAGTGCCTGCGACACGCGCCCCGCAGGAATATCTTGACGGGCTTACTGAAGCAGGTAAGAAAGGCGATGTAGCAAAGAAGGAATATCTTGATAACACACCAAAGCCGGAATTCATCTTGAATCTTGCATACAAGCAGGGGCCTGAAATCCCATCGCTTGAAGGCGCATACGGGTTTGCAGACTCAGGCTTCATATGTTTTCAGTACGAGACAAGACGGACGGGAATTTATGCAGCAGGCTGTGTAAAACAGCCTATGACCATAGCAGATGCCACAGAAGATGCGGCAGGCGCGGCATTAAAGGCAATACAGTGCGTTGAACATGTTGCAAAAGGCATTGCAGTCCATCCAAGGGCCTGGGATATAACCTTCCCTGATCCTTTGATGATTAAATGCACTTCATGCAAGAGATGCACAGAGGAATGTCCCTTCAGCGCAATAGAAGAGGATGAAAAGGGCACGCCATTTTACAAGATTAACCGCTGCCGCAGATGCGGCACATGTATGGGCGCCTGTCCTGAAAGAATTGTATCATTCAAAGACTTCAGTGTTGATTTAGTCGGTTCGATGATAAAGTCCATAGAAGTGGATGAAGACGAATTCAGGATAATAGTGCTGGCATGTGAGAATGACGCTTATCCTGCATTAGACAGCGCTGCGATAAAACGCATTAAATTAAATCCGAAGGTAAGAATAATACCCGTCAGGTGTCTTGGCTCAATGAACCTGGTATGGGTTACAGATGCATTTTCAAAGGGAATTGACGGAATGATGCTTTTAGGCTGTAAATATGGTGAAAACTATCAGTGTCACTTTATAAAGGGCAGCGAGCTTGCAAACTACAGGTTCAGCAAGGTCAAGGAGACACTCGACAAATTGCAGCTTGAGTCTGATAGATGCCAGCTTGTACAGGTTGCTATATCGGAATATGACAAACTCCCCCAGATGATAGAGGACTTTGTCGCAAGGGTGGAAGAAATAGGTCCGAATCCGTTTAAAGAATTATAATTTTAGCCACTGACTCACACAGACGTGAAGAATTTAGCTACAGATAAAAACAAAGAGAAGAAAGAAAAAATATTTTTAGTCAGTAAAAGTCTGTGGCAAAATCCGTAATTGGAGGTAATAGATGGCAGAGGCAACAGTAATAAAACCAGACTTGGATTTTGTTAAAGGTGTTATTGCCTCAGGCGGCGAGTCCTTGAAAAAATGTTATCAGTGCGCCACCTGTTCAGTTGTTTGCAATGTAACTCCTGACAATAACCCGTTTCCCAGAAAAGAGATGGTATGGGCGCAGTGGGGGCTCAGTGATAAATTCAAAGGCAATCCTGATGTATGGCTCTGCCACCAGTGTAATGACTGCACTGCTTATTGCCCAAGAGGCGCAAAGCCCGGAGAGGTGCTTGGCGCAATCAGGAAACAAAGCATACAGCAGTACTCAGTTCCCGGTTTTATGTCAGGGCTTGTGAACAGTAAAATATTCTTCCCGATTATTTTTCTGATTCCGGCTTTAATACTGTTAGCTGTGAGCGGGTTCAGCAGTATACCTGAAGGCGAAATAAAATTTATCAAGCTTTTTTCAGTTGAGGCAATCCAGTTTACTTTTACGCCGGCCCTTATTTTCGGCTTTGCAATAGGTATCCTGGGACTTATGAAATTCTGGAAAGATATGAAGCAGACAGGCGGAGTAACTTCAGGCAATTTGACAGGCAGTATAGTTGAAACAGCTAAAGAGTTTTTAGGCCATAGCAGATTCAAGGATTGCACTGTAAGCAGAGACAGGTTCTTGTCGCACTTTCTTGTGGTTTACGGTTTTGTGTTTTTGGGTATTGCTACTGCCATAGGTGTTCTTTACATTGATTTCATGCATGTGGAGTCTCCTTTTTCCCTGGGTCACCCGGTTAAACTCTTTGGGAATATTGGAGCCATTGCTCTTCTTTTAGGTGTTTTACTGATGATTGCAAACAGATTCAAGAATGCAGCCAAGGTTGGCAAAGGAAGCTATTTTGACTGGCTTTTAATATTTATTATATTCACCATAGCGGTCTCGGGAATATTAGCAGAAGTAACAAGGCTGGCAGATAAGGCGGTCTTGGCTTACCCTATTTATTTTGTGCATCTGGTTTTTGTATTCTCTCTTTTTATCTATCTTCCTTATTCAAAATTAGCCCATATATTCTACAGGGCAACAGCTATATGCTTTGCAAAATATTCAGGCAGGGAAAAACCGTTAAAAACTTCTAATTAAATATTGAAAGGAGGTTGTATGAGTAATACTATTTTGTTTGCATTGGGTTGCGGAGTATTAGGCGTGATATACGCTGTGATAACTGCAATATGGGTATCAAAACAGGATGCAGGGAATGCGAAGATGCAGGGGATCTCGAATGCGGTAAAAGAAGGCGCAATGGCGTTCCTTGCACGTGAGTACAAAACAGTCGCTATGGTTGCGGTACCTTTGACGGTGCTTCTGTCTTTCCTCGGGCTCTGGACGGCAATAGGGTTCGTCGTCGGCACGGTCGGTTCGGCGGTCGCCGGATACATAGGCATGATGGTATCAGTGCGGGCCAATGTGCGCACAGCACAGGCAGCCCACAAGGGGCTCCAGGCTGCACTCGGCCTTGCTTTTAAGGGCGGCTCGGTGACCGGCGTTATGGTTGTTGGTCTCGGAATTATAGGTCTTGCGGGTTTTTATTATATCGTAAAGCAGGCAGCCCCTGAACAGGCATTCCATGCTCTCGTAGGACTCGGCTTCG
>JAGVNU010000032.1 GCA_020053105.1 Thermodesulfovibrionia bacterium
TAGAAAACGCCCTCCCCCGGATCTATTTCATATTTGAGCCCCTTTTCTACAAGCGCCTTTTCCAGTGCGCTGGTTGCCTTTGTCCATCCGTCTTCAGTGCCAACATATTTTTCAGGCCTTGTTGACAGGTATATATCATAATCAGAAAAGCCAAAGGTTTTGAGAATGAATAATGTAAAGTCCAGCACCCTTAAAACTTCATCTTCAATCTGATCTTCACGACAGAATATGTGGGCATCATCCTGAGTAAAACCGCGTACTCTCAAAAGGCCGTGAAGCACCCCGGAGCGTTCATAGCGGTAAACCGTACCGAGTTCCGCAAACCGTATAGGCAGTTCCCTGTAGCTTCTTAAATGGCTCTTGAATATTGATACATGAAAGGGGCAGTTCATGGGTTTGATTTCATATTCAAGCCCCTCTATCTCCATGGGTGAATACATATTCTCTTTATAAAAATCGAGATGGCCGGTCTTTTTCCAGAGATCCAGTTTTGCCATATGAGGGGTGTAAAGGATCTGGTAGCCGGCTTTATGATGTTCGTCAAGCCAGAAATTTTCTATCACCCGCCTTATGGCCGCGCCTCTTGGATGCCATAGTACGAGTCCCGCACCGATATCATCGTTTAAACTGAACAGATCCAGTTCTTTCCCAAGTCGCCTGTGGTCTCTTTTCTTAACTTCTTCAAGGAAATCCAGATGCTTTTTAAGATCATCTTTGGAAGGAAATGCAGTACCGTATATGCGCTGGAGCATCTTGTTTTTTTCATCACCGCGCCAGTAAGCGCCGGCGACGGACAAGAGTTTGAAAGCCTTGACCTTTCCGGTTGATTCAAGGTGCGGGCCACGGCAGAGGTCCGTGAAGTCACCTTCTTCATAGACAGTCACCGTATCATCCTTTATTTCATTTAACAGCTCAACCTTATATGTTTCACCGATCCCGCTGAAAAGTTTTATTGCCTCATCTCTGGACATTTCTTTTCTGACAAAGGGCCGCCTCGCCTTTATAATGTCCTTCATCTTTTTCTCGATCTCAGTCAGGTCTTCCTGGGTAATGCTGTGAGCGCAATCCAGGTCATAATAAAAGCCGTCTGCTATGGATGGTCCAATGGCAAGCTTTGTGTCAGGGAAAAGTTCTTTTACTGCGTGGGCCATTATATGGGAGGTACTATGACGATATATCTCCAGAAGTTCCTTGTCGCTCTCTGATGATTCTAAAATACTGAATTCCTCCCTTTTATGACTGTCAGCTATCAGCGTTAAGTAATATGAATATCTTCATAGTTGTAACTGACTACTGAATGCTGTTATGGTAGGCACGACTGGGATCGAACCAGCGACCTCTTCCGTGTCAAGGAAGCGCTCTCCCACTGAGCTACGCGCCTTTAATATTATTTAAATCAACTCAGGTAACATCCTAAATGATATTGAAAATGTTAAAGAAAATTAATATGTTTGTCAAGAGATTCACTATCTTTTCTGCAAATACAGAGGACAGAGCGAGAAGAACATTCATTGTTTGTCGTTAAATAATACAGCGATGAAGGAGACTTAGTTCCATCATTAGGATGCCCCGGCTTATTATTTGGCATATTGAAATACCTGCATATATTAGCAGTTATTTTTCTTTTGTTTTAATAGTAAAAAAATGGACATTATATAAAAGGGAACTTCATAAAGCATCCCGGGAATGAGAGTCCTGATCATTGCCATGGGTTCATTCCATCCTGGAGTGTTTAAAGATGCATGTAAGAGATTAAAGGGGGAAAAGAAATTATCACTTAACGGCCACAACGAGGCTATGCCTATGCCGTTAGTCGGGTTATTGTCCATGAATGAATCAATCATCAAATGTAACAATCCGCCCAGAAATAAACTTAATCCGGTGAGCTGTTTTCTTCCTTTATCAGCTAACAGCACGGCTAAAAGAGAAGCCAGCAGTATAAAAAAGAAGTTATGAGTTACTACTCTATGGACCTGATTAAACCAGTCAAACAACAGAAATATAAAATCAATATCAGGCAATACGCTTCCTATAATCAATGCAGTCAGCGATAACTTTCCGAAGGATTTTCCGGTGATATAGGAAACTGTAAGATGGCCTATCGGGGTCATATAATCATGGGATAATCTCTATGCGTGTGCCGTCCGGGACCAACTTCCATATTTCCTCAATCTCTTCATTTGTTACTGCAATACACCCATTAGTCCAGTCCACAACGTCATGGAAGTCACCCATCCATGCATATTCCTCTCCGGTGCCATGAATCGTTATGTTACCGCCGGGTGAAACCCCTGCGATCTCTGTGATCTGCAGATCCACCTCATTCGGGTATGATATATGTAACGATAGGTGATATTTGCTGTCAGGGTTGCGCGAGTCAATAATATAACGGCCTTCGGGGGTACGGAGGTCTCCTTCTGTCAGTTTCGGGCCTTTAGGGTTCCGCCCGAGCGCCACGTCGTATGTTTTAATCGGTCTTTCATCATTAAAGAGGGTCAAATGTTTTAACGACTTCTCGACAAGCACGTAATCCGCTTGAATACCGGACGATATCAGTCTCTCAGCATATACAGTATTACTGATATTAATAACAGAGAGAAGAAGAAAAGTAATCGAGGTTTTCAGAAATAATTTGATGTCCTTGATAAGTGATCTATACATGAAAATCTAACGTTGCAATCGGTTAACCGCCGGTATTTCACAAAATTCAGTGTCGGCTGCAGGAGGATTATCGATGCGCCCTGCGTTCGAGGATTTCCTTTAACGTCACTACTCCTTCGCACTGCTTAATATTGCTTATTAATACGGGCGTTATTTGAAGGTACTTAATAAGGTCTTTAACTTCTCCACCTGTAATAAAAAAAGCCCTGCCTCCGAATGGCACTCCCCTTTTCTTTATGTGTGGAAGCCTGATATAGCCGTGAGTACGAGTGGCTACATACCCGGTCGTATAGTTAGGGTCGTCGGATATACAGAGTTCACCGAGCACCATCCGATATTTATGGACCTTGCTCGCAAGGACAAGCGCCTCTTTTACGGTGCTGTTATTCAGGGCGAGTCTCCCCAGTTTTTTGGATAGATCCGATGCTGCTGTTTTGGTAATGCCCATCCGCGTTACCCTGACGCCCCGCAGGAGGTCCGGCTCCAGCCTTACACCTTCAATGTTCATCAGCATGGCGCCTCTCATGGTAATACCGACATCGAGGGCGCTGAAGGCCTCCTCAATTGCCCGTTCGGTTATTCCTACGGATGTGAGAATTTTCCTGGCGGCTTTTTTTGCAGCTCCGGCATTTTTTGTGTTCAGTGAGTAAAGTGGGAGTGAGGATATTTTTTTGGGTTTTTCCTTTAATTCCTCTATTGTAAGACGTATTTCATCAGCAGAACCTTTATCGTGAATCAGTGCCCTTTCTGTGTACTCTTTTACAATATTGCTGATATCGGTTTTTTCATAAATACCCTCAGCTCCGGACACATGCCCCCCTGTTTTTGATGATCTCATTCTTATGCTGTATTGCTGTCTGCGTGACATTATATCTCAAGCCCCATATCATGAATCATTTGCAAATCTTCCCGCGGGTCTCTTCCCTTTGTTGTAAGGTAATTGCCAAGTAAAAGCCCGTCAGCCCCGGCCATGAAAATATGTGAATTCAGATCACGAAGCGTAACTGGTCTTCCGCCGCACACCCTGATCTCGCGTTCAGGCAGAATAAGCCTGTATATAGCGATGATCTTCAGCGCCTCCAGCGGACTTAGCATTTCCCGGTCTCCAAGCGGGGTCCCTTTTACCGGCGTAAAAAAATTGATTGGAACAGAATCAACACCTATATCTTTCAGGGCAAACGCCATCTCAATGCGGTCTTCCCACGATTCTCCAAGGCCGAATATCCCCCCGCTGCATAATGAAAGATCAAGAGATTTGGCAGCGCTGATGGTTTTCATTTTATCCTGATAAGTGTGAGTCGTGCAGATTTCACTGAAAAATGCTTCTGAAGTCTCCAGATTGTGATGGTATCTGTTCAGGCCTGCTTCTTTAAGCTGCCTTAACTGTTCGGGATCCAGCATGCCGAGAGTAGAGCATGGCAATATTTCATACTTCCTGAGGTCGGATATAAAATAGCATATCTTATCCAGGTCTCTATTGGAAGGTGTTTTGCCGCTGGTGACTATGCAAAATCTCTTCACTCCATGCTGTCTTGCGTAGAGAGCTGCCTCCAGAATATTTTCTTTATTTAAAAGGGGATAGTTATTTGCATGTGTCTTACTATATGAGGACTGGGCGCAAAATGAGCAGTCCTCAGGACATGCCCCTGATTTAGCATTAACAATTGAGCATAAATCAACTTTATTACCTCTGAACTTTTCCCTGACCCTGCGTGCTGTCGCAAAGAGGTCATACAGTTCAGCCCCATTTATCTGAGATAATGCATAGGCTGATTGCTTATCTATCCCATGATTTGAGTTGAGCGCCAGAGGCTCTGTTTGAATCATGTGATATTATCCACACCTAAATACGATGTTGTCAATGATATTAAAGGGCTTGGCAAAAGGGAAAATTATATCACAACAGGAGGATGCGAACAGTGGCAATTGCTTCAAATTGATTTAAATACAGGCAGTTCAAGAGATTAGTTAATGTAGTTTACTAGCCATATCTTACTTCAAATCCGGTAAACTCTCCCGAATAATCATCCCATTTATGGTCAATTTTTGTGACTCTTGCACCAGGCGGTCCCTCCTGACACCATTCAATGGCTTTCTGAAGCTTATCTACAGGGCCTTCTAAAACAGCTTCGACATTTCCATTCGGCAGGTTCCTGACCCATCCTTTTAATCCAAGCCTCACGGCAGTTTCTCGTGTGCTGGCGCGATAAAAGACCCCTTGAACAAATCCATGAATGATCAAATGCACCCTGCCTTTTTTCATAGTGTAATTATAATATGAAAATTAATTCTTTGAAAATAGATTTAGTTTATAGGCAAAATCAGCCTCAATTCCAGTATTATTTAATACTATTTTAAAAACATACTTGCAAGGCGCTTTTTTTACTGCTACAATTCTGATAATTTTATGAAGAGGAGGCACAAGTGAAAACAGTAGAAATAAAACCGGATATATACTGGGTTGGTGCGATTGACTGGGCAGTACGGGATTTTCATGGTTATGTTACACCTGATGGAACGACCTATAACAACTATCTTATAATGGACGAACAGGTCACTCTTGTCGATACGGTTAAATCAGATTTTTCGAGGCATACGATAGACAATATCAAGTATCTGGTAGACCCCTCAAAGATCGTGAATTTAATTATTAACCACATCGAGCCTGACCACGCGAGCAGTATTGACAGGATTATGGCGCTTGCGCCAGGGGCAACTATTTATATTACCAGCAAAGGGAAGAAAGGCCTTGACAGGCATTTCGATACATCCAGGTGGAATTTTAAGATTGTTAAATCCGGAGACACACTTAATACAGGGAAATATAATCTTGTTTTTCTGGAAACCCCGATGCTTCACTGGCCTGATTCCATGATGACGTATGTCAAAGAAGCAAAACTCCTAATTTCTCAGGATGCCTTCGGCCAGCACATTGCTACTTCCGCACGGTTTGATGATGAGTTTATTGAGTGTGCCTCTAATGCGGAGCTTGAAGATTCTGTAATCGATTATTATGCAAACATCCTTATGCCATTTGGCCCGCTGATCAAATCAAAGATTTCCGAGGTACAGAAACTCGGGCTGGAGATAGATATGATTGCTCCGGACCATGGAGTAATATGGAGAAGAGACCCAGCACATATCTTGCAAAGATATCTTGATCTTGCAAACGGGAAGGCCAATTTGAGCGTATCCGTAATTTATGACACCATGTGGCACAGCACTGAACGCATGACTATTCCGATAATGCAGGGGATAAAAGACGAAGGGCTTGATTGCAAAGTAATAAAACTCAGGTCCACGCCTATGAGCGTTGCAATAAAAGAATTCTGGAAATCACGTGGTTGTCTCATTGGGAGCCCTACCCTCAACAATATTTTATTTCCATCCGTCGCCGAGTTCCTGACTCACCTGAGGGGGTTGCGTCCTAAAAACAGGATAATGGGGGCCTTCGGAAGCTTTGGCTGGGGAGGTGGAGCAGTAAAAGAGGCATATGAAGAATTCAATAGAATGAAGCTGGAAGTTGTTGAACCAGGTGTGCAGGTCCTTTATAAACCGTCTCTGGAGGACGAGTCAAATTGCTATGAATTTGCTAAGTCCTTTGCTCAGAAAGTTAAAGAGTATCATAAGAATTTTATCTGAGATTTCAGGAAGAGTGGCTACTGCCCTTATAAAGAAAAGGCCTGAGATCAACTTCAGTTGCTATAAAGGGAAATCATCATAGTGCAACCTCTAAAGAAACAGGTGATCAGCCTGCTGGAGCAAAAAAAATATAAAGATATTATGAATGAGACAGCATCTGTTCATAAGATCATAAATATCCTGATATCGCTGTCTTATGACAAGAATAAATACATCTCCTGGCGCGCAATAGAGGCCATAGGTTTATTATCAAAAGAGATAGCCGCGTCAGATACTGAGACCGTGAGGAACATAGTGGGCCGTCTTTTATGGATGATAAGGGACGAGTCAGGAGGGATAGGGTGGAGCGTCCCTGAGACCCTTGGTGAAATAGTAAGAAACAACCCCCAGTTGTGTGCAGATATCGCCCCGATTATAGCTTCCTTCCACGATGAAAAGATGCTTACCTCTGGAGTGCTTTGGGCTCTGGGGAGGATAGGAAAAATCAATGATGAAACAGCCGGGTATGCTATTCCCATAATTTTGCCGTATCTTCAATCAGCGGACCATACATTAAGAAGTTACGCGGCATTTGCCCTTGGCAGTATCGGCGCAATAGGAGCAGTTGCAAAACTGGAACAGCTCAGGCGTGATGATAACGCCGTCACTTACTATGCAGATGGAGAACTACGCCAGAAAACAGTAGGAAGATTTGCTGAAGAGGCTCTGGAAAAACTGGGGAAGATCTAAACGTGCTCTCCTGGCGTTTAGATAAACCAGAGAGCATCAAACGCTCTTCAAAACAGGTTGGTTAATGAATATCTGCCATTGCCAGATATTCAAGATTACAGAGGCCGTCTTCTTTTAACATTTCATATGTTGAACATTCACCTAATTCACACGCACGTACAAAATCAGAACAGGCCTTTTCTGTATCTCCTGTTAACATGTATATGGTCCCTCTGTTATCATACGGCTTGGCCAGATCCGGGGCGATCTCTATGGCCTTGTTATAATCACTGATGGCCCTGTCATATTCCCCTCTCGTGAAGTAAACAAGTCCGCGGTTGTTGTAAGCTTTGGCGTACAGGGGGTCGCTGCCTATTGCTTTTGTGAATTCAGCTATAGCAAAGTCATATTGTCCCATTTCAAAATGGGTATAGCCCAGATTGCTGTGAGCTTTTGCATATGAAGGAAATGTCTCAATTGCCTTTTTATATTCAGCCATGGCAAGGTCATATTGCCTTTTCGAGAAATATTCATTACCCCGCTCATTAAATTTTTCGGCAGACTGCGTATCTGCCGGGACAGAGCTGCTATGATAAGTCGCCATTGAGCAACCTGCCAAATAAATGATCGCAAAAATAATAATAATATATCTTCTGAACATATGAACTATTGATTTTCTAATGAAAATAGAATTAATTAGATACCAATAATATCTGCAATAAATATGCCATTTTTTCAATTGGCATAACACCTTGTTATTTAATCATTCCAATAATTTCAAAATGGAATGTCCGCAGTAAACTGTTTACTAAACTTACAATATGTCAGATATCCCGACTTTGAGATAAGGCTTAAATCGTCAGTTATACTGGGGAATCTGGAGGAAGGTCTCAGCTAAGAGGTCGGCAACCGATTAGCTGTTTGTAAATTAATCAAGTATCCAGTCAACATAGCGGAGATAGAAAAGGACACATTACTGCAATATAAGAACGGAAGGTTGTCGGCCCTGAAAGAAAACGGCAATCTATTTATATAACTACAACTGAATCATCCACCCCGGAATCCCCCGGTATATGTTTATCGGCGAACCAGTCTTTCTCCCAGCGGTTTGCATCGATAAGATACCTGAAACTGTATTCCCTGTTACACGGCAGTTCCAGGGTCAGCGTGAAATCACCGTTTTTGAGCTTCTTCATTCTAGTCTCGGTTATATTCCACTTATTGAAGTCACCGACAATGGTGACGCTTTTAGCCTCCGGCGCCGCTTCTTTAGGTAATCTGAAAGTGACCTTGCAAATATTTTTTGACTCAACATACTGCTTTTTCAAGCCTTCACTTTTAGATATAGCTGAAGGTTTTTTTGAATCCATTTTAGTATTGTCTGTATTCACCGGGCCTTTGTTTCCTTTTTTCTTCATGGTAACCCTCTTGTTATTAAATAAATTATATTATTGCGTTCCTTATGTGTTTTTATCATGAAATGCCGGGCTTGTCTACTAAAAAGCATTAATTATTACATAAAGCAACCTAATAAACTTAGGAGATATGTTATTTCCCATTTACTTGACATGTCACGCTGCTTTGATATACTTGATATTAATATGCTTTTACTTTTGAAGGAGGGAAGAAGTGTCAAAGATTTTTAACTGCAAGGACTTCGGCGGCACCTGTAACTGGAAAGGGCAAGCCGAAACACTGGAAGATCTTCTGAAAAAAATTTCCAAGCATGGCGCAATCAAGCATAACATGAAGGGAATGACAGAAGAAATGAGAGTGAAAATAATAAATGTAATACGGGACCAATAACACAGTTGTCTTCAAAAGTTATTTAGAATAATCTCCCGGCGAGCTTTCGTAAATCCCTTTTCAGATTCAGCAATGTCTCTTTCAGTTGATCCCATGTCCCGGCAGCAAGGTAGTTTGATAGTCTGAATAGTACCGTGCATTCAGAATGACTATTACCTTCAGGGCACGCAGAAGGGCTGTCCTGTTCATTTCAATTCCCTCACAGAAACTCTTTACGCGCCACAATAATAAAGACGCGGCCTGTCTGTTTCAGATGTCCTGCCAGCAACTCGGCCTTTTCACCGTTTCCAAAGAATATGTCAACACGTCCATGTTCCCTGATGGCCCCACCCGTGTCCTGCACCAGTGCAAAACGCCGGACAGGTTTCCAGCCGGTTATCTGTCCGTTGTCAAATACAGGCAGCTCTGTTTCAATATAGGCCAGCCCCCCTCCGGGCACAACCTTCCTGTCCATGGCAATTGAACGGTCAGGAGTAAGAGGCGCTTCAATATTGCCGAGGGGGCCCTCACCTGTTTCACGGAAAAAAGTATAGCTTTGATTATAACTGAGAATATCCTTCACCTCATCCGGATGGGAGTACAAGTACTCCTTTAATGCCTGCAATGACATCCTGTCTTGCGGAATTTTGTCTCTGAGAAGTGCTCCAATAGCCCTGTAGGGATGCCCGTTACTGCCCGCATAATTAACACGCATCACTTCGCCGTCCGGGAGTTTAATCAGGCCTGAGCCCTGGATCTGGAGGAAGAATAATTCGATTTCCTTAACGTATGCTATCGGCTTTGCGCGGTCCCTGAGTGAGTTGTTATATACTATCTCATCCCTGCTGTCATAGGGGACCAATCTCTTTCCCCTCAGACGTCCGACGATTTGTTCATTCTTCCACCTATCAGAAAATTGACCCAGATTTACCTCGATCAGATCGTCCGGTTTCGGATAAAGAGGCGCATGAAATTCTTCCGCGGGGACCGAACTGCCTTCCAGCAGGGGTTCATAATAGCCTGTAAAAAAGCCCCCCCCCTCAGAATTCTTACTCTCAAGAAATAGAAATTTGCTCCTTAATTGCTGCACCTGGTCTTTCCCCTGATAATTCTTCAATGTCATCAGAAAGAGCTCCAGTGATGCGGCTATTTCCTCCGGAGAATATCTTAAATTACCGTAATAAAACTCTTTGTTTGACGGGAGCTTTCTATAGTATTTGATTGACTGAGCAACCGCCGGCTCCAGGCCTTCAAAATTCAGATCATCCTGCCAATCAAGAGAACTGACTTCCCTGAAGGTCAGTTCTTTTAGATGTGGTCCAGCGGGTGGTTTAACGATTAAGGCACAGTTTGAAATAACGAGGAAAAGGCAGGGCAGAAGGCATAATAAAATCAGGCTTCTTTTTTTCATTCGGCAATTATAACATTTTCGGCAAGGCGCTTTTTGCCTTTATATATTCAGAAGCAAAAAGCTTATACACAAAATCAAACCGTCCTGCATTTGACAATACCCATCCTGCGATCATTATTAATATCTCAATGGTTCCGATTATCTTTTTCAGCATTTTAACCTGTCCCTCTTTGTCTCACCGGGCGCTCGTTTTTGAAGCCGTATTATTTCAACGCGCTGATAGCAATATCAGCGGCGATGGCGAGGATCGATAGTATGAATATAATATAGTAATTCAGGTCCTCCATGGATTTCATTATCGATGAAAGAAGGTATATAACTATGTCCCGGTCGTCATCCGAAAGGCAGGCATTGGTCTTCAGTTTTTCTATCAGGTCATAGTCTCTGACGGCCTTTTTCCTTTTCTTCGAAATATGGTATCTATATAAAAAGAAGAAGATATAGCCGATAACGCCGGCATACCATACGGGCCTGACCCACGAGGGCTCCAGATGCTGCAATACTATTATTATCCTGAATGCTACGGCTGAAAAGACCCCTATTAAAAAGAACCCATGGATGACCGGTCCAGGCAGGGTATGCGGATGTTTTAAGGTTGAGGTATTTATGTTGCCATCCTTCATGATTATTAAATTATACATGACTTGTCATGCCATGAAAACAGAGGGGGCTTGATTATCCTGTTACGGCCTTCTATCCTTCACCAGATAATAAACAATAACAGCAATCGAAAAGATATTCGTAATGTAATTAAACATCATCCAGCCCACCCACCCGAATTTCATCAGGACACTAACGACATAACAAACCTCACCGATAATCCATAGCCCGACAAATAAGGGACTAATCCCTATAGCGCTCCTGTTCTTAAAGCATTCCCACGCCTGAGGGATACCGCATAATGCAAAGGCAACAGAACCTATCCATCCTATAAGATCAGCCAATGGTTTTTATCTCCTGTGAAAAATAGTGCGAGGGAATCATCGTCCGGTTCTGCTGTTGTTTTTCCCATCATGCCTTCCCATACGAGGGCGAGAGTACCTCGCCCCTACAGCACTGCTATCGTCACTGCCTCTCCACCCTCTTCCTCATTCCCTTTCCTGAAACTCTCAACCAGGGGATGGTCTTTCAGGAATTCTCTTATTGCCCTGGCAAGTATCCCTGTCCCGATCCCGTGAATTATCTTTACCTCTCTGGCCCCGGCCATGGACGCGTCATTAAGGTAACGTTCAATTATAGACAGAGCAGGGTCAACGCGCTGCCCTATTACGTTTAATTCAGGCGGAAAATAAATATCTTCAGCTGCAGGGGGCAATGGCTTTTCCCTGCGAATCTCTTCAGGTGCCTGCGAAGGTTCGCAAAGCCCGCTAAAAGGCATCACGATCTCTTTCCCTTCAACAAGCACCTGGCATCTCCCGGCCTTCTCATTCACAGCCCGGACCACGCCGATTTTTCCAAGTGTGTTTATGAAAACATGCTGACCTTCTTTGACTTCCCTGAGCCCGGTCTTTTCAGGCACATATTGGCTCCGCACGCTCACAACTTCATCAATTTTTTTATCGAGCCCTTTCACAATATCCCTGGTCTCTGCAAGACCGGCCCGTTTCAGGGCATCGACTATTTCCCTTGCCTCCCTCTTTGTCTTCCTCAATAACTCCTCAGCCTCTTTCAAAGCCTTAGAGAGAGTTTCCTTTTCAATGGTCTTGAGCCTTGAAAGTTCCTTTTCCATATTCAGCCGCAGGAGTTCGATCTCTCCCTTTGCCTTTTCCGTCTCTTTCAGACTTTTGTCCAGTTCGGCTGTTTTCTGCTTAAGCTCTGAGATAAGTGAACTGACGGCAGCGTCTTCATCGGTTATGAAATCCCTTGCCTCATTAATAATGTCCACGGGCAGGCCCAGTGAACCGGCAATCTCAAAGGCATGTGACGTGCCGGGTTCGCCGACTACTAATTTATAAGTAGGTTTATAAGTTGAAATTCCGTTGACCGTGGTCCCCTCCATTTCCATGGCGCTGTTAATCATACCCTGTTCTGAATGAGCAAAGGCCTTGAGCATGCCGAGATGAGTGGACACCGCCGACATGGCTCCAAGGAGCCTGATCTTTCTCAAAATGGCGCATGACAGCGCCCCGCCCTCCTCCGGGGAGGTCCCTGTTCCCAGTTCATCAATGATGATCATTGTATCACTGCTGCTTTGCCTCACAATGTCTGATATGCGTTTGATGTGGGCGGAAAAGGTCGAGAGGTTCTGCTCAATGGACTGGTCGTCCCCGATATCGGCAAAGACCTGCAGCAGGAAGGGAAAAGTTGTTCCGGAGTCCGCAGGTGTATGCATCCCGGAAAGGGCCATGAGACACAGCACGCCGATTGATTTGAGGGCAACTGTTTTCCCACCCGCGTTTGAACCGGTAATGACCATGCAGGAATGCCCCCTCCCGAGTTCCAGATCCAGCGGCACAAGTTCTCCCACGCGGTTTTCTTTCTGCAGTGTTTTCCACAAGAGCGGATGCCTTCCGTTGATGATATGCATGTACCCTTTTTCATTTATTTCAGGGGCCGACATATCCATCTCATCAGAAAATCCCGCGACGGACTGAAGGGAGTCGATTTCAGCGACAATACGGCAGTCGGCTTCAATTTCCAGGAGACGTTCTCTCAGAAGAGAACAGAGCTTCCTTAGAACCCTGTACTCTTCGAGCTTCTCTTCGGCCCTGTGGGATTCAAGTTCATTCCCGAGAAGCTGGATCGCATAGGGCTCAACATATACCGTCTCTCCTGTATTTGAAATATCATGAACAATACCGGGCACGCTGCCCTTGGAGTCTATTTTTACAGGGATGACCCACCTGTTGTTTCGTTCGGCCAGATAAAAATCTTGCAGGTGCTGCTGGAGGTCCTTCTGCTTTAATATCCCGTCAAGCGCCCCCTTGATCTTCTTTTCGCATGACCTGATACTCTGCCGTATGTGAGACAGTTCCGCTGAGGCGCTGTCACTGATGTTCCCCTCCCTGTCAACAGAGTTCTCAATTGCCCTCTTTATGTCCGGATGGGTCGTGAGCCTGGATACAATCGCGCCTGTCCCGGGATATTCCGGGTCATTGCTCAGTATTTTAAGATTGAAGGCAGAATAGAAGAGAGGCAGGAACGCCCTCAACTCCAGTGGGCCGAGTAATGAATCAGCCGGTCTGATTCTCTGAAAAAGCGGTGAGAGGTCGTCAAAGTGTTCTATGCCGAACGGACGTCCTTCAGATACAAATCTTTTGCATTCTGAGATGAGGTCTATCCGCCGCCTTATGTCGCCGATATTTTTCAGGGGCCTTGTTTTCTGAACAAGCGCCCCGCCGGGAGCTGTTACGGCAAAGGCGGCAGCCATGCGGAGTATCTTGTCGAATTCAAGAACGCGGAATGTTTGTTCGTCCATAATTCATGACTATACCGAAAGCCTTCCGGAGTGTTAATCCTCGATCAGCCCTTTGTCTATCATTTCCTGCTGCATATGCGCGAACTCATCCGGATACGTACGCCAGAGCAAAATCATAGCGTCGTATGGCGGCAAGGCCCCATCAGGGTCGACCCTCAGCAGGTACCGGTGAAAGAACATATAAAACAGCTTCCTCTGCTCTTTGTCATGAAAGGCATCTTCAAAGGCAAAGCTGATCTCCTGGGCAATAAGTGCAGCTTCTTCATACTTGTTGATATTCATAACAAATTCTCCTCACTGTCTCAAGCCTGCGATAATATTTTCTGTAAAACAGGTAAACGCATCATATATGCGGCGGTCCGGCATATAAACGTTTGGATAAGATTAACCGGTAATCAGGGGTTTGTCAAGAAAAGAAAATCCGGCAGAACAGGACAGAGTAAAATATATGTCGGTCAAATGAGATCGCCGGTATATTCATCTCCGCTTATCTCTGCTTCAAAATCCCTGATGTCTTTCTCTGTAATATTCAGGATATCAAAGGATGCATGGTCCAGCGGATAGTTGGGGTAATGCTCTGTCGGACTAAGCAGGTTCCGGGTTGTTATAAAGTCAGCAAGGTGTATAACGGCCACACGCTTTGAATTTCTTTTGGCGAGTGACGGCGTATGATGGTAAAGCGTAGTGTCCAGCACGGCCTTGGGCAGGTTCCACTTCTCGGCAAGCCAGTGCCCTATGTCCGCGTGAGTAAACTCCAGGACCTTTTTTTCCGCTTCAAGCAGGGCTTCACCTTTTTCAAACGCAGTCAGGACGTCCCTGTAAATTTCAGGGAAGAATTTATTCATGATTAAATAGCCCAGGTCATGCAGCATACCGTTCATCATGACCTCATCGGAAAAATCCAGTTTCAGTTTCCTGGCAAGGAGTCTTGCCACAAAGCCGACGGTAACAGAATGGTTATATACCCTCTTATAATCAAAAACCTTCTCGACCTTCCCGTTCTGGAGTACTGTCATAAGAGATATTCCCAGTGCAATGTTTTTTAAATTATCAAAGCCTATGCGAAATATTGCGTTATCGAGGGTTTTTGTAGGTGATTTAATTCCGAAAAAAACGGAGTTGGCCACACTCAGGATCTTTGCAGATATGGCCGGGTCATTCTCCACGACCTTCTCAATCTTGCCCACTGAAGTTAAATCATTACTTGCAAGGCTCAATATTTCCTGGGCGATGACAGGAAGAGTCGGAAGCTTCTTGATTTTTTGTACGTAGAGTTTTAATGATTTATTCATACAGAGATTATACTTTACGATTTAACGCTTTACAACATTAATTAATGAGGAGCACGCTCGGGAGCAAATAGTGACCGGACTCCCTATTTCAATTCCTGTAACGAACCGAAATCTTTATCGGTTATCCCGCTGGCGGAAAGATTTTCATAAACATTCATAAAGCCGATACCCACGACACAAAGCACGAGCAGCACGAAGAACAGTTTGGGTTTCTTAATGAGCAGGTAAAGCAGGACCACCCCTGCGGCAATAGAACCTGCCTGATTTGCCTGTATATAAATAGTAGCGTCGTGTATAATCTTGTCAATTCCCATAATACCTCCGGCTGGGTCCTTCATTTCTTTAATACATAGAAGCAGATAATTTCCACTTTATATATTAATCGCATTTATTTGCCGAAATCTTTAGCATCAGGGATTATTAAACAGCTTCAGTCTTTATTGATTTTTCTTCTTTGTCAGCTCGATCAGGCGGTTATCTTCAGGTCTATCCGGTCTCTACAATAAGAGCTGATTTCCCCCTGATCTTGATTCCCCGATATTGGATACATAAATGGCAGGCCGGCTTTTCACCGGGCATTTGGCCTCGCAAATGCCGCAACCTATGCACAGATCAAGATCGACCCGGGGCTGCTTAAGTGTCCTTTCCCTTCCCTCCCGGTCCCTTACCGCCGCTTCTTCAAACCAGATGGCCTTTTTGACAGTGGGACACACTTCTTCACAGACTATGCAGGGAGTAGAATGGGCATATGGCAGGCACCTCCCTTTATCTATCATTGCCAGGCCGATTTTTACATTGATCTTTTCCTCAAGCGGAAGCTTTTTAATGGCTCCGGTTGGACAGACCTGTCCGCAAAGCGTGCATCTGTATTCGCAGTATCCTATTTTGGGGACCAGCACAGGAGACCACAGGCCCTCAAGCCCGGCATCAAAAAGCGTGGGCTGAAGGCCATTTGTGATACACACCTTCATACACTCACCGCACTTCACGCACCGCTTCAGGAATTCCTTTTCTTCCAGTGAGCCGGGGGGTCTTATCAGCTCCGGACTCAATGCCCCTGATCTGGATAGAGGGCCCACCCGGATTAAAGGGACTGCGACAATACCACTGAGCGCAGAAGCAATTACCCTTCTTCTGCCAAGGTCGATTCCGGCAAACTTTCCTTTACTTCCCACGTCAACACGGTGACCCCTGAAACCAAAACTAACAGCATTTTGCGGACATACATCATCACAGTTCCAGCAGTACAGGCACTCGGCATTTTTCCATCCGTCCTTTTTATCAGGGTCCGCGTTGCCCTGACACACGGACGCGCATGCCCCGCATTCATTGCATCCTTCACTCACCGACCTCTTTAACACTGAATATCTCGACAGAATACCTAGCAGGGCGCCGAGGGGGCATAAATTTCTGCACCAGAACCTCTTCTGCACAAGGTTAAGTCCAAGTATGACAATAAATATAAAGCCTATAAAGGCCGACTGTTTAAAATGTGGCTGCTGAAATGAAAGGATGCTGTTTTTCAATGCCGAATATAGAGGTTCCGAAAGCCCGTCTGCTGTCCCCGGATTAAATGCGTATAACGCATCAAAAATGGCCCTGACAGCGTATTCAAACAAAGGATATATGCTTAATGCAACTGAACGGATCAGCAATGATATCGGGTCCATGACCCCTGCAAGCTGGAGGGTAAACAATGATGAGACTATGAGAAAAATCAGCAGATAGTATTTGACCCTGTTCCATGCAATATTCGTTCTGTCAGACCGGCGTTTCCTGATGGCCCCTGCCATGTTATTCAGGGTCCCCAGAGGACAGACCCAGCCGCAAAATACCCTTCCCAGGATCACCGTAGCAATAATTATAACAAAAGAAAAATAGAACGCCTTCTGCACAGAATGTGATGAAAGAAGCGTGGTGATAAATATCAGGGGATCAAAATCAAGGAATATCTTGACCGGATAGCCAAGCTCGTCTGCGCCCCTGGATTGTGTCTGTATAAAAAGGAATAAAAACAGGAGCAGAAATATTCCCTGGGATATCCGGCGCAGTGTTTGCATTAATTACAATTTATACATCTATTTTCATTATATTAACTTTTGAGAGGTCCATGGTGCCCAACCCTGCCTCAGCAGCGACCCGCACATAACCCAGATCACTGCCCTTCATGCCGAAGAGCGTGGCGCCGTATGCATCCACTGCGACCTGATCAGTCCCGACAATCACTGTATTGAGTTTCCTGACATCAGCAAGACTGCCGCCCTGGGGACCGTTTGCCGTTAATACACGGACCGCGTCAAGGACCGTGAGGGTTGGTTTGATGACCAGTGATAAATCGACAAGGCTCTGGTCTAATTTCTGATGGATCCGGTCCCTTGAACCACCCATGACCCCCATCCAGTTTTTCATCGACATTGTAAGCCATGCAAGGCCGTGATGTTTGGCAATGGGAACATTTATAACTTTGTCCGCTTCAATTATCTCTTGATAAAGCGGCCATTCCCTGAGCGCCTCCCCGCCTATTCTCATGTTTTTGAACTTTCTGTCATCCATATAACTGACGACAGCGCCCGCGGCCCGCGCGGCCTCCGCTATCCCGCTCTGAACGTAGCATCTCCTTGCATCGTTTACCGGACGGTCGAATACCTTTACCTTTTTTGCGCCTGCTTCATAACAGAGCGCCACAATGGCGGCAACGACTTCCGGATTTGTATTCGCCCCCTGCTCCGGAAGCCTGTCCCAGGCCATATTGGGTTTGACGACCACAATGTCATCTCTGGAGATGAATTTCTTCATCCCCCCGAAGGCATTGACAGCGGCTTTTGTGATCTCTGCAGCTGATTTACCGGAGGCTACCGCAAGCTTCGTTTCAGGCGACACTGCTGCATCTATGAGGATCGGGCTGATATTTAGAGGTATGGAAAGTCCGATCCCTGTAATTCCGGCTAATTTTATAAATTCTCTTCGATCCATAATTGCTCCTTAATGAATAAAGAAGTTGACCCCGCCAGAGAGTTATCTCTGACGGGGTATTAACAGCCGGATTAATATATTTAAAACATTGTAAATCTACTCCGTAGGCAAAGCCTGACAGAATGCGAGAACATCAAGCTGTTCCTTCAGGTCAAGAAATACAAGCGAGATCATGGATGATCCGGGATGCCCCCAACGGACCTTGTGTAATGTTTCCCATGGGTTTTCATTGGCAATCGTCCCTATGTATTCCGGTTTCTTTTCATCCTTGAAATTTATCTCTTTCCCGTCATTGCCGTGGCATTTTGTGCACGTTGAAAGGTATACCCGGCCTCCGCTGGACAGGTCGCCTATTGTTTTCTTTGTCTTGCGGTCGATGTACAGGTCAACATCTATTTGACCGAATGCGACAAAAAGGGCGAGAGCGTCCAAATCCTCTTCAGACAACATGCTGCCTAATGCGTGAGTATCATCTTTAAGTATCTTCACGATTACAGTAGGGTCCTGATTGGCATAATCGCGTATACCTACAATGCCTGTGAAATGGCTGCCTGCTCCGTAAGCTCCGGACTTGCCTTTATAGTCCCATCCATGACATTCCTTGCAGCGCCACGTGCCCCAGCCCTTCTGCTTTCCTGCGGCAGGATAAGACGGGTGAGTTTTGTCAATTTTAATTCCTTTCTCGTTTATCCAATCGTCGTATAAAACGCCTCCCCTGGCAAGCAGCGCAAACCTCATCCCGGTCAACTGTTTTATATCATCCGCGTATGAAAGAGAATAAGCCGCCGTTACTGCAATTACCGCTGAACATAATAGGGACACTACTGTTTTCTGGACTCTTCCCATCTAAACACCTCCAATTAAGGTTTATAAGTTAGAAGACAATTCGCGCGTTATCTTCTCTTCAGGGCAATCATATCTTTTTGGGCATGCATAGTTCGGTCTGTTTTGCAGCGGTCCGTCCGCATGCATCACAATAAAATGCCATCTTCAGCGCCTTCGGTTTGCATACGTGGCGGGGATTGCCGACTATCATTCCGCAATAATCACATTTGGCGGCCTTGTCCATCACAACCGGCGTGCACAGATGCCCTTTTGAAGCCGTCACGGCGCCGCATGTCGCGCATACATATTTTTTACTGACAGCAGCAGTTTTCTTTGGTGGGGATTTCTTCGCTGAGGTCTTCTTTTTTGTTGCCATGCTATCATCCTCCATGATAAAGGTTAATAAAATTCTTTTAATGCAGCCTCTATTGATGACACATCAAAAGTATGTTTTACAAGGGGAGCTTCCCTGATCTGCGGCAAGCTCTCCTCCATACCGGGACGGTTGTTTTTATAGATTATGCCTAACGGTATTCTGTCCCCCCATTCAAGGGCCTTTCTGAAGGCCTCAATTCTGTCCTCAGGATTATATTCAGGCCCTATTTGATAGACCCTTTGTTTATACCATTCATATGTATTTATTTTATTAAAGGAAACGCAGGGCTGCAGGACATCAACAAGCGCAAATCCCTTATGATTATATGCTGCCTTGATCATTTCTTTCAGATGGGCCATATCACCCGAAAAGGCCCTTGCCGCAAAGCTGCAGTCAAGCGCAACCGCCATGGCCATGGGATTGAACTGTTCTGAAAATACGCCGAATGGCTGGTTCTTTGTCTTCATGCCTTCCATGCTTGTGGGAGATGCCTGCCCCTTTGTAAGGCCGTAAATCTGGTTGTCATGCACAAAGACCTTTATATTCAAATTCCGTCTGATATTATGCAGCAGGTGGTTTCCGCCTTCACCATAACAGTCTCCGTCGCCGGTAAAGACCATGACCGGAAGTTCATGGTTTGCAAGCCGCATTCCCGCAGCAACCGGCAGCGCCCTGCCGTGAAGGCCGTTAAATGTGTTGCATTTAACGTAGTGGGGAAATTTGGCTGCCTGGCCAATACCTGACACAATCGCGAATTGATGCGGCTCAATGTTCATATCGATCATCGCGTCTTTAAAAGACTTGAGAATGCCGTAATTGCCGCATCCCGGACACCATGCGGGATTCTGGCCTCTATAATCCTGTAATGTTGGCATATCTTAACCTATGAAAATTATAGAGCCAATCAGGCGGGAATGCAACTTATTAATTGCAATGTCGATCAGACCTGTGCCTCGACTGGTTTATGCAATTTCTTAAGGACACTGAGAAACACTTCCACTATCCTGGGATTGAACTGTGAACCGGAACAGCGCTTGAGTTCCGCGATCGCGTATTCTATGCCGGGCGACTTCCTGTATGGCCTGTCTGCGGTCATTGAGTCGAATGAGTCAGCGACTGAAAGTATGCTGGCGCAGAGTGGTATGTCATCCCCTTTGATGCCGAATGGATATCCTTTCCCGTCATATCTTTCATGATGGTAAAGGATGCCGGGGACAATGTCCTTTAACTGTTTTATCGGGGCGAGTATTTCCGCTCCTTTCTCAGGATGCTTTTTTACAAGCGCAAATTCCTCGTCTGTCAGTTTCCCGGGTTTATCAAGAACGACATCATATGTACCGATCTTACCGATGTCGTGGAGTATTCCGCAAAGTTTTATATGATTGATGTCTTTTTCCTTAAGGCCCATCTCCTTTGCGATCTCCACTGCGAACCCGGTGACCCTTTCCGAATGACCTTTGGTCCACGGGGATTTGGCGTCAATAGTGTGGGCCAGGGAGGTTATCGTGTTGACCAGCAGGTGCTCGAGGTCTTCATAAAGCCTCGCGTTCTCAAGAGCCACCGTAATCTGGGCCGCGATCTTTTCGGCGGTTGAAAGATGAGAAGAGGTAAGCTTGCCGTATTCCAGAGAGCCGATGTCAAGTGTTCCCATTACTTCCCCCTTATTAATAAGAGGCACTACAAACGATGATTTAATACCTATTGAGCGCTGGTCCTTATGATATGTACAGTCAACATTGTCTTTAGAGAGATCGGGGATGGAAAGGGAAGCCTGCCGTGATTCAATTATATTGAAATGCGATCTGCTGATATCGTATTTTACTTCCATAAACCTGCCTGCGCCCCATTCAGTGACCACACTGTAGGTGCTGCCGTTCCTGAGAAGGACGGCCACCCTGTCACACGGAATCAGTCTGCTGGTCAACACGGCAGCGGACTTCAGGATTTCAGACCTGTCGATAGTGGACAGGATCTCCCTGTCAAGTTGTCCCATCGCCTTTATTGTTTCGACCTTGTTCGTGAGCTCTGCCAGCCTGTCATTTGATTCTTTGTATAACCTGCTGTTCTGAAGAGCAATACCAAGCCCGTCCGCAAGACCTTTGAGAAGCGCCCTGTCCTTTTGCTCTATGGGCTGACCGGATGTATAAATGCCGCATATTATGCCGCTTGTTTTCCCCCTGAAAGATATCGGGACCAGCAGAGCGCTGTTCATGTTGAATGATTCAATAATGTCAGCGCTGACAAGATCGCATTCTACAGCCTTGTCTATAATCACGCACTCCCCTTTCATAAGAATATCAACCGCGGGAAAGTCGCCCGGCCTTATCGCCTTTGCCGCTGCCAGTTCCTTCTCGGCATGACTTAAACCATATGCCCCCGCGAATGCAAAGCTCTCAGCCTCATCATCCTGAATGAATAAACTTATCCTGTTAAATTTCAGATATCCGGGGGCCAGGTCCAGCATATTCCTGATAAGGTCTTTCTCTTCAAGATTGGCGCTTAATGCTTCAACGAATTGCAGAAGGGATGTAGAGATTTCAGCCTCATCTCTTTTGGCCACATACATCTCGGCCAAATCCTTTTCAGCGCTTTTCCGGTCGGTAATATCGTGGATCAATCCCACCGCGTGCCATTCATCTTTAATCATGATAGCTGAAGTGGAGACTTCTATCGGGAATTCAATGCCGCCTTTTTTTAAGGCTGTAAGCTCAATAGTTTTGCCTATGACAGCGCCTTGTCCAGCCTTGACGAAATTATCGAAACCGTGTTTGTATGTGCCATAATATTTCTGCGGAGCAAGGAACATATGCAGTTCCTGTCCAAGGGCTTCCTGTTTTGAATGACCGAATAATCTTTCCGCTGCGGGGTTCCAGTAGGTAATCATTCCTTTGCTGTCCATGACTATAATTCCGTCCACCGCAGTCGTTGTTATGGCCCGGAACTTTTCCTCGCTTTCGTAAAGCAGTTTCAGTGTGTCTGATAAGGCGCGCAGCGGAAATATTCTAAAACAGACAAAGCCGACTGACCCAAGAAAAATGCCTATGGCGCCGAACATCACCGTGGAGTTTAAAAGCGGCTTTATGGAACTGATGACCTCAATCCTTGCTACAGCAGCCCCTGAATCAAACAGATCGTGAGAACGGACCATGACCGGGAGTTGCAAAGGGACCGTAATGGATGCGATGACTTTGTCATCAAGGTCAACGATCTGTCTTGACTCCCCGTATTTTTTTGAAAGGTGATGCGACAGCGTCTCCTCAAGCCTGTGCTGTGAATACCGCCAGAATTCAGGGTTGGCATTGATCAATTGCGACACAAAATATGCGCCGGCTTCCGCCTCGGTCTCAAGGACCGCGGACTGATACTGATAGCTTAATACGAAATATCCAAGAGGCAGCAGCACTGCAACTGAAACCGACAGTATCAGTGCAAGTGTATTTGTTGTCCTGAATATCCGTTTTTTATTTGACTCGTTCATTCTATTTTTTTATGGGAAGATGACCGGTCTTTTCGATGGCCGCCCGGCCTTCCCTGGAATTAATGAATACAATGAAGTCCCGCGCCGTCTGCCCGGTTTTTGGGCCCGTCACAACATAGAGGGTCTTGTAATACTTATAAGAACCGTTTGCGAGGTTTGTTATGTCAGGAACAACACCGTCCAAGGGCAGGATGTTAAGCGCCCTCTTTTCCGAGATGATCTGCCCAAGGGTCGATGTCCCGACGGCCCCCTGAATTATTTCCAGGGCATCGGCGTTTTCCTGGTCTGTGACTGTCACCAGCATTCCTTCTTGCGATAACGCCTTTGTGACCGACTTGTTCATTTCAGGTGACATCCCCTTTTGAAGGATTGTGTCCGTCTCTGATTCCGGCCGCAGCACCAGTCTGATGGCTGTTCCGTCAGGCCAGCTTTTTGTCTCGCCCGAAAATATTTTGGCAATCTCCTTCAAGGTAAAGTTAAGCCCTTCAGTCTTCAGTGCCGTCGCAAAAACAAACGGTGTCCTCGCGTATTCAACCGCTGCCGCACCATTCTGCTGTTCGGCCTGTTTCAAGGGCCGGCTGCTGAGACCGATATCCAGCGCCCCTGCATTTACAGCCTTTATGCCGCCTACGCTTCCCAGGCTCGGGAGAACGACAATGTTGACCTCAGGATGAATTTTCATAAATGCGTCCGCCAGTTCTTTAAAACTTGCCAACGCAGACCCTGTGCCCCCGATCTTTATTGTCCCTTTCAGGCCTGCCGCATGAAGGTATGTCGAAGTTAGCAGAAGGCACAGGACAACAAGTGAAGGAATTATTAAGCGCAAAGAAATTAAGCGGACTGAATTGACTGCAGTAAATTTATCAAACTTCATACTCTTCTCCTATTAAAATCGATCTGACTCCGCATGCGTATAACAGAGCAGTATGTTGTACTAAATGTACTGTGTACACTATATCGGGAGAATCAGGAAATTCCTTAAGTGAAATCTATTAGTTTAGCAATCAGTGACAATAATGGGATGGTGGAGCAGAATTGCTGATACTGTCAACTATTTTGTGTAAATATGATATAGCGGTAAATTAGGCCGCACCTTTCCTATCGGGTTTGCTCTCCAACTCAACTCCATTTTTAAAGA
>JAGVNU010000024.1 GCA_020053105.1 Thermodesulfovibrionia bacterium
CAGCAACCTTTGACCACGATAATGACTCAATAGATTATAAAATTAGTCTCGATCCCTTGTGAAAATAGTGTTGCAGTTTTCTAAATCGGGATTTGGGTCTTTATGTAATAATTGACAATTGGCACCCGATAATTGATAATTGATAAGCCAAAAAATTCATCCGGCATTAAAATTCACAGGGAGCTGTTAATGAGATTTATTAAACTGTCTATAGCGCTGTTTTCCATCGTCCTTGTGATATTGTCCTTTTCATCTCTGTCCTATGCTGCCAATGATAATCCGGGCCGTATAACAGACCGGTCCGGCCGGATAGCCTTCAATTTTGTGGATGTCGAAATAGCCACAATAGTCAAGTTTATCAGCGAGATTACAGGCAACAATTTCATTTTTGATGAGAGGGTAAAAGGGAAAATCACCATCATAGCCCCGACAAAACTGTCTATTGACGAGTCCTTTACTCTCTTCACATCCGTGTTAAGTCTCAAAGGCTTCACGATAATCCCTTCCGGACTCAAGACTTATAAAATACTCCCCTCTTCTCTTGCAAAGCAGGAAGGGATACTGTCCCAGGATGAAACAATCCCTGTCAATGAGGGCTATATTACAAAACTTGTCCCTGTGGAAAACATTAAAGTTGACGAGGCCGTACAGTTTTTACGCCCCGTGATTTCAAGGGACGGGCACCTGTCTTCCTTTGGACCAGGCAACATGCTTCTCGTTGTTGACTCAGCCATAAACATAGACAAAGTAATATCCCTGCTCGCTATCATAGATAAACCTTCCATAAAAGGAGAAGAGGCGGGAATTAATGTCTACTTCCTTGAATATGCGGATGCAACAGACCTTGCAAAGGTTTTGCAGGGAATAATAAAGGACTTACAAACAACCTATAAGACCGGGCTAAGGTCTGCTCCCAAAAATACCACCCCCGACGCACCTCCGATATTAAGCGTCACTCCGGACAAGGCAACCAACTCCCTTGTAATTGTCGCGCCCTATTCCGATTACCAGAATATCGTACAGGTGATCAAGACGCTCGACAAGAAGAGAAAGCAGGTGTTTGTCGAGGCCATGATAGTTGAAGCGTCAATAGATAAACTGAAGGACCTCGGCTCAAAGTGGAGGGCCATGGCAACTCATAATGGTGAACCCATAGCAGTTGGCGGGGTCGGAAATATCGGAGCGGAAACCCTCCTGAATATCGTTAACGGTCTCTCCGGGATATCAATCGGCGGGATGGGAAACTTTTTCGATGTCCCTATAACCTCAATCAGTACAAGCGGATCAGCCAGCACACAGACGCTCACGGCGCCTGGGTTTGCTGCCCTTTTCAGTTTAAGCGAATTCAAAGACGCGATTAATGTGCTTTCCACGCCCCAGATACTCACCTCCGACAATCAGGAAGCTGAAATACTCGTCGGTGAGAACGTGCCTTTTATATCACAGAGAGAGCGTGACGCAACCACGGCCACTACTGTGCTGAATTCTATTACGAGGACAGATGTCGGAATCAAGCTTCAGATAACCCCGCAGATAACCGAGGGTGACTACGTGAAACTCGACATATTTCAGGAGATATCCTCGGTAAAGAGCGCCTCAGATGATATCCTCACGTCTGTAGGACCTACCACAACCAAGCGTGCCACAAAAACTTCGGTGCTGGTCAAAGACGGACGCACAGTTGTCATCGGCGGGCTCATGCAGGAAAAGGACGAGGAAACTATTACCAAGGTGCCTCTGCTTGGAGACATACCGCTTCTTGGATGGCTTTTCAAATTCAAGAGTGTATCACACAATAAAACCAATCTCCTTGTATTTCTGTCACCGCATGTCGTCAAAGAAACAGTGCAGTTGACTCAATTGACTGAAGAGAAATATAAAGAATTTGTGACAAGAGAGAAATTATACAGAGAGGGCGAGCTGCTGGTTAAATTCAAGGAAGAAGTTTCAAGGGACAGGGTACTTGAAATATTTTCACAGCAGAAGGCTACCATCATTAAATATTTTGAAGCCATAAATGTTTACCAGATACAATTGAAATCTGACAGGACTATCGAAGATGCCATTAAAGATTTTTCAGCCTTCCCTGAAGTCCTTTACGCAGAGCCGAATTACAAGGTCAAACTGCAGACGCCCCCTGAGGAAGCTGATAAAAAAGAGCCGGAAATCAATATTAATAAAACCAACGGCGTGCTTCATGAGGAAAAGACGTTTCCCCCCGCGATTTCAGATACGGAAAAGACCTCGCCTGCGTTCGACTTTAATAATTCCCCGGGACTGAACGATGAGGAAGCGCCGTCTCAGACGGACATTGATAAAAAAAAAACAGCCCCTGATAATGAAGGCAGCGGACCTGACTATATAGCCCCGGAACCATTACCTGTCCTTCCCCAGCGCATTGACGGAAAGCCGGAAATGCCTGCTGCGGATAGTTCCGCCCCCGACACAAAAAAAACAGAAGTAGTCGCCAAACCCAGTCAAATTCCGCCCGCTGATAGCATAAGCACGGCAGCTGCAGATGATGAAGTAGTCGTGCCTGCAGAAAAAAAGACGGTCCCGGTCTTTGAACATACAGAAACCAGAAAAGATATGTCCGGCAACAGCAGATATTTTATTCAGGTCGGGGCCTGGATCAATGCAAAATTTGCTCTGGAGACTCTGGAAAAATTAAAGGCGCTTTATCCCGGCATATACATGACTGAGGAAGGCAAGTTCAACAAGGTAAGGATCCCCGGGACAACCAGCAAAACAAAAGATACCTTAATGTTAAAAGAGCTTAAAGAAAAATATAACCTGAATCCTATTCTGGTAAATATTAAGACCTAACGTCTTACCGGCGCGCTGTTATGGAAACCATTGACAACATCAATGATGACGACATAGAGACCGAACTCATTGAGCAGATATCCCTTCCCTTTGCAAAAGGCAATGTCTTCCTGCCTCTGAGAAGAGAAAACGATGAACTACTGGGCGCTGTTGCCGACAGCCGGGGGGTCTTTGCCCTCAGGGACCTGGCAAGGGCCCTAAATCTCAAACCCCGTCCTGTGCAGGCTGATGAGAAAGTTATTATTGACGCCATTAACCGTATCTTCAGCCGGACCAGCAGGGTTGATGAGGCCATGGGTGTCATCAGGGGGGAAGACCTTTCCCTTGTGGCAACAGAATTCGAATCGCCGAAGGACCTGCTGGAGCTGACCGAAGAAGCGCCTATCATCCGTCTGCTGAATGCCCTTTTAATGGAAGCTGCAAAGGAGAAGGCAAGTGATATACATATCGAGCCATACGAAAAAGGCATTGACGTCAGGTTCAGGGTTGACGGCATATTAAAAAAAGTGCTGGCCCCTCCCAAAATAATACATGATGCACTGATATCGAGGATAAAAATTATAGCAGGCCTCGACATCGCTGAAAAGAGACTGCCCCAGGACGGGAGGATACAGCTGCTCGTCGGCGGAAAAAGCATTGATATAAGAGTGTCCATAATCCCCACGGCCCTGGGAGAAAGGGCGGTCTTAAGACTTCTGGACAGGCATTCCGGCATTCTGAGCCTTGAAATGCTGGGCCTCGCTGACTCGCTTCTGCTCTCATTGAAGAACGCCCTTTCAAGACACAATGGGATCATCCTTGTCACCGGCCCCACAGGCTCAGGGAAAACCACAACGCTATACGCTTCTCTTATCAGGCTCAATACCGAAGACCGGAACATTATCACCGTCGAGGACCCGGTGGAATATCAGTTAAGCGGTATAGGTCAGATGCATATAAACCCCAAGATCGGGCTTACGTTTTCAACAGGACTGCGGTCAATATTAAGACAGGACCCCGACATAATGATGGTCGGGGAGATAAGGGACCTCGAGACCGCGGAAATCGCCGTGCATGCCTCACTGACCGGACATCTGGTGCTCAGCACCCTGCATACGAATGATGCCCCCAGCGCCGCCACGCGGCTTATCGATATGGGGATAGAACCTTTTCTTGTCGCATCTTCACTTGTCTGCGTATTGGCCCAAAGGCTTGTAAGAGTAATCTGTCCGTTCTGCAAGGAGTCATATGAACCCACAAAGCAGGAGCTGACTTACCTGAGGATGGACCCGCCGCCCTCTCATCTGTATCACGGAAAAGGCTGCGATAAATGCCTCGGCAAAGGGTATCTCGGCAGGACGGGAATCTACGAACTGCTTGAGATAACTCCGGCCATACGAACAATGATTTCAGAGAGAAAAGACGCGCAGTTCATTAAAGCAGCGGCCATCCGTTCCGGATTTAAACCCCTGCATAATAATGCTGCGGACAATATTATAAAAGGCATTACCACAATAGAAGAAGTCATGCGCGTGACACTAAGGGAAGTGGAAGTGTAAGAAATGCCTGTTTTTAAATATCGCGGATATAACCAGGACGGCTCGGCCTCAGAAGGAGTGATTGAAGCCGACGGACAGAAAGACGCCTCTCTAAAATTAAAATCAAAAGGCATTTTCCCAAAAGAAATAACCGAGTCACTGCCGTCCGGCAAAAATTTATTCTCAAGAAAATACTCGCCTTTAACCCTCTCCAATATTACAAGAAGGCTTTCCACCCTATTATCAGCTGGGGTCCCTCTGATTGATGCAATAAGCGCGTTGTCTTCAGAACAGAAAGGTGAATGGAGACATATATTGACGGACCTTAAGGACCGTCTTGCCGGAGGTTCATCCTTCTCACGGGCCATGCAGGCCTATCCTGCTATATTTCCTGATTTCTTTACAGGGATGATCGCAGCAGGCGAAAGCAGCGGTAAATTGACCGAGGTCCTTTTAAAACTCGCGGACTATCTCGAAAGCGAACTCAATATCAAAAATAAAATTACAACGGCCCTGGTATATCCGGCGTTTATGGCCTTTGTCAGTATAGGCATTGTGCTGTTCCTGTTTACCTTTGTGATACCGAAGATTACAAAAATATTCGAGGAAACCTCGGCCAGCCTGCCGGTTGTCACCATCATCCTTATCTGGATAAGCTCGGCGTTAAAAAATTTCTGGTGGCTGCTTCTGGCCCTTGGAGGGGGCGCTGTTTTTTTATTCAGGAGAATCAAGCGGACAAACAGGGCATTAATAGATTCAATGCTCCTTAAAGAGCCGACCGGTATATTAATGGGCCTTTACATGCTCAGGTTTTCCATGACAATGGGTTTTCTCCTATCAGGCGGACTGCCGATCCTTAAGGCAATGCAGTTGACCTCGAAGGCCACAGGCAACGTAGTACTGGAAAACAAAATCATGGATGCCCAGACCCGGGTGTCCCAGGGGTCCAGGCTTTCGACCAGCCTTGAGGGATTCCCACCTACCCTCCTTCAAATAATATCCACCGGGGAACAAACAGGGAAACTCCCTGAGGTGCTGCAAAAGACAGCCGAATCATACGAGTCCGAGTTCGACAGAAAACTCCAGAGGGTGATAAGCCTTCTGGAACCGGTACTGATACTGGTAATGGGTCTGGTGGTCGGATTTATAGTGGTGTCGGTCCTCCTTCCTATATTTGAGATGAACCAGGTTATGAAGTAACGGGCCGGCGCCGCTTACCTCCCGATACAGGCGCAATACTTATGTTTCATTCGATATCATGTCCGCTCTCCTCCAGTGACAGAGCAATCCTGCAACTACTAAAGTTCCAATGTTATTATGCCGTTTAAACAAGTGATGCTGAATCTCATTAACTATTGCCTTAATTTACATGTAAGGCTAAGCTGTAAAACGGAGGGGTAAATATGTCTAAGCAAAACTGTTGGGAAATTAAAAAGTGCGGAAGAGAAGCAGGTGGAGCAAAAAGTGGCGAAATGGGCGTTTGTCCGGCTGCTTCGAGTACATCCACTAATGGAGTAAACAGCGGAAAGAACGGCGGCCGCATTTGCTGGGCAGTTGCAGGCACCTTTTGCGGAGGAAAAGTCCAGGGTGACTTTGCTCAGAAATCGGTCTCGTGTATGTCCTGTGAAGTATTTAAAACAATCAAAAAAGAGGAAGGGACTGAGGGATTTGTCCTGATGAAACCCGGCCAGAAATACGCAACGTCAGCCAAGTAACAGTCAATTTGATCTTTCATTAAACAGCAAATCATCATCACCATGTGCAGGGTCTTCAGGGCCTTGCACATCTGCGTCCCCTGGTTTCACTTATCTGCGCCGTACGAATTTTCGGTCAATCGGCAACTTCTTTCTTCCTGCTTAATAATATTAAAATGAATGCCCAAACAGAAGTTGCAATCAGCGTATACGCAGGATATTTTATTGAATACACAACAGGCGTCAGCATGTATCTTACCGCTGTCTTCAAGGCCACATGGCTTTTTATGTAATCGGCAACAGGTGGGGAAAATTTATAATAATAGCTGACAAATTTGCTGCCTGCCGGGTTTGTCAATAGATGTTCATCCCTGAATCTTCTTAATACCCGCACCTCTTCCGCAAGATAGCTTCCATAAGCCGCTGTTGCGATAAAACATTTTCTGTCATCATCTGTTATATCCCGTGATATTGATACGGAATAGGTTTTGCTGTCCTGAGAAGATGATGTATTCATAATGATAATTACCGCACTTGAATAGGTGGAGTCAGTGCCGAAGCGCTTTAATTGATAGTAGACCTCAGGATTATCCAGGGCTATGTCCTGTTCATCATATCCTCCGGAAGCCCTGCTGAAAATAAGTCGCACCGCGATGTGTCCTGAATCCATATTATGAAAAGTAAAGATAATGTTCGATGAGGCAGCATCCGGTTTAAAGGCATAGTAATGCGATGACAGATGGTCCAATGACCCGCTTATATTCTGTGGATATGACGTGTATGTTGCCTCATGCCGCACAGGAGGGTAACGCACCCCGTCCGGATAATCCCTCCTGTAATTTGCAGATTGTAATAAGGGGAAGGTTGCGGCCAAAGATGTTCCCCGTGACAATAGTTCATCCGATACCGCCTCAAGCGCAGTTGAGCCGCTGCTGATCCTCTCCCATACGGACCTTATCGCGGCTGCGCCGTATTCTTCCGAGATATATTTTGCAAATACAATCGTGCCGTATTCGTGAGAGGCATCAGTAGAGTTCAATGAATATTGAGGCCGGTCAAACCATCTCTCAGGCCTTGACGTCGCGCCTGCGCTTGTTGCTCCGTCGATCTTATACCAGGTCTCGCCGCTGTCCCATTTACCATTATCATTACTGTCATCATATTTAAAGCCGGTATAATTCAGATAATCTTTTACTTCTGGGTAAATCATGTCTTCCAGCCATGAGCCTGTAGCCTCCATCCACCATCCGTTTGCAAATATATTGGTAGTGTACTGAAAATGAGAGGCATGAAAAAATTCGTGCGCGGCCGTCACCTTCAGCGCCCCCTGTCTCTGATCATCGGGATCAAGATTCTCAGGAAACCCTTCAAAATCATTTTCCACAACTATATAAACATCAGAAGGGCCTGTATCAAAATTTGTATAGCCAAGCGCATTCATATCAACCAGATACACATCAATCCTTCCGTCACCTCCTGCCGTGACGTCAGACGGCGGAGCAGTATAACCCATGTTAGTGATTGTTTCCGTCCATGAATGATCAAGGTATCCCGCAAGGTTAGATACGTACGGAGGAACCGTCCCCTGGTTTCCGTCAGAACCGTAAACCGCATCGCCGTGCGTATCGTCTTCAGTATAGTGAATTTTGAATTGCCCGCCGGGGCTGTCAAATGTCCATACGGCAATCCCGACTCCATAATAATCCTCATCCCCGCCGTCAGCAGGTCTGAAAATAATAAATTCGCTGCCTTTAAAGAGCAGCCCGCTGTTTTGTCTTGCCTCATGGATAATGGAAGTCGCTGATTTGACAGGGATGTCCGATTGATAAGCTAGTGGGAGTTTCTTCTTGTTAAAAACTGCGTATAGTTTATAATTCAGCGCGGCCTGATAGCCAAGCTCACCTCTCTCGTAGGCCTTCTGTAACAGCATAACGCTATCATCGCCTGCAAAGGAATGCATGGGATGCAGCAATAGAAATAATAATAAAACACAGCCTGTCAAATATGGCATGATCAGATTCATCATGTTTATAATGGCATAAAAAAGGGCGGGACTGTAAAGTCCCGCCCCTTTCGTAAGCATTTTTACTGGACCACTCCGCCTATTACAGCAGGAGCATTTGTGACCACAGGTTCAGCGCCGATTGCAGGGTCTGTCCAATCATCTATCAAAGGCAGGTCGTAGGAAGATAATGACAATCCTGAACAAGCCTCAAGCTCAACACCTGACATCCTCTGTTCCTTCCTTAGCGCCTTTATAAGGTAATCATTTGTCCCGTCTGTAGCTTCGGAACCGTCAGCAATTGAAAACTCAGGGACCCATCTGGTGTCAGGTCCGCAGGTTGTCACTGCTCCGGTATCCGTATCAATACAAGTGCCCGGAATGCCATGAAGGTTTCCAAAGCCGCTGTATTCAAGATAGAAGGTAACGCCATCATACTTGTGATCAGCCTCTGAGTGTGTATATTGCACCTGCAGCGGGGGCTGGAACTCAAGAACGTTTCCATCCGCATCTTTCAGGACTGTAAACTGGTTCCATGAATTCGGGCCTGTTTCCCACGTGTAGAATTCACTTAATTCACTATGAGCCTTCCAACCGCACGTCTGCGCATTTGTAGCAGGATCATCATCGCCATCCCAGTTGCAGTCAAGTGCATTTATGTTCGCCGGATCTGTGGCGTCAAACAGCGGACCGCTCATCGCCCCAAACTGATACAGACCGTCAGCCGTCCCGACCCAAACAAGCAGGTTTACTCCTTCTTTTAAAATCATGTCATCGGCAGTGGAACTAAATGAGTAATCATGTGAGGTCATGCCGTCCGAGGCATATATCGGGTCTGCTCCACTAATCCCGCCATCTGCTTCCGTGTACTTGGGACAGTTATCATAGCACGTGAGGGCCGCAGGTACAGTATCGCCAGGGAATACAACATCTTCCTTGAAGAAGACCACCTGTGTCTCATCGGCCGGATCTGGATAAACGCAGGAAGTGTACATCATCTGATCCACATCCCATACACAGCCGGACAGTTTAATCCTTACCTGTCCTCCAAGGGATTGAGAATGGAAATTGAGGTCTCCGAAAGTGATTGCGCTTAAATCCAATGGCCCCTTATCCGGATCACCATCCGCCATATCTTCGAACATGAAAGTTCCCTGGTTCTGCTTAGCGAACTTAAAGAAATCGGACCCGTCCCATTTCACATTGAAATTGCCGTCCGGGGTCCAGTAGTTCAGGGGGATATTCTTAATTTTGTTTAAAGATGTCAGGCCTCTCGTGTGCTTTTTAAGTCTGCCGTCCTTTTTGACTACTGTATATGGAGTAGCATTCTCACCGCCCTGACCATATGTTACTCTGTAAACAGTGTCGCCATTGCTTACTGAAGTGTCCTCAGGGAGCCACAAGCCGTAATAGCCTATCCATCCGTACGCGTCATCCTTTTTAATAGAGAAACCGGAATTGCGGTTGACCCTTGCACCGTTTGAATCATAAAGACCATAGTCCCATACGGTTTCGTCAAAAGTGGTCCTGCTGAAACACATCTGGTCTCCTGATCCTATGTCCTCTCTGAGGAAATAAGTTGTGTCGAATGCAATATCATAGCTGATGTCACCGTCCCAGTCGTTTGAGGTAGACACAGTGCCTGAGCCGCCTGAGCCGTCCGCTGCCCTGTTCAGGACGACTTGTTCACTGAAGGCCCCGCCTTCATCACCCTGACATACAAATTTGAGCAATATCTGATCTGTTCCCGTGTCTTCCTCTGTCTTAAGGTATCCTTTAAACAATTCGGTTGAAGTGTCCACAACTCCGTCTATCACCGGATGCGACTTGAAATTCATTTCAAACATCCCGTAAGGGTTCGTATCGCTTGTTCCCTCGGTAATAGAGATTCCAATAAAAATCACCTTTGCCGGCATATCACCATCTGCCTTCTCATGCATCCATACTTTTACGATATGAGGAGAGCTGTTGTCAGCCCGTGAAGAGTTGACGGTCCACATCTCATATTCAGGCGCCGTAGATCCGGAAGACTGGTCCTGTGAGCTTTCTCCCGCCCCTGAGGCGCTGTCCTTGTCCTGATTGCACAGGTTCGTGTCAATCTGGGCCTTATAATCACCCAGATTGACCATTTCGTCATATCTGGACTGTCCCATGGAACAGAGTATCTCATTTATAATGTTAAACGCTTCTGCTGAACGTTCATGTACATAAACTTCCTGTCTGTCGTTGTTATAGTCAGAATCAGCAGGAACGTCCGAGGGGCTGAGAAAGATCTTCCCGATCTTCATGGCCTTTATCTTGCCTGCAGACGCCTGTGCTTCAACAACACTTACCTCATCAGCTACCGACAATGCTGTCCCGGTTCCAGCGCCGCTGCCGCTGCTGCTGCTGCTACTGCTGCTGCTGCCTCCTCCTCCGCCGCTGCATCCTGCCAGTATCATAATGGCAGAAATGATCAGGATGAGACAACTTGCCTTCAGTTTTCCCTTACTCATACTTTTTCCTCCTTACAGATATTAAATTGGGGGCATGATTTCATACCCTCATTTTCAAGATGTTTAATCTACATCTCAGGTAATCATAATTATCGGCACACGAGGAAATAACTTAAGGGATATGCTGAACAATACAGTCAACAGAGGGAATATACGTGGTAACTAAATGAAAAATATAATGAAATTACAGGATATACTCACGACCAATATCCTGCTTTAAAATAAATTAACTTCGCCGGAGGATTTCTTACATGCGCAGATCCACGTATAGTGGAATCAGGAGCTGAATGCTGACGACTTTCCGGCCCAGGTTGAAAGACCGCCCTACCCTTTACTCTTTCTGTCTTTCGCCTCTGATATGAAAAGCCCGTTACCTTTTTTTCTCTTCCTGAAATGGGCCAATAATATCTCAGCTTCATTGAAAGGGAGGGTTACAAAAGAAAATTTATCGAGGATCTGTATCTGCTTGATCTTCTCTTTTCTGATGCCGCATTTGTCCTGGATAAAACTTATCAGTTTTACGGGAGTCAGACCGTCCTTTTTGCCCTGGGCCACGAATAGCCGTGTTGTCCCTTTGGTGTCTACAACCACATCTTCGATCTCAGTATAGCTGCTCTCATCCAGCTCCTCCTGAAAAGAATACTGCAGGAGCGCCGATACTATCTGTTCGGGCGGATAGCCTTCGAGAAGTTCTCTGGACATTTTAAGGTACTCTTCCTCAAGATGCGATTCGACAATGTTAGCGAGATCGGTCTTGATCCTGAGTTTTTTCGCATTGATTACGTCTCTGACCTTCGGGAGTCTGGCCTTGCGGATATCAGTCTTTGCGCTCTTCTTGATATATTGCAGCTTTCTGTACTCTTCAGGGGTTATGAAAGTAATGGCTGTCCCCTCTTTGCCCGCGCGTCCCGTACGGCCTATCCTGTGAACGTAAGACTCCGGGTCCTGTGGAAGGGCGTAATTGATAACATGTGTAAGATCATGCACATCTATTCCCCTTGCCGCAACATCAGTGGCCACAAGGATAGTGACCATCCGCTTTTTGAATTTGTTCAGTATCTTTTCCCTCTGACTCTGTGACAGGTCACCGTGCAGACCGTCGGCTTCATAGCCGCGCTCCATCAGGCGGTTTGAAACAGCGTCAACGTCAGCCTTGGTCCTGCAAAAGATAAGCCCGTAGAATTCTTCTTCCATGTCTATGATCCTGCACAGGGCCTCAAATTTATCTGCATGGGACACCTCAAAATAAATCTGGTCCGTCAGGCTGACGGTCAATTGTCCCTTCTGCACTTCAAAAACATCATACTCACCCATGTACTTTTCAGCTATGCGCATTATTTCCTTCGGCATGGTGGCTGAAAACAGCATGGTCCGTTTATCTGAACTTGTCTTTTCGAGAATCTCCTTTACCTCATCGATAAAACCCATATTCAGCATTTCATCGGCCTCATCCAGCACCATGTACGATATGGAATCAAGGTTTAAGGACTTCCGGCCGATATGGTCGATGACCCTGCCCGGCGTGCCGACCACAATATCAACTCCCTTTTTGAGGCTTCTGAGCTGCTGGTCTATCGACTGTCCGCCGTATATCGGGACGATATTAAGCTTTTTACTGCCTTTCAAAGAATTGATTTCTTCAGCCACCTGGATGGCCAGTTCTCTGGTCGGTGTAAGGACAAGGGCCTGGACCACCTTTGATTTTCCCTCCAGCATTTCAATAATGGGGAGCCCGAAAGCAGCAGTCTTGCCGGTCCCGGTCTGGGCCTGACCTACAATGTCTCTTTTCCCTGCAAGGATGGCCGGAATAGTCTTGATCTGGATCGCTGTAGGCTCTTCAAATCCTTTGCGCTTAAGCACCTTCAGAGTTTCTTCAGACAATCCTAACTTTTCAAATGAATTCATTTGCAATTTACTTCCTTTCCAATTAACATTTTCCGGAACTGAGTTTGGGATTATAAATCATAAGACCTGAGAAATGACACTTAAGAGTGGAAATCAAAAGGCACGATCAAACCTCTATGCCGCGACATGGATGGCAGGTTATTTTGATATATGACAATGACTCTGCTTCTTCCCCTGTTCAATACTTCTTTGATTTTGTTATCCGAAAAACAGTATCTCTATATAGCTGACGGGATTAAAAATCACCGTGATTGAGTTATATAAGTTGATAATCAATCAGAGTGTATTTTAGACTAAGCATTGTAAATTAGCAAGAAACCGTAACTGACTGATAATTTAATGAACCTTGATGGAGAACATACCCTGACCTCTGATCTTTTTCCGGCCTGCTTTAAATTCCGGCCTTCAAAATTCAATTCTCATCGATCAGGCTTCACGCTCATTGAATTAATGGTAGTCATAGTCATCATCGGCCTTCTCGCCGCCCTTGTGGCCCCGAGGCTGATGAGCAGGGCGGACGAGGCAAGAGTTACAGAGGCAAAAATACAGATCAAAAACCTTGAGACAGCGCTCAGGTTATATAAAAATGACAACGGTTTTTATCCTTCTACCGAGCAGGGACTTGAGGCCCTGGTCTCACCGCCTTCAGACGGGCAGGTCCCTGAAAACTACAGGACCGGGGGGTACCTGGAGAAAAAAAGCCTGCCTTCTGACCCCTGGGGCAACAGATATATCTACCTGTCACCCGGACAGCAGGGGGAATATGATATCATCTCGCTTGGGGCCGACGGTCAGGAGGGCGGAAGCGGAAATGATGCTGATATTATCAACTGGGAAATTTGAAGGGTACAGGATGAAGGCAAAAGACGGCTTCACCCTCATTGAATTGATTATCGTCATCTTTATCATTTCGCTCACAACCGCGCTTGTAATGCCGAAACTGTGGGACACCGGGGAGAGGGCCCTGAAATCCGAGGCAAAGAGGATAAGCAACACACTGATGTATATATATGATGAAGCCGCGGGGAAAAAACAGGTATATGCCTTAAAAATCGACTTTAATGCAGACTCCTTCAGTTATGAAAGCGAAAAGGAATCGCGCAGCTTCAAAATGAAAGACAATATCAGGTTCAAAGACGTTATCATCCCCTCTCTCGGAGAGGTCTCAATCGGAGAGATCATATATCAATTCGGCCCCATGGGTCCGGAAGAACCGATCACCCTGCATCTCATAAAAGATGACAGTGAGTTTACAGTAATGTTCAATCACATAAACGGCAGGGCAAAAATTCTGGAAGGCTACTTTGTTGAAGGATAAAACCAGATATAAACGGCAGTGTGCAGATGACGGGAATAAATATAGTTCTTCCTTCGGCTTCACCCTTCTCGAAATCATGATTGCCCTTGCAATCATCGGAACAGCCTTAACGGTCATCGTTCATACAGTAAACTATCACACAAATGTTATGTACGAAAACACACAGACCACCCGTATGTATCAGCTGGCAAAAGAGAAAATGAATGAACTGGAAATGGCACCCCGGTCTTCAAGCGGGGACATCGACACCACCGGCTTCTCATATGAAAATACGGCCACGCCAATAAAGGACACCAGACTTGTCGAACTCAAGACCATCGTGAAAGGACAAGGCAGGCAGATTGTCCTCAACGAACTGGTCATAACCAAGGCAGAATGAAGGATAAAGGCTTCACGCTCATCGAAGTACTTATAAGCCTTACCCTGCTCACGATTGTTCTGGGCGCTGTCTACAGTTCTTTTTTCTCTGTTCAGCGCGCAATCGAAAGGTTCGACAAAATATCCCTCAAATACCATGAGACAAGGACTGCCCTTGACATGATGAGACGTGAAGTCGAGGGCAGCCTGGTAAAAAATGCCCTCGCTGATGAGAGTCTAAAGATCAAGGCAGGCTTTGTCATTAAAGACCGTGACGTATTCGGTAAAACCACCTCTTCACTGGACCTTACTGCATTCTCATTTAAAGGCAGCTGCCTGAATACGGTATCTTACTATGTGACGGAAAAAGATGGTAAACTCGATCTTTTAAAATCAGAGAGACCGGCCGCCGCACCGTCGAAAGAATATAAAGTGGACATTGTAGAAGGGATCGAAAGCTTTACTATAGAGACCATGTTTAATCAGAAATGGGTCAGGACGTGGGACACGGAACTTACCGGCAAGCTGCCGGAAATCGTAAAAATCAGTATAGAATTCGACGACAACGGCAAACTTGTAACACTGACTGAATATGCACGTCCGAAAATCGATACGAAATTATGAAACTGATAAGAGATCATAACCTGCCTGGGCCGTTCAATTGCAACAACAAAGGCTCCGCCCTCATAATCACCCTTCTGCTTATCACCATACTGACCGGCCTTGTAGTGGATTTCGTCTATGAAGTCTATATAGATTCGTCCTCGCTGTCTAACTGGGGCAATGCTCAAAGGGCCTCTTTAATAGCGAAGTCCGGACAGGCCATAGCCTCGGAATTTATCAGAGAAATTAAAGGAGAAAAGTATACGGACAAACGCGAAGTGGAATTACCCGTTCCTCAGGATTTTGGTACCGGCACCAACTTAACCGTTGTAATTGAAGATGAAAATTCCAGATTTAACGTCAACAGTCTTATAAATGACAGAGGGGAGGAAAATAAAGATGCCGTTATCTCCTTGAAAAACCTGCTCGAATACCTTAATATTAATTCCAACCTTGCGCTTTCGATTGCGGACTGGATCGACCCTGACAGCGAGCCGAGACTTTACAACTCAGAGAATTTCGCGAAAAACGATTTCCTCTGGTCCATTGATGAGCTAAGATTAATCGAGGGTATAGATAAAAACATTTTCGACAAAATAAGTCCGTTCATGCGTGTCTCAGTAAATAGCGATAACCAGGTAAATATAAATTCAGCTCAGATACCGGTTCTTATAAGCCTTCATCCGGATATGACGGAAACACTTGCAAAAAACATTATTGACCACAGAGAAAGCTATCCTTTTGAAAATACCTTTAAAGTACAAAATGTATCAGGAATGGATCAAATCGGTCCAAGCTTTATTGGTAAACATACTGTGAAGGCCTCCAGTTTCAGGATAACAACACGGGCCACAGTCAATGAAATCACACGCATCATCGAGAGTGTTATTGATTCCAATTCTAAAATCCAATTCTGGAGAGAAGGTTAAATGAAGACCGGCTTTATAGACTGGACAGAGGATGCCCTGAACTTTTATGCCTTTGAAAAGCGTGCCGGTCAATATTATCTTGTAGACAGCACATCTTTTCCTTTAGAAGAAGAACCGGGACTTGAAGCACTGGAGTCACTTCCCTCTGCCGGATGCGGCGATATCTGCCTGAGCGTGCCGCTGAATCTGCTGACCATCAGAGAGCAGACCTTCCCGTTCTCTGATAAGGACAAGATCAGGGACACCATCCCCTTTGAACTCGAGGGCATCCTGCTCGGCAGTATCAGCGACTACGTAATTGACCATATAATCATCGAGTCCTACGAAGTCGGCAGCAGAGTCCTGGCTGTCTGCATGGAGAAGTCAAAGCTTAAAAAGATCATAGACATGTTTTCCTCGGCAGGCCTTGAACCAAAATCGATAACATCGCTGGACTCGCGGCTTTGCGAAGGGAAAAGTGAGGTGCTCCTTGAAGCGACCGTATCTGATCCTGCTGTAAGGGCTGAAGCCGCGCGGCAGGAAATTTCTGAGCCCTTGATAAATCTGAGGCGGAATGGGCTTGCCTATATGGGCGATGTCGTAAAATTTGTCGGAAGGCTCAGGTTAACAGCCGTACTGATATTGATACTGATGATTGTGCTTGCAGCCAATTTCACTTTAAGCTTCATGAACCAGAAGAAGGAAAATAAACTGCTTACAGATGAGATCGAAGGCGTCTATCGCCAGGTCTTTCCTGAAGATAAAAAGATCATTGACGCGGACCGGCAGTTTAAAGGCAACATGAATATGCTCTTAAAGAAAAAAGCCGCCCTCGGAGGGGTCCCGGTCCTCCATATCATAAAGGACATCGCGGAACAGAACATTAAGAATGTTACGCTCCATGAATTTAATACTGACGGAAAGAACATCATTATTAAAGGCACTGCAAATTCTTTTGAGGATGTCGAGGCGCTGAAAAATAATATTGCCGCGTTATATAAAGAAGTCAAAGTCACGGATTCCGGGGCCACTGCCGATAAAAAGATCAATTTCACTATCGTCATGCAGGAAAAAACATCATGAAAAACCGGACACGAAACATGCTTTTATATGATAAGCCGATACTGGTTTTGTGTTTCGCGATATTATTGACCATCATACTGACCGTAATGTCGCTAATCTATAAGCGGAACTTTGAAGGCAAAAATGAACAGCTCAGAAACAGGCTTTCTGAGATGCAGGCATTGTCCAGAGATGTTATCAAGATAAAAGCTGCTGTGGAATCAAAAGAGGTAAAGATAGGACTGAAAAAAGCAGCGGGGATAGTGTCAGCTCTTGAACAGATCCTCAAGACCCAGGGGCTGGAGGCGAAGATAATCAAGCCGCTCGGCCAGACAAAAATCGATGAATTTTCCGAGGACAACGCGGAGCTTGAAATTGAAGATACCGACCTTAACGGTATTGTAAATCTGCTCTATAAAATCGATATCTCTCCTGTACCGCTTAAGCTTAAGGCAGCGTCTGTCCGGTCCACTTTTGAAAACCCTGATAAATTCATCCTGAAACTGACAGTATCGCTTATGAGCAGGGGCTGATTATAATCACCTGACAACCAATTCACCAGTGATAAAATTACGAAACATCCTGTTTGCGCTGGCCGCCGCCATACCGGTCTTACTGGTCCTCATGTGGACCATCGCAGTCCCTGTTGATCTGATCAGGGAGAGGCTGGAATCAGCCGTTGCAGGACAAGCTGACAGCAGCGCGGCCCTTTCCGTCAACGGCTTAAGAAAGGGCCTCTTCTTTACTCTCTCTGCCGACAGTCTCGATATGAAAATAGACAACAGGCCCGCGCTGAAGATTACTGATTTCACCGGGAGCTTTTCCCCGCGTTATCTTGCCGGCAGGAAACTCGGTTTTGACATAAAAGGGAAGATCGGGACCGGTGATGTCAACGGCATACTGAAGCTTCCCCTGGAAGGCAGCATCAAAACAGAGCAGGGCGAACTCAGTGAAATCCCCTATCTGAAACGCTTCAATACAGTCATCAACGGACATGTCAGTTCCGTCATGAGCATAAAAGACAATACGATAAAGCTCATATTTAACGTCCCGGATTTAAACATAGACGACTCAGCTTCAGTCATCCCCATGCTGAATACGTTCACCAAACTCCAGGGGGTGATGTCCATTAAGGGAAATTCAATAGAGATCGACTCCATCAGTCTCGATGGAGAAAAAGGCTACGCAAGGTTAAAGGGAAGTATAACCGACAATGTGATGGCCATGTCCCTGGAATTAATGCCCGCAGCCGGCAAACTGACTTCTCTGGAATCGATGGTCATCGGAAAATATATAGTATCACCCGGATATTACGTAGTCCCCATACGCGGCCCGCTTCCACGATAAGAAAGAAGTTTAGAGGCTGGGAAGTTAAGAAACTTCTCCACTTCGTATCTTCGTGTCTTAACTTCCGATATCAAAGGGGACAATGAAATTCAAGCTTGTGGAATATCTGTCAACCCTGAAATAGGGGACCACTGTGTCATTGCCGGAATAAACCCGGTAAGCATTAATCAGGGTCTTTGCCAGGACAATCGAAAAAAGCGTATCGCGTGATAATCCTGTTTCCTCTGAAATAGTAATCGGGTCATAGGATGGATTGTGCCCGCTCACATAAAAGGCATAAAAACAATACCACACGAAATCAGCTCCGCTGGTGATCAATAATGACTTATTATATGAGTTCGGATTATTTCTGTAGTCCCTAAGCGCATGTTCAAACGTCAGGTCGGCAAAGAATTCTCCCCCCATCGCATAAGGTAGCACTGATCTTTCATCTATGTTATCTACACTGCTTGTTCCGAGAAAAAAATCACCGCCGCTCTTCTGAAAAAAATTCAGCCTGCTTCCCTCCGCACCGGCATAGTTGGCCACGACTTCATGGCCGAATTCGTGGACCGCAAGATTGGTCAGAAACGCAGCTCCAATCTGCACAACATCAGTCACGCCCAACGGCCCGTCTAAAAATGAATGCCCGGATGTTCTCTTGAATCCATCACTTGAAAAATCATATGTAACATTATTCACAAATGACGGAGGGATATTATAAATGTCTATATTGGAATCATGGGATATATCAGCGTCGTTTCTTCGGGATATGACGTCCATTTCTTTTCTGTCTCCGAGAAAAAACCGTTCACCGGTATTGCCGTTATAAACCGCCGAAGCAACAAGCCTGCTTTTACCTGGTGTCTGACTTTCCTGATAATCAATAAACGTTCCTTCATCTGCAGTCTGCTCTGTATAAGCCTCCTGGGCATAAGGCCCGGATATCGCCGGCAATGCGCACAACATTGTCATTACCATCATCAATACTTTCTTCATTCCATTGCTGCCTTTCAGAAATTGTTTGATTCTTTATGCATATATTCGGTCACTGCAAAGAGGAACTTGAATAAGGCTGGACGAGAATACATATTTCTCCAGCCGGAAATTACACAGCAATACAAGCGCTTTTCTCCCTCTACTTTATTTTTTATTTTTCTGGTAAACTCCTATACAAATTAATTTCTTTAGCCGGAATAATGCATTTATAACAAACTGCATTATTCCGGGGCCAACACTCATTATTACTTTAAAATTCTGATATGAACGACAGGTTATATATGCAAATGGCCCTGGATCTTGCTTCCAGGGGGAAAGGGCGCACCAGTCCAAACCCCATGGTGGGCGCTGTTGTTGTAAAGGAAGATAAGGTCATTGCCACCGGTTATCACAGAAAGGCCGGAACTGCGCACGCCGAAGCTGCTGCATTAAAGAAGGCCGGCGCCGGCGCTAAAGGCGCAACCCTCTATGTAAACCTTGAGCCCTGCTGTCACACGGCAAAAAAGACCCCGCCATGTACAAAAGCAGTCATTCAGGCAGGGATCAAAGAAGTTGTCACAGCCATGATTGACCCGAACCCGATGGTCTCCGGCAAGGGATTAAAGGAACTCCGAAAGGCGGGAATAACAACGAGGACCGGCATTATGAAAGAAGCTGCACAAAAACTGAATGAGGTCTTCATTAAACATATTACACGGGAATGGCCCTTCGTAACACTCAAAGTTGCACAGAGCATAGACGGCAGGATAGCAACCGCAGGAGGCGAGTCTAAATGGATCACAGGCACTGAAGCAAGGGAGCGTGTCCATAAATTAAGGAACGAAGTTGATGCACTCCTTGTCGGCATAGGCACTGTCAAAGCGGATAACCCCTCCCTGGACTGCAGGGTCCCCGGAGGCAGGGACCCATATAGAATAATCGTTGACAGCCGTCTTGATATATCTCTCAACTCCAGGGTCCTCAAACATGATGATGGGAAAACTATCATTGCTGCAACAGGAAAGGCGGATAAAAATAAATTGGACATCCTTTTCCAAAGGGGAATCAGCGTATTAATCATCAAAGAGAAGTCCGGGAGAGTTGACCTGAACAGCCTTATGACCGAACTCGGCAAACTCGATATAACCAGTGTCATGATAGAAGGCGGCTCATCGATAGCGGCTTCAGCGCTGGCAGAGAAGATAGTGGACAAGGTGATGTTTTTTACTGCCCCGAAAATAATCGGCGGAGTTGATGCCGTTCCATCAATAGGAGGAAAATCCCCTGCCCTCTTAAGGGACGCACTTAAACTGAAAGATATGAAAGTGTTTAAGCTTGGCGAGGATATACTGATAGAAGGGTATATTGCTTATTAAATCCCGAACAACAAGCTCCAAATCACAATATTATTTTCTGTTCTCCAGCGATTCCTTTAATTTTCTGTCCGTTTGAAGGACCTTTTCCGTATCATCTCCGCTCAACTCCCATGAATAACCGCCGTCACCGCTTCGCTTCAATTTTATCTTTACAGGATTGGCCGGTTTTATCTCCGTGATTTCAGGAGCACGCTTAAATACAGCCTCCTCTCGTCCGCCATCTGAGCGGGAACAGGCCGCGGTCCCTGAAAATAAAACGATGAGCAACAGCACTGCAAGAATATTTCTTTTAGCCATGTCGTCCCCCCCCCGATATAATGTTTCAACCTTTTTAAACCGCTCAAAAGTTTGAACGGATTTTATTAGTAGCTTTTATACCTGTTCGTTATCGGAAACCGCCGGTCCCTGCCAAAAGCCCTCGGCGTTATCTTAATACCCGGCGGGGCCTGCCTCCTTTTATATTCCGAACGGTCAACCATGTTTATGACCTTTTGCGCACATACTATATCACATCCCATTTTCATGATCTCTTCAAAACTGCGGTCTTCCTCTACATACGCCTTCAGAATAGGGTCCAGCAGCGGATAAGGAGGCAGGGAGTCAGTGTCTCTCTGGTCGGGTTTCAGTTCCGCGGTCGGGTCCTTCCATAAGATCCTCTCAGGGACCAGCTCGCTGCCTTCTTCCCTGTTCCTCCATTCGCACAGCTTGTAGACCAGCGTTTTCGGCACGTCTTTGATGACCGCGAAACCTCCGGCCATATCACCATATAAGGTGGCATAGCCGACGCTCATCTCGGATTTATTTCCAGTTGTAAGCACAAGCCGTCCGAACTTGTTGGAGAAGGCCATCAATATATTGCCCCTTATCCTGGCCTGTAGATTTTCCTCCGTGATATCCACGCCCATCTCTTTGAAATTTTTCTCCAGAATCTTCAGATATGCTTTAAAGATGCCGTTTATCGGAACTTTCAATATTTCCATGCCAAGATTTCCAGCATGGGCATAGGCATCTTCATAGCTCTCCCTCGACGTGTACATAGAGGGCATAAACACGCCGTGAACGTTCTCCTTCCCGAGGGCGTCAACCGCGATGGTCGCAACCAGGGCGGAATCTATTCCCCCGCTCATCCCGATCATTACCCCCTTAAATCCGTTCTTACGCACATAATCATGCGTGCCGAGTAAAAGCGCATTATAGACCTCTTCCTCTTCAGGGTGCGCCTTAGGCTTTCTGTTCCTGCATGAAGGCTTTCTTTTGCTAAATATCACAGGGATTTTTATCTTTTCCACGAACTCGCCTTCCCGCAGGATTTCATTTAACTCTTTCCTATTTGCGGCCGATATTTTCTTCTTTACGCCCCGGACCTCAATGTCAATAACGATCAGATCTTCTTTAAAAGGTCTGCCTTTGACCAGTAAGCGGCCTTTACTGCCGGCAACTAAACTGCTGCCGTCAAATACCAGTTCATCCTGCCCCCCTACCATATTTGTATAAACAATTGCCGCCCCGCATTCCAGGCCACGGGATGTAACGAGCTTCTCCCTGAATAAGGCCTTCCCCATGTGATAAGGAGATGCATTGATGTTAATGATCACTTCCGCACCGGACAGGGCCTGGACCCTTGCAGGCCCTTTTTCATGCCATATGTCTTCGCAAATATTGACCCCGATACTTACGCCTCCAAGATCATAAACAGGACATCTCTTCCCGGCCATGAAATAACGCTGTTCGTCAAAAACGCCGTAGTTCGGTAAATATTTTTTGTGGTAAACATCAATAAGCCTGCCGTCGGATATTACCGCTGCCGCATTAAAAATACAGTCCCTTTTATCCACAAAGCCGACAATAGCTGTGATGCCCTCTGTCGCCTTCACTATTTTTTGAAGGGCGTCAATATTGTCCAGGATAAAGTGGGGCTTCAGCAACAGATCTTCGGGGGGATAACCGGTAACTGCCAATTCAGGGAATGCCACAATATCCGCTTTTAATTCCCTGGACCTGTTAATATAGGAAATTATTTTTTTTACGTTTCCTGATAAGTCCCCTACGGTAGGATTTATCTGTGCAAGCGCTGTCCTGATTTTTTTCAATTGTAAGCTCCCGGCTAGCTGCCTTTCATAATGAGGTGTATAAATAATAATTGAAGCATCTGTGTTTGTAAACACCCCTTCGCAATCTTCATATTTCCTTCATAAATTTAGCATAATGTTATTCTTGAAATTCGGGTCGCCGGCTTTATTGACTCCGGATAGTTATAGAGATATAATTTACTTGTTTCGTTATCCATGTATAAATCTTTAAATATATCCACAGGAGAAAAAAATGGCTTTCAACAAAACCGGCTTTAAAAGGTCTTATATTATAATTGCCTTATTATCAGTATTGAATTTAATTTCTCCCATTTTTTCTGTCCTGCCGTTTGATGCATATGCTGCCGCCGCTCCGGCTTCAGAAGAAGCAGCGGGGGCCCCTGCAAAAACCGGCATTTCCAGGGAATCCGTCGACTTTCTTACGAAGACCGGGCAGGCCATGGCTGAGATCGCTGAAACAGTCAGGCCTGCGGTAGTTAATATCTCGACTGTAAGAACGGAGAAGATCGAGGACATGCCCTTGTCCCCTTTCCTTGAGGACCCTTTTTTCAGAAAGTTTTTCGGAGACCAGTTCAGGCATCCGGAAAGACCGAAAGAACACAAATCAGAGAGCCTCGGTTCAGGGGTCATCGTGTCTGCTGAAGGATATATATTGACGAACAACCATGTTATTAAAAATGCGGACACCATTAAAGTCCTGCTTTCAGACAAGAGCGAGCATACCGGCAAAGTGATCGGCAGCGACCCGAAGACAGATCTGGCGGTAATTAAAATAGATGCTAAAAATCTTTCTTCACTCACGGTAGGAAATTCAGATAACTTAAAGGTTGGTGAGATAGTACTGGCGGTCGGCAACCCTTACGGGCTTAATCAAACTATTACAATGGGAATCGTAAGCGCTGTAGGAAGGGCCAATGTCGGGATTGCGGATTATGAAGACTTCATTCAAACGGACGCGGCCATTAACCCCGGAAACTCCGGCGGCGCCCTTGTTAACGTAAAAGGAGAACTGGTAGGAATAAATACCGCTATCTTCAGCACGACCGGGGGATACCAGGGAATCGGTTTCGCCATTCCCAGCAATATGGTTAAGGTAGTCATGACCAGCCTGATAGAAAAAGGCAAGGTCGTCAGGGGCTGGCTCGGGGTATCGATACAGGAAATTACCCCTGAACTTGCGAAGCAGTTCCAGCTTGATAAAGATTACGGGACCCTGGTTGCAGACGTCGTAGAAGGAAGCCCTGCGGAGAAGGCAGGCATTATGCATGGAGACGTGATAATCGAATTCAACGGAAAACAGGTGGATGAACCCTACAACCTCAGAAATATGGTCGCACGCACCCAACCCGGCGCCGTGGTTGAAATGAAGATAATCAGAGATGGTGAAACCAGGACCTTCAAGGTTACTGTTGAAGAACTGCCGACCGCAGAACAAAAGGTCCCCACTGAATTCAAAAACGCGCTAAAGGGTGTCAGCGTTCAGAACCTGACACCGGATGCATACAGACAGTTGAATATCCCGGAGAAAATAAGAGGGGCGATTGTATCGGGAATTGAAGAAGGGAGTCCTGCATCGCGCAAACTCATGCAAGGTGATGTCATTCTTGAAATAAACAGAAAGGCCATATCCAATACAGATGACTATGAGGCCCTGGTATCAAAGATAACACCCGATACGGATGTTCTGCTGCTGGTCTTCCGCAGGGGTTCTACAATTTTTGTTACTGTCAGCGGGAAGTAAAAAAGCTTTCAGCAGTCAACAAACATCTAACTGAGAAAGTGGGGTTTAAGGACCCCGCTTTTTTTGTATAAGAAGCTTCTTACCTCCCTTGCCTCGCGCGGGGGGCGACACTATCAAATGCCAGGTATTTACTCGCCCTGTCTGTTTCAATCCACGCCCCCGCGCGGGGGGCGACGGGTGGCTGTGTCCGCCGCAAAAACCCCCTGCGTGTTTCAATCCACGCCCCGCGCGGGGGGCGACACCCGCAGATAAAGAAGTGGATAGGGAAGGTCGATGTTTCAATCCACGCCCCGCGCGGGGGGCGACCATGGGGAACTTTAAATTACAGGGGGATGAGCCTGTTTCAATCCACGCCCCCGCGCGGGGGGCGACTGTTTGGATGCGCCATGCAATGCCTTGTGATATTGTTTCAATCCACGCCCCCGCGCGGGGGGCGACGAGCTGCTGTGCGGGGTTTAGCTCTTTGGCAAGTGTTTCAATCCACGCCCCCGCGCGGGGGGCGACCCGGCGGCCTTCGTCTTTTTTTCATCCCAGATATTGTTTCAATCCACGCCCCCGCGCGGGGGGCGACTGGCGTTATACTGCCCGGTCACATCTCCGGAGAAAGTTTCAATCCACGCCCCCGCGCGGGGGGCGACGTCATCTCCTTCACGTCAGGAGAGCAGTCTTTTTTGTTTCAATCCACGCCCCCGCGCGGGGGGCGACCTAAGGCCCTAGCTGTAAAACTCAAGTGCAGCGAGTTTCAATCCACGCCCCCGCGCGGGGGGCGACTTATCTGCGGGGACGGCTTTACCATCGAGGCCAAGTTTCAATCCACGCCCCCGCGCGGGGGGCGACGGATACCCGTGAGGGATCAACGCAGATAATGACTGTTTCAATCCACGCCCCCGCGCGGGGGGCGACCGGATACTACGGAGATCTGCCGGACGTTAACCCGGTTTCAATCCACGCCCCCGCGCGGGGGGCGACTTACGGGCTGGAATCGACAGTCAGTGTAGGGCAGTTTCAATCCACGCCCCCGCGCGGGGGGCGACTGAGATTATTAAACAGATTAAAGATAGATAAAGGGTTTCAATCCACGCCCCCGCGCGGGGGGCGACTGAATGTGAAGATTGAATTGAATGAAGATTATATGTTTCAATCCACGCCCCCGCGCGGGGGGCGACCTTTGCCTTTGCTTCGCTGAGAGAAAGTTCTTTAGTTTCAATCCACGCCCCCGCGCGGGGGGCGACTATATCATGAATAAAATTGACCCGCTGACAGGTAAGTTTCAATCCACGCCCCCGCGCGGGGGGCGACTTATAAAGGCGTTCAATTTCGACATTCAGCAACTTGTTTCAATCCACGCCCCCGCGCGGGGGGCGACTTAGTACATATACATAACAGATATGCGTTAGGTGGTTTCAATCCACGCCCCCGCGCGGGGGGCGACTTACGGGCTGGAATCGACAGTCAGTGTAGGGCAGTTTCAATCCACGCCCCCGCGCGGGGGGCGACATGACAAAGACTGATAATCACCATAACCATTTTTCAGTTTCAATCCACGCCCCCGCGCGGGGGGCGACTGCCGGATTATGATAATGCCACAGAGGCCCAGAGAGTTTCAATCCACGCCCCCGCGCGGGGGGCGACCGGCAAGGCGGCATCGATAGTATCGAGCGTGTCAGGTTTCAATCCACGCCCCCGCGCGGGGGGCGACCTGTTCGAGGGCCAAACCTATGAGCAACAAGCAAGTTTCAATCCACGCCCCCGCGCGGGGGGCGACCTGCTTCTTCGGAGGCCAGTTTCAGGTCTGCCCGGTTTCAATCCACGCCCCCGCGCGGGGGGCGACCTCAATCCGCTTGGTTGCTATCTGGTAATAATTGGTTTCAATCCACGCCCCCGCGCGGGGGGCGACACCAATTAAAGGGCTTTACTATTGATGGCAGCGGGTTTCAATCCACGCCCCCGCGCGGGGGGCGACTTTAAGCCAGATAATGGCGATTGTGGGCTGACGGCGTTTCAATCCACGCCCCCGCGCGGGGGGCGACTTGGATATTTTTCAAATCCGTCGCTTGTCAGTGAGGTTTCAATCCACGCCCCCGCGCGGGGGGCGACCTTCAAACACGGTCTGTCCTAATCCTATTTGCGTGTTTCAATCCACGCCCCCGCGCGGGGGGCGACACAGCGGACGAGGCAAACACCGTATTATCCGTTATGTTTCAATCCACGCCCCCGCGCGGGGGGCGACCAGCGCCCGCCCCGATATATTTCCCATCTATGCTGTTTCAATCCACGCCCCCGCGCGGGGGGCGACATGCAATCCCGAGCTAAGTAACCATGCCTGTGCAGGTTTCAATCCACGCCCCCGCGCGGGGGGCGACCCGGGGGTAATAAGTGTTACATAAAGATGTGTTGTTTCAATCCACGCCCCCGCGCGGGGGGCGACTCTTTGCGTCTAACTTAAAATATCAAAAACAAAATTCCGTTGTTTTTTGCGAAGCCTTCAAAATCAATCCCGTAAATACCTCTGTTGTCAAAGATCATTTTACTAACTTATTTATTCAAATCATTTTAAACTTCCTGCGAACGCTGCACGTAAGCCATGTGAGCTTTCGGTTCGCAATGACATTTTAGACAATCAACGGCCCCTCTTGGTCAATGCCTGCTTTTGCTCCAACATGCTCAACGCGGTGCTTCCAATTTGATCCCAGATAATAAAATCTCAGACTGTCTCTTTCAGGATCTATTTCAGAAATCAGCCGGTCTTTCAGCATGGTCCACTGCGCAGGGTCAACGATGCATTCAAATACGGAATACTGCACCCGCTGGCCGTAATCCTGACATGCCTTCGCCACTCTACGCAGTCGCCGCTGTCCGGCATTATTATCTGTAGTCACGTCATAAGTGATTAGTACAAACATTTTCCTCCTCTACTTCCATATAAACGGTGGATAATTGTCCATATCGCCGCGTAAATACCGCGCCATCAATAAAGCCTGTGTGTGAAAAAGCAGTCCTATCGTCACCTTTTCATTCAGAAACGGATGCAGTATTTCATCCTGTTTACGTTTCTGGTATGCAACAAGAACAGTCTTCCTCGTTTCGTCATCCATTAATACAGCTCCGTTTTCTTTTTTTTCAAATCCATTCCCCTGAACCTGACAGAGATTTATCAGGGACAGGGTAAGACGATCAGCAAGGAACGGCCTGAATTCTTCCATCATATCCAGAGCCAGCCCATATCTCCCCGGTCTGTCTCTATGCAGAAACCCTACCGCAGGATCAAGCCCGACGGTTTCAAGCGCTGAACGCATATCGTGCATTATAATTGTATACAAAAACGACAGCAGACAATTTACATTGTCCAGGGGCGGACGCCGGTTGCGTTCACAAAATTTGAAATCCTCTTTCTGCGAAGTAATCAAATGATCAAATACGCCGAAATAAGTATTTGCCGACTCGCCCTCTATCCCGCGCAGGACTTCCAAGTCTGACTCGGTCTGCAAACTTCTCAATGCGCTGTTGAATTTATTGACCGCCCTTGTAATTTCTCCGGTATCAACCTTCTCCGGATGATCGCGCAGCGCACGTGAAAGCACGGTACGGCAGTTGGCGATCTTGCCGGTCAATATAGCCTTTGCAATGTCTACAGATGATTTGCAATCATCGGCGCGGCGGTACTGCTCACGCCTCAGAAGGACATTGCCGGACACAGGCCCCTGGACCTTTGCAAGGAATCTGCCGTTCTCCGTCATGAAGCTTATTGCTACACCGCTCTCAGCACAAAACCCCATCAGGAATGGACTGCAACTTACCTGCCCGAAGCATATGATCCCGCCGAGAGTGTGAACTGGAATACGCAAGGATACTTCCCCGTCAAGCTTGACGACAACGGTCTCGCCCTCTTTTGAAAGATACGCGCCCTGTGTTGTGACGAATAAAGTATTTAGATGTTTTTTCATATTATTTATGTCTCGGTTTCTTCTTTTTTTCGATAGCCGATTCTATCTTTTTTAACTCTTAATAGTGCCTTACATTGCGGCGGACCTGTCTGATGCCCTCCTGACGAACTATTAAGTAATCCTTAATAGTTGCCGCCTCTGTAACTTCACCTTTTGAATTGGAATTTGTTGTTTCTTTTTCTTCATAGTCTTACCCTTTCATGCCTCCCGCATATTCAATAAATAATCACTCGCCTTCTTACTCACCTTCGGCAGGCACAATTCTACCAGCGAACACTTCTTGCACTTTGCTGAATAAACAGGCGGCGGAGTAATGCCGGATGTAATAAGCTTACGCAATCGCATCGCTGCTTCCTCCGTCTCCGTCCGCAATGCGCTGTCAAAGTTCACATCATACCTGTGACGTGTTTGCCCGTAAAATAACGCTCCCTCCGATATCTCAACGTCCATCATCTCCTCAAGGCAAATCGCCTGGGCACAAAGCTGGACCTTGTCGCAGTCATCCAGCTTGGGCTTGCCGCGCTTGTATTCAACGGGAAAGGGAATCCATTTATCACCCGCCTTATGAAACTCCACCACATCAGCCTTGCCGATTAATCCGAGCCGGAGAGAACGCATCGGCACACCGTACTCAATGCGTATCTTTCCCCTTGATTCCCTGTTTGCCGTATCAACTTTCTCATGCATGATCTTTCCCTCGGCAGTTAGTACGTTTTCAGACCATAGTTGCTCAATATGTATTAACGCACACTGCCGCTCGCAGAATATTATATGCTGCAAAGCTGAAAGCTGAATGAGTTCGTCTTCGGTATACATTATTTCTTAATCTTTTTTTGCGACTCTTTTTCTTTTAAATAGTTATGAGCTGAGACAACCGGTTTTTTAAGACGTTTTTCCAATGCCTTTCTGGCAATACCGGCAATACTTCCACCTTCCTGAGCATCGGTTTTCAACTTTTTCATTCCCTCAGAGTCCTCGGTACGGTGAATTTCCGTGGTAGCACGCTCTCCAAGCATCGTAAAGATCAGTTCAAAATCATCCATATGGTCCCGCAGATTCTGCCGCTTAAGTCCTTTGAGTTCTTTGTATTCGCCGGGAGTGATGCCAAAAGTTGCCTTTGATATCTCCGAAGTCAAAATTTCATAGTCTTTTTCTTCTGCCGCTCCCCGTTTCTGCCATTCATCGGTCAATTCTTCCCGGATGGCGATGCCGCGCATTCGCTTTTCAATCCAGTCATCGGAATAGCCTTTGAGCTTATAAAGCATCCGCGTCCTTTTTGTGGCAAGCTCCGGATTTTCAATCTCCTGAACGCGCTCATAGCCCACTTTAGCCAGCCAGCGCTTGAAAGGCTCTGCCTTGGGTGAAGGGATGGATTGAATAAGTCTGAATATGCCTTCAGTATTCCAGCAATACATCTTTTGTTTACCGCCCGTTGTTTCCACTTCAAGCGTAAGGGGTGGTACAAATTGTACCCCCCCTTTACCGGTAAGTTTCGCCAGCTCCTCATCTCTCTGTTTTAATCGCTTGAAGTATTGCGCCGGATCATTGGAATCAGTCAATGATTCAATAACATCGTTGATAACAAACCACCATTCATTCTGGTGCAAAGTTTTTCTGATTTTTTTACCTTTGAAAACAGCTAAATGTGTTTCCGTCATTTAACCTCCTTTGCCGGTCCCCTTGCCTTTTGCCATGCAACAATATCCTCAAACCGTGTATTCTTCACCATTTCGGTCCCTTACTCTTTTAACTCCGTAAACTCTTCAGCTCCCCAACTCTTTATACTTGTGCAGCGGGATGAGGTGTGGGGGGGGGTTTTGGGATAGGCATTTTAAATCCTCTCAATAGCAACATTGTTCGGATTAAATATTTCAGGCTCCAATCCCTGAAGACTCTTAAGCTTGATCGAATAATCCTCAATCTTTTTTGGGTCAGTTATCCCGTCTTTAGGATCAACGCTCAACGACCGATGAACCACAGCAGAAGAGTATTGTCCATGCTTAACGTTGTGATGCCACCAGATTACTGCAATTACTTCCATACTTCCCTCTGGACGGGCAGAAGATGAATCATTGTTAAATAACTTTTTAAGCGAGTCATGTATTGCCTCGGCGTCCTTATCTTCAAACCAAGTTTTTGAGGCAAGCTGAGGATTCATTGCTCCATAAGAGACATACACGCCATGATCAACACGATGTTTCATGCCCATAGTATCTGATGCTTTCTTCGTGCCATCTCCTTCACCGCTAACACTTTTTGTAATCTGTATACTGGACACACTTACAGGAGTAATGCTAAATGCTGAATGAATCGAAACTGGCCCTCGAATTCCAATAGAAACGCCTGAGTCATCGCCTTTTTCTTCTTGATCTTCTTTTACCTCTTTGCCCTTCTTGGGCTTCTCCTTTTTTTTGCCCTTATATGCAAAGACCTGCCCGAACGATCTGACGTCGATCCATTTTTTACAGACCTCTTCTCTATATGCTTTTTGATCTTCGGGCTTACTTTTTATCTCGCCTTCCACCCGTGAGCGCAGGCTTTTATACTCATCTCCATCCATCCTATTGTCATCCGATTGAACAAATATCTGATTTCCTGCTTCCATCAGGCGATTTCTAATTTTACGCTTAAGACAAACATCAGACAACTCGCCCAATCCGTCGTAATTCGTCCTTGGTCGATTGCCATTTAACGGATCACCATTAGGGTTAGCTCCTTTCACACTAAACACGACCGCAAAATCAATTTTGTTTTTCAATGTTTCCATGAATAATCCTCCTTTTATTTGTCTGTTTCTGATACTGTTTCTGGTTCGCTTTCATTGGTATTACTACTGCCCTTTGGCCTAAGTGCTTCACGCTGGCAGCTATAGGCAAGTAAAAATTCACCGCTTAGTTTTTTATCATTCATAAAATCTTCGGTATCAAACATGTTTTTTACTTCATCAATCAATGCCTGTCTTTTTTGAGACTGTGCTCCTAATCTTGCCTTGTACGGTGAAAGTGAAAGCTCAATGTTTCTCCAAGTACTGTAAGGATGTTCAGCAAAATGCTGCATTAATCTTGCAGCATTTGTCTGCCTATCTTCACCTGCCTTATTTAAAGCCCATTGCTCCAGACTGTCCGCCAACGCTAACAGCCGCCCAAACAAATAATCACGTGTCTTTCTACTCTCATCTAATGCCATACTGTATTCCTCCTTCTCGTTTAATTTTCTAAAAAGTGCACAGGCGATTCCGAGAGTTTTTCTCCATTCCCATCCCTCTATGCCAGCCCGGTTACATGCCCGACGAACTGCCGACTCAACAATGTCACGAGGAATCTTCTGCCCATCAACAATGCATGGCAAAAGACGTTCAACTGTTGACTTCTTTAACTTATCATCCACTCTGCTTCCATACGCGGCTTCCGCGATGTCTTTGGGAGCAGGTGCGCCGACAAATCGAAAATACTTTCTCTTTAGTTTTTTATTATCCTTGTCTTCAACAAATCGATAGTCGTGAATCCATGCACAGGTATAGTGCCACATCTCTAAACGCTCAAGAAATTCTGATCCTGTCAGTTCACGATAGAAGGCAATTGCCATGCGGCCCGGAGTTGCGGAATCAAGGCCCATAATCACAACACCATTTGTATCTCCTAACTCTGCTTTATAACCCGCTATTTTATGTCTTAGTTTAATAGCGAGATGCTGCCCAGTGGGTACGTTATCAGGCTCATCACTCTTAAGATTCTCTTCTCCTAAGAGAGTCAGAGGGTCGGCAAGGGGATCTGGAATTTCTACGCCTGAGGTCGCCCATGCTACAATAGCCTGATCTCCGTTACGATAACCTTGACGACTGATAAGCCAACGTAAAGCGCTGTGCGCTTTCTGAGTTACCTCAAAGCCAACGCCGCATGCTTGCCCTGCATCTGAGAAACGTCCACGAAACGTAAATCCTGATGTGTCATTTGATGAAATCAGTTTTGCCTTATCGCCATCATGACGCAACTTGGCTGGGTGTTGCTCCGCGCTCAAGAGTTCTTTGCCTGTAACATAACAAAGGGTTTTCTCTTGTTTTATATTTGAGTAATAGTTTATCCAGCTATCCCAAAGCGTTTTGTCTTCCCAAACCTTTGAACATTTGTCACCAGGAATTTCGACTTCCCATCGGATGAACGCTTCGGATTGATCCTTTAGCACCTTGAAAATATCAGGAGCATCCTTGCTCTTCTTTTCAGGCTTTTCAATCAATTTTTCATCATCGCCTGTAATTAAAACCTTATGAGTAATCAAATCGCCTATCACACGCCCCTTATTTATGTACTCAAACACTGCAAGTGCCTTTGGATGTGACGTGCACCATTTCTCAAGCTCTGATTGATACTTCATAAAATAGGAATCCTTGTTTCCACCATAATCTGTATAGTCCTTTGCCACATACTGCAACTTATCACACAAAGGATGCGCTGCTTCACCGCTTGTACGGCCACCGGAACTTTCCGTACTTGGAATTATCGTTCTTGCATCTTCTTTAGTCACTACTCTGGCCCTCTTGAAATTCCCTTTATGATCAATAACAATTTCAATTTGAGCCTTATTCGTTGTATGGCAAATCGGAAGAAGCGGGACTTCTTTTTTAGATGCCACATGGCCAATCATCGACTGGCAATTCTCATAGGTTTCATATAGTTTTTGTATCCAGCTCATTTATGAACCTCCCACTCTTTAAAACCTTCCAGTAATCCTTCCTCTTCCAACCCAACCGATTGAGGTGGATTGGCTTTCATATGCCGTACTTTTTTTCGTATACCACATGCTTCAGGTCTGATAAAATCAATCTTGCCGTCAACCATCGTAGGACGCCAGAACCGGGAATGAAGCGCATTATTTCCAATCTCGTCAGGATAATCAAAGCCATGAAACATCAGATCAAAGGCTATTTCACCGTAATTATCGTACTCGCTTTTCCCTTCTCCAAACATACAGGGTTCAACATATCCCTGGCACTCCCTTGCGCCTAAAAATATGTCCCTTCTGCCCCCTATCTTTATCATCCGCTTTGCAACAAAAAAATGTTTATGTTCATTTCTATCTTTCTCCATATCCTTGCGATTCGTGTTCCATTCAAAGTGTGCCTGAACTTGATACTCAACATCTGCCAAATAAGTATAAATCGCTAAATCGTGTAATGATTCTTCTTTCTTTTTAGTTCTGTCTCGTAGGCTTGGATAGACACCAGAATAATTCATTGGTTTTGAGCTCCGAGTCTGTGTCCTAATACGCTTCATAACCCTGACCTTATCGATAATCCAAACAATAGTCGGCTTCCAATAAACCGAACTTAATACACCCTTCAACGCTTCATAGGTCGGAATGTGATAAGAACATTTCTCTCCGCCTATCTTTGTCAGCGGATCAGTAAAGAGGGCGTATTTACCCGAAACTTTGAAGTCAACTCTGTTTTCTTTTTCCATGAACACCTCCTATATCAACCATTCAAAAACCCCATATCGTTTACCGGCTTCTCGCTTAATCCAAATTCATCACTATAATATTGTTCATCAAGATACAATATCCCAGAACCTGTCTGTACTTCATAAACAGCTTGCTCTTGCAATCTTTTCAACACGTCCGGGAAAACATTTACCGAATAACGTTGTGCCCGCCGGATTAGTTTGTATTGCTTTTCTAATTCATATGCGGAGCAAAGTTCATTGACAATATCTTTCCCTTCTTCCCCATATGGCACAACGATTCCGCGTGTTATAGACGCAATCGCCTGAAAGGATTTGGCAGCCGTCATAAACGCCTGTCTCAAAGGAATTGCAGGATACTTACCTTTGATTCGCTTATGCTCCTCTACTGACAATGAATTAACTGACAGGAGACTAAACAGATTGTCTTCCCGACCGACAGGAGAATCAGCGGTAACAGGATAATCCATCTCTTTAGCCCTTTGATAGAAGTAATATTGATAATATTGTTCCATCGCTTCAGGACTTATTATGTTATTCCCAAGTCTTCCCGGGGTGTCTTTAAATTCACCAAGCAGTCGCTCGGTCTTCTCTTTACCAATTCTGATATCCTCAATCCTGTTTATATTTTCTTCCGCAGGATTGATTATTAATACTTCGCCGGGTGTTAATCGTTCACGATGCCGATTACACCTGCCAGCGGCTTGAGCTATTGAATCAAGCCCTGCGACAAAACGGATGACTGATCCAAAAGAAATATCTATACCTGCCTCAATAAGCTGGGTGCTGACACAAATAACCGGCTTAGGCGGGCCATATAACCCAAAGTCCCATGGTCTAAGGCATGATTTGATTTGATCAAGCACATGCATACGATGAGCTGGACACATATTTGTGCTCAAGTGGTAAGTTGCTACATTGTCCATCTGCCTACATTGCTGATAAATCTCTCTTGCTGATGTCTTCGTATTCACAACCACCAGAACGCTGCCTGATTCGAGTATCTTTTTGCCTGCGAGTTCTTTTATCTCATCGTTGCTCCAGCCCCCGACTTTTGTTTTATCTTTAACCTCAACGCGCTTCAAATCATCGAACAATTGTCTCGCATTAGGAATCATTTGTTGTTCTATGGTAATAGTCAAGGCCCGTGACTTCGGTTCGATTTTATCCAACAGCGGCTGAGTCGCAGTGCAAAGCACAACTGTCGAACTGCAATTGTTTACCAGAAAGTTTACAGCCGTATTGAACAACTGCACACACTTAACCGGCAATGTTTGGACTTCATCAAAAATAATTACTGCGTTTGCAAGCTGATGCATTCTGCGCACGCCTTGCGTCCCTGAACCAAACAACGCCTCAAGAACTTGTACATTGGTTGTCAGCACGATAGGCGCATCCCAATTTTCAGAAAGCGCCTTTTGTTTTGTTGTCTCTTTATCTGGCATCAGATTAGAGTGATGTTCCAATACAATGCGATTCAGATATTTTCCCTTCTTGTTCTTTTCTTCTAAAACCTTACGTATCTCATCAGCATTCTGATCAATAATGGTAGTAAAAGGCAACACATAAATAATTCTGTCCATCTTGTGCTTGGCTGCATGATGCAAAGCAAATCTCAGACTGGCAAACGTCTTCCCGCCACCCGTTGGAACTGTCAACTGATACAAACCCTTCGGCCTATCCGCAAAATCGTAACAGGCTTGCGATATTTTCTGACGTATAACATTAATACCTTTTGAGTCAAAATCTTCCAACTTTTTGTTTAATCTGTCTATCAAAACTTTCCAATCCTCATAGTCTCCATGATGCCGTAATTTGGCTAATGCAGGCACTTCAAAATCAGCCGTATCCAACCTGTCAGCGTCAATAAGGCAACTGAATAGAATCCGCACCAGCATCCCACATTTAAAAGCACGGGTTTCCTGTGAATCATGAGCGGTTTTCAATACCTTAAACCCATCTATAAGAGTTTGTGAAAAGTCTGTTGATTGCAACCTGTTCATTATATAAGCTTTCGCCTCATAGCTGAGCTTTTTGATTGCTTCAACGACATGAGCTTTTTCTTCTCTTTTGCCCATACGCTTTAAATAGACATCTATGCCGCCTGGAGAAATACAGTCGATCAATCCGGAATGATGCGAGGATAAACATAACGACAAGACTTGTGCGACAAATATGCCTTCAGTCCCTTTGTTCGCAAGAGTTTGATAAATCCATTGTGCCCCGGCAGTGGAATGATCGACTTTTCCTTTCATTCCGGCAGCATCAACGTAATCGTCTTCGTCGGGATTGATAAGCCCAACGGCTGATTTAATGTAATCTTGAAACTCCTTGCCTGCTTTTCCAATATCGTGTAAAAGCCCGATCAACTCACCTTGATCCTTCAGCCCGATCTTTGAAGCAAACTCACCCGATATTTTTGAAACCGCTTTGAGATGATGTGACAGCCAGTGGACTTCGCCGTCTTTTTCTCTTCGATGAGCAATATAATCTTCTTTATTAAACATGTTTCTTCGTCACCCCCCATTCCCCCGACCCGACCACATCCGCAAACAAATTCGCAAGTCCCCTTATAAGCAAAATCTTTCTTTCAATTACTTCTACCGGTACTATTGTCTGCATTTGTCCCCCCTGATTAAAAAATTAATACCGTATTCTATCTCTTTACATTTCTTTTGCCAAGATATTTCCCTAAATATTTTCATAGACAATGTCCTGGACCGATCACAATTTGTGACCGGTCCATTTCTCTATTTCAAAAATGAAGGAAAAAGGAACTAGATTCCCGCTTAAGCCTGTCCCCGCAGGCAGTAATCGGGGAGACTGCCGGAATGACAGCTTAATAAAGACAGGGCATTTATATTACAGGTATCAATAGCTGACAGCTATGAGCTGACCGCTTTTAATACTTCTAAGAGAGGGATGTTAAACTTCTTGGCGATCTTCCTGCAGTCTTCGTATTCAGGAGATGCCTTTTGAATTTCTTTGCCGAGGCGGGATTTTTTTATTCTCACCCTGCCGTACTTTGTATCTATTGACGAAATTTCACGCTGAAGGGTCTTCCGGCCAGCAGTGTAAAACCTCAGGCCAATGCTCGTTGTTTCTCTCAATATGATTTCAGACAGGGGACCTTTTTTATCTTCATTGCAGAGAACGCTCAGTTTAATGCCGGGCCTCCCTTTTTTCATGATGATCTGAGTTAAAAAAACATCGAGTGCGCCTGCCTTAAACATCTTTTCCATTACATATTCATAGACCTGGGGATTCATGTCGTCAATGTTGGTCTCAATGACCGTTATAGACTCTTCTGCATCTGTACGGGCGCATTGCGATACGCCCCTGCTTTCCGCCTTCTCTCCGATAAAAATTCTCAGTATATTCGGCTGGTCCTTGAAATCCCTGTCTCCCGCGCCGACTCCTGCTTTAAAAATTTGCATGTCCGGCATAGGTCCAAAGCCGGACGAAAGAGATGAAATCAAGGCAGAGCCGGTAGGGGTAGTAAGTTCAAATTTCACACCCGAAGAATAAACGGGGACCCCCTTTAATAATTCAACAGACGCAGGCGCAGGCACCGGCAACAGCCCATGCTCCGACTTGATAGAGCCGCTTCCCACGTTCACAGCTGATGAATAGATCATATCGATGCCAAGGATATCAAGCCCGATCAAGGACCCGAAGATATCGACAATGCAGTCAATGGCCCCGAGTTCATGCAGATGGACTTCGTTAAATTTCCCGCCGTGCACCCTGGCCTCGGCCTCAAACATCCTTTTGAAAATATACAGCCCTTTTTGTTTTATGTCCTTTGAAAGCGTAGATGCATTAACTATCATCTCAATGTCTTTCCACTTCCTTGACCCTTGTCCCTTGACCCTTGTCCCCTGAATTTCGACATCAACCTTGGTCGCCCTCATCCCCGCCTTTTTCACTTCTTTTGAACTCAACCGGTATCCCTTGACAGGCAGGCGGGCCAGTTCGCGCCTGAGCATTTTTAACGGGACCCCGGCATCAACCAGGGCGCCCAGGGTCATGTCGCCGCTGATTCCTGAAAAACAGTCAAAATATGCGTTCATCATTAATTATTTTTCATATCGAATTTATCTTATGCGCAAGCACCCCTGCGCCGAAGCCGTTATCTATATTCATCACAGCAATACCGGGGACACAGGAATTCAGCATTGCAAACAGCGCAGTAAGCCCTCCGAAACTTGTGCCATATCCCACCGAGGTAGGCACTGCAATGATAGGTTTGTCCGTCATTCCTCCTACAACAGACGGCAGGGCGCCTTCCATTCCGGCAATTACGATTAAAGCATTTGCATCCCTGAATGCCTTTCCTGCATGAATAATCCTGTGCAGCCCGGCAACGCCGACATCAGTGACCGTTTCAACTTTGCTCCCGAGAAATTCAGCGGTAACAGCCGCCTCTTCAGCAACCGGCATGTCCGAGGTCCCCGCGCACAGCACCGCTATCCGGCCTTTCCTGTCAGTTGAACCTCCGGCCATGATCACCCGTGATTTTTCATAATACACTGCCTTTATTTTGTGCTTTCTACATATGGCATTGATGTCCCTGAAAACCGACTTGGCGGCCCTTGTTATCAGCGCCTTTCCGCTGTTCCTGATCATGGCTTCGGCAATCCTGATAATGTCTTCCTGTTCTTTGCCTTCAGCGAAGATCACTTCCGGGATGCCGTGCCTGAGTTCCCTGTGATGGTCGACCTTTGCCATGCCCAAATCCTCATACGGCAAGTGCTTGAGCTGGTCCATGGCTTCCGCAACGCGGGTCTTCCCGCTTTTGACCGAGTCAAGTATCGCCTTTATTTTCCTGTTGTCCATAATCAGTATTCCGCCTTCAAGCTCCTTCTCATCAGTTCTGTTACTGCATCAGAAGGCTTCTTGTCTTCATTGACGACTTTGTAAATCTGTTCGATGATAGGCATCTCAACATCGTGTTTTTTTGATAATTCATATGCCGATTTTGATGTTGCGACTCCCTCAGCAACCATTTTCATCTTTGATAGTATCCCGGCCAGTTTTTCACCCTGTCCCAGTTTAAAGCCGACAGTATAATTTCTTGAAAGCGTGCCTGTGCAGGTCAGCACAAGGTCTCCAAGCCCGCTCAGGCCGTCAAATGTTTTCTCCTTTGCGCCCATTGCAGCGCCGAGGCGTATCATCTCGGCAAGTCCCCTTGTTATGAGCGCGGCCCTTGTGCTGGCGCCGAGTCCGAGTCCGTCTGAAATCCCGGAGGCTATCGCCATTACATTCTTAAGCGCCCCTCCCAGTTCAACGCCCAGCACATCAGTATTCGTATACACCCTGAAATAATCCGTATTAAATACGTCCTGAAGCAGCACGGCCGTATTACGATCATGCGCGGCAATAGTTACAGCCGCAGGCAGTTTTCTGATTACCTCTTCCGCAAAACTCGGCCCTGAAAGCACCGCTGTCTGACGCCCCGTAATATCTTTCAGCACCGATGACACGGTCATCAATGACCCATGTTCAATGCCCTTTGAAGCGCTTATTATTTGCGCGTCCTTCGGTATGAATCCGGCTGCATCGCTGAACACTGAACGGGTGAACTGGGTAGGAACAACGTTTAATATATAGCGGGTATTCTCAACAGCATGCTGTATATTTCCTGTTGCTTCAATATTTCGGGAGAGAGGGATGCCGGGCATATAAAAGCTGTTGATACCAGTGTCCCTGATCTCATCAGCAAGTCCATTCTCAAAGGCCCAAAGTGTGACATCGTACCCCTTTTCAGCAAGGAGGTTCGCAAGCGTTGTCCCCCAGTGTCCGGCCCCTATGACTGCAATGTAACTCATAATTTCTCCTCTGAAATCCCCCTCACCCGTGCAAGACGCGCCTTGCCCCTACTTTTCTCTCTTTTGTACCTTCGCCCAGGTATCCTTCAAAGTTACTGTTCGGTTGAAAACAGGTTTTCGCGCCGAAGAATCCGGGTCTGCACAAAAATAACCGAGCCGCTCAAACTGATATGTATTCCCCGGAGTTGCGGCTGCCAAGGCCGGTTCAATCCGGCAGTTCGGCAAAACCTCAAGCGATTTAGAATTAAGCTTCGATATAAAATCCCTGCCTTCCTCATCTTCTTCAGGATTTGCCTGAGTAAATAAATAATCATACAGCCGCACCTCAGCTTCAAGGGAATGTTCAGCAGAAACCCAGTGAAGGGTCGCCTTAACTTTGCGTCCGTCCGGGGCATCCCCGCCCCTCGTGGCAGGATCATATGTACAGTGCAACTCAATTATATTGCCGGCGCCGTCTTTTACGACTTCAGCGCATTTAATAAAATATGCGTAACGCAGCCTTACCTCGCGCCCGGGAGCAAGTCGGAAAAACTGCTTTGGCGGGTCCTCCATGAAGTCTTCCTGTTCGATGTAAAGCTCACGCGAGAAAGGGACCTTTCGGGTCCCGGCTGAAGGGTCCTCCGGGTTGTTGATTGCCTCCAGTTCATCAACCCTGTCTTCAGGATAATTTGTAATGATGACCTTCAATGGTCTCAGCACAGCCATCATACGCTGAGCGCGCCTGTTTAAATCTTCCCGTATGCAGTATTCAAGCAGCGCCATATCAACGGTGCTTGCCGCCTTGGCAACCCCTATCCGGTCACAAAAGTTGCGGACCGACTCCGGCGTGTATCCCCTCCTGCGAAGGCCTGAAATAGTCGGCATGCGTGGATCATCCCAGCCCCTTACATGGCCGCCTTCGACAAGCTGGATAAATTTCCTTTTGCTCATTACCGTGTAAGTGAGATTGAGGCGCGCAAATTCAATCTGCTGCGGGTGATACATCCCCAGTTCATTGAGGAACCAGTCGTACAACGGCCGGTGGTCTTCAAATTCGAGTGTGCAGATGGAATGTGTTATCCCTTCGATTGAATCTGAGATGCAATGCGCATAGTCGTACATCGGATAGATGCACCACTTGTCCCCGGTCATGTGATGCTCCGCGTGAAGTATCCGGTATATGACAGGATCGCGCATGTTGATATTTCCTGAGGCCATATCGATCTTTGCGCGCAGTGTGCGTGAGCCGTCGGGGAATTCCCCCTTGCGCATCCGCTCAAACAGATCAAGGTTTTCTTCAGTTGAACGGCTCCGGTACGGGCTTTCCTTTCCAGGTTCGGTCAGGGTGCCCCTGTATTGCCTCACCTCATCAGGCCCCAGATCACAGACATATGCCCTGCCCTTTTTTATGAGGTCCACCGCGCATTCATAAAATCTGCCGAAGTAATTTGAGGCATAATACATCCGCTCCTGCCAGTCGAATCCCAGCCAGCGCACGTCCTGTTTAATAGACTCCACGTACTCCACTTCTTCTTTGGTCGGATTAGTGTCGTCCATGCGGAGATTACAGAGGCCGTTGAACTCCGCTGCAATACCGAAATTAAGGCAGATGGATTTAGCGTGACCGATATGCAGATACCCGTTAGGCTCCGGCGGAAAACGCGTGTGGACGCGGCCATCGTATTTGCCTGTCTTAATATCTTCCGTAACAATGTCTTTGATAAAATTTGAAGGTGCGGCGGATTCAGGCACTGCCATATATTATTCCCTTTTCATCAGATTAAGTATAAATATAAGTTCATATCCTTTTTAAGGGATTATTTTACCACATTAAAGAGATTAGTGAGGAAGTTTTATTTCTGACAAAAGCCAATTCGGCATTAATGAATTCTCACTTCTCAAAGTTTCCTGACTCTTGCCATCCCCCAGTTTATAAGAATGGCGATGGAGAGAAGTGTCTATGCTGATGCTAAGCAAGGGGATTCAAGTGGGAGTGCCAGGGCATAGTACAC
>JAGVNU010000020.1 GCA_020053105.1 Thermodesulfovibrionia bacterium
CCTTTTGATTTTTGTTATTTGCCGTAACAAAATATTTTATAGGAGGCGCGCCCTTTTTTACCCTACTTCAATTTCACACAATTGAGGTTACACTATCATAAGATATCCTGATGACTGGTCAGAACCAAACTTTGAGGAAGCAAGAAACGCATACAAGATTGCATCGGATATAAAGAATTATGTGGTTAAGATGATCAGAATTGATTAGAAATTACTAGTAACAATTGTCTCAGAGTAAGGCAATGCACATTTTTATTTTGCTATGCTATCCTATTTGGGAAATTAGAAAAGACCTTGAGAAGTTTTATTGCAATAGAATTGCCGGATATAGTAAAAGCAGCATTGCTGTCGCTTCAGCAGGAGCTTAAAACATGCGGAGCGGATGTCAGATGGGTCAGGCCGGAAGGGGTCCATTTCACACTGAAGTTCCTCGGGAACATCGAGGAAAAGCTGGTTGACGGAATAGTTGAAACATTAAAGGGGACATGCGGAAAATTCCAGAAGTTTAGTTGTGAAGTAAGGGGTGTCGGCGTTTTCCCCGGAATCAAGGCCCCCCGTGTGTTATGGACCGGTATAGTGGACCATGATACATTGAAGCTTATTCAGCAGGAAATTGATACAGGAATGTCTCTGCGCGGATTTGAGCGGGAAGGCAGAAAATTTACCCCGCATTTGACCCTGGGCAGGTTCAGGTCTTTAGCGGGGAAAATGGCTTTAATAAATAAGATGGAGGAATACAGACAACACAGCGTTGGCATAATTGATGTTAATCATATATCATTTATGAGAAGCGATTTAGGCCCTGCAGGGGCGAAGTATACAAGGATAGCAGAGATACCATTGGGGTAAGGGCAATTCATGAATTGTCTTTACTAGGTTCCCGGTCAAGCCCGGAATGACAACCATTCATTTATAGGACATTATTACAGTCACCAAAAACAACTTTAAACATACAGGGAGGCAAAATGTCTGATAAGGACCGTGCAAAGGCGCTTGAAGTAGCCATATCACAGATAGAAAAGCAGTTCGGCAAAGGGGCCATTATGCGGCTGGGTTCAGAGGGGGTAGTAGAGATACCTGCTATTTCAACCGGCTCTATCGGCCTGGACGCAGCCCTTGGGGTCGGCGGTTTTCCGAGAGGCAGGGTCATTGAAATTTACGGTCCGGAATCATCCGGCAAAACGACCCTCGCACTCAGCGCAATCGCTCAGGCCCAGAAGGCAGGGGGGGCCGCGGCCTTTATTGATGCTGAACATGCCCTTGACGTGACCTACGCGTCCAAACTCGGTGTCAACGTCAATGATCTTCTCATCAGCCAGCCGGACACCGGTGAGCAGGCACTGGAAGTCACTGAGACATTGGTGCGCAGCGGGGCGATAGACATTATCGTTATAGACTCTGTTGCTGCGCTGGTGCCGCGTGCCGAGATTGAAGGGGAAATGGGTGACAGTCTGCCCGGCCTTCAGGCGCGGCTTATGAGTCAGGCATTGAGAAAACTTACAGCAGCCATATCAAAGGGGCAGACGACGGTCGTCTTTATCAATCAGATAAGAATGAAGATAGGGGTCATGTTCGGGAACCCGGAAACAACGACCGGGGGAAATGCGCTTAAATTTTATTCCTCGGTCAGGCTTGATATCAGGAGGATTGAAGGCCTTAAAAACGGACAGGAATCAATAGGCAACAGGGTGAGGGTAAAGGTTGTCAAGAATAAAGTCGCCCCCCCTTTTAAACAGGCGGAATTTGATATATTCTTTAATGAAGGTATCTCAAGGCTTGGTGAGATTGTCGATATCGGTATTGAGAAGAAAATAGTAGAGAGGGCGGGCGCGTGGTATTCTTACAGTGGCAATAAAATAGGACAGGGGAGAGAAAATGCAAAGGAATATCTCAGGTCAAACCCTGAAATAGCAGGGGAGATCGAAACAAAAATACTTGCGGAGTATAATTTCAAGAGGTAGGTTATGTCAAGAGATATAGATGAACTTCTGAAAAAAGCCGTTAACCGGAAGGCCTCGGACATGCATATAAAAGCAGGCAGTCCGCCGATTGTTCGTATCGACGGGGCGCTGACTACGCTGGATGAGCAGAAAATGAGCGTGGAGGACATCCAGGGCATAGCCGCTCACGTGATGAAAGAGGCGCAGATGGAGCAGTTTGTCAAAAACCGGGAGTCTGATATGGCGTACAGTGTTTCGGGGCTGGGAAGATTCAGGTGTAATGCCTATCATCAGAGAGGGACGATTGGAATTGTCTTCAGGATCATTCCTCCTGAAATGCTTGAGCTGGAAGAATTGAGGATGCCGGTAGTGATTAAAAAAATCTCTATGGAGCCCAGAGGTCTGATACTTGTTACCGGCACTACTGGAAGCGGAAAAACAACTACATTGGCATCAATGATTGATTACATAAATTCCAACAGGGCGGTCAACATCATAACGATAGAAGATCCGATTGAATTTCTGCACAGGGACAAAAAAAGCATCATAAGTCAGAGAGAGGTAGGAACTGACGCCACGACTTTTGCAAAGGCCCTGAGGGCGGCCCTGCGGCAGGACCCTGACGTTATTCTTGTCGGTGAGATGCGCGACTTTGAAACCGTCAAGACAGCGCTGGACGCTGCTGAGACAGGCCATCTGGTCCTCAGTACCCTCCATACTACAGACACTGTTGAGACCGTAAACAGGATTGTATCAGTGTTCCCGCCCTACCAGCATGGCCAGGTAAGGTCGCAGCTCGCATCTGTTCTGAAGGCCATTATATCCATGCGGCTGATTCCCCGCGCTGACGGTGGAGGCCGGGTGCCTGCTGTCGAGATACTCATTAATACAGCCACAATAAAAAGCTGCATTGAGGACCCCGACAAGACGAAAAATATACATGACTATATAGAGGAAGGTTTCAGCCAGTATGGGATGCAGACCTTTGATCAGTCATTAATGGGCCTCTATAAAAGTAAGCTTATCACTTACGCGGAAGCGGTTAATATAGCCACGAATCCCGATGATTTCGCCCTTAAGGTCAAAGGGGTCCAGTCCACAAAGGACATCTGGGGGGCCGGCGGAAACATTACCGGGGCCTAGAAAAAAGGGGGCGCTTATATTGAAAGGTTCTCCCGTTAACATAAAAACAGCGGCATTAAAACTGCTCAGCTACCGCGCCAGAAGCAAAAAAGAAATGGCTGAAAAGCTGCAGCGAAAAGGCTTTGACAGCGGTCAGATCGAAGGCGTAATCAAACTCCTGGAAACCGCAGGGCTGATAAATGACAGGGCGCTTGCGGCGGACCTCCTCAGATACTCGGTAGAAAGAAAATCCCTCGGTAACAAAGGTATCAGAATGTTTCTCGCCAGTCGGGGAATAGACAGGGAGCTTATAGATAAAACCCTGTCAGTCCATTCCCCGGAATCGGAGGGAAATGCGGCCCTGGAATTTGCGGAAAGAAAGCTTAAGATTTTAAATAAATATCCGCCGGAGGTCATTAAAAGAAGGCTCTGGGGGACGCTGCAGCGCCGGGGGTTTTCAGCTGAGGTGGTCAAAAAGACGGTCAAGTCGGTACTGTCCCCAAATAATGCAGTCATTGGGAAATAACTTATTTAACTCGCATAAAATTTCCATTACCATTTGATCGCGCATTTGATCTTTGTATTGTGACGCGCAGAAAGGAATGCCGCCTGCCAGAAAGATTTTTCGATCCTGTTCATTGTACGTAGTATAATTTAATTATTAATGTGCTGCTACGTTTACGGCGCTAACTGAAAATAGAATGAAAAATAATAAACATTAAACCGTAAAAAAGTATCTGTTCTAATGAAGACATTTCACTTTATTTGCTCGCTGCTGCTCTTTTTTGGTCTGATCGGCATGCCGGTATCAGCCGCAGATACCAGTGATAGTGTGTCCGAAACAGGGACGGAACAAGTTTCTACTCCTGAAGAGGGAGTAGCCGGCGAAGACACATTCGTTGACTCCTGGCATCGGGCCTTGTCCGGCACAATCACAGGCCCTGCCTATTGGATAGATTCTTTTTTCTATGACGAACGTATTGAGGCGGAGGAAAATCAATCCCGCCTGCTACTGAGGCTGGAATCATTTACTGAAGACGGGGAGGGGACTGACCTGAAGCTCAAGGCCAATCTGAGGGTCAGAATCCCATATGCGGAGAAAAAGCTGAAGCTCATTATAACGGGTGAACCGGACGATGAAACGGAAGCTGACGCACCAGGGAACGTGACGCGCCGGTCATTTGACCGCATCGATCAAAATGATGTCGCCGTAGCGTTGCAGCATTCACTTATGGAAGAACTGGACCGGTATTTCAGCACAAAGCTCGGATTTGTCTTCCGCAACTGGCGACCCAGGCTGTTTCTGGAGGGCCGGGCCCGTATTTTCTTTAATCTTGACCAATGGGGTGCGCGTTTTACAGAACGGCTGAGGTGGTATACAGACAAGGGATGGGAATCACGGACGACTTTTGATTTCGAGAGGCCGCTGTCGGAGAGGGTTTTCTTCCGTACCACTGTAGAAGGTGACTGGCTTGAGGACCAGGATGGATTTCCCCATAGCCTGACGTTTGCTGTGGCACAGCTTATCAGTCCCCGAAGGGCCATAGAATATTCATGGAACAACAGCATCCAGACCCGCCCGAACCATCATCTGGATCAGATCACCCTCGCGGCGCGTTATCGTCAGAGGATCTGGAGGGACTGGCTTTTTTACGATATTGAGCCGCAGCTGCGCTTTCCCAAATCTGATGGGTTTCGTATTACCCCTGGAATAATGCTGAGGATTGAGGCCATTGTTGGAATGTACGATAGATTATAAAAAACGGACCACCCCTCTCCTGATGGGGAAGATGGGTGGTCCCGCTGCAGGCTGTAGGATACTTTATTTAATGGAAAGCAGTTCCACGTCAAAGACCAGCGTTGAGTTAGGCCCTATTTTGCCCCCTGCGCCTCGTTCACCGTAGGCGAGATTTGAGGGGATAAAGAGCTGCCATTTTGATCCCGCTTTCATAAGCTGGAGGGCCTCAGTCCATCCGGGGATAACGCCGTTGACCGGAAATGATGCCGGCTCTCCGCGGCTGTATGAGCTGTCAAATTCAGTCCCATCTATCAAAGTGCCCTTGTAATGCACGGTTACCGTATCGGGTGCTTTAGGGAGATTCCCGGCACCTTCTTTTATGACCTTGTACTGAAGGCCGCTCGGCAGTGTTATCACGCCTTCCTTCTTTTTGTTCTCGGCAAGAAACGCCTCGCCTTCTTTTTTATTTTTATCGCTTATCTCCTGCATCTGCATCTTCTGTTTTGTCATCATGTCCTTCCTGAAATTCTCCATTGTATTACGGAACTCCTCTTCAGTCATTAATAGCTTGCCCCCTGAGAACACATCCTTGATCCCCTGGGCGAGCTTATCGGGATCTATGTCTATAGATTGTTTTTTCATGTTTTCCCCGATATCCATTCCTATGCCGTAACTTATCTTGTCCCTTTCAGTCTTCAGCACAACAGTTTCTTCTGCAAGCGCTATGTTTGCAAGAAGCATAACGCCAAGCACTGCCAATAATGTCCTCATTTAACCTCCATTATTAATTGTTTGTGAAAAGATTTAACGGCACTATTATAAAACCCTTCATAAAAATTGTCTAATACACCTAGTCCATCATCCCGTGAGCAAGTGTCAGCACATGGATGTTGCCTGCCCCTGCTTTTTTCAGGACCTTTGAGCATTCCCTGATTGTTGCGCCTGTTGTCGATACATCATCTATAAGCAGTATGTCCTTACCCTCAACAACTTCCTTATTTTGTATCCAGAAGGCATTCTTCATATTTTTCAGTCTCTCATTTGAACTAAGTCCTACCTGCGGCTTTGTATCTTTCATCTTTACAAGAGAGTCAATAAGCAGTGTTGAACCGATGCCCTTTGCCAAATATTTCGCAAGAAGCGCAGACTGGTTGAACTCCCGCTGTCTGAGGCGGTTTTTATAAAGCGGGACCGGCAGGACCGCGTCAACACGGGGCATTTCGATCCGCAGCAATATATCGGAAAGGGGCCTTGAAAGCCTTTTGACATTGTGATATTTCAGCAGGTTTATGGCCTTTCTTAAAGCGCCTTCATACAATCCGAAACTCCCTGCGGATTCAAAGGCAGGTCTATCCTGCAGGCAATTTCCACAGACAGTAGATGCATCCGAGGTGAGGGGCCTGCCGCACTTCCGGCATTTAGGGCCTGTATACGGTTTTATTGACTGCCAGCATGACGCGCAGACCGGGGCTGTTTTATGATCTGAGGCCGGCCCATGGCATATGGGGCAGGTTTCAGGGAATAAGAGGTTGAGAAACTTGTTAAGCAAGTTTATTACGCCCCGAACTTCTTGAGCCTTCCTGCATGAGCAAGAGCCAGAGGCATGATATTCAGCGCAGGGACAATGCCAATTTCACCCTTGAGGCATTCTCTTTCGGAAAAGGCCCCGCTTGTTCTCCCGAGTACATAAGGAGACTTTATGAGCACAGGCACAGGATGCCAGCTGTGACCTTTCATGACAGCAGGCGTTGAATGGTCGCCGGTAATGACAAGGACATCAGGTTTGAGTTCAAGTACCTGCGGCAGGAGTTTGTCAAACTCAGATATCCGCTCAGCCTTACCCTCAAAATTGCCGTCTTCACCGTATGAATCGACTTTTTTAACGTGCATAAAGAAGAAGTCATATTCATTATATTTCTGTTTCAAGAAATTGATCTCATCTTCGACACTCCCCTCAAGCGATGGGGTCTCCATCCCTACAAGCTTGGCAAGTCCCCGGTACATGGGATAGGTGGCAATTGCAAGGGCATTTAATCCGAAGGCCTCATCGAAATTCGGGATATGCGGCATATTTGAGAACCCCCTTGTCAAAATAAAATTGGCCTTCTCTTCACCCTTCAATATTTCGTGGGCCCTGCTTATTAATTTCTCCGCAATCCTTGATACCCTTTCCGCGTTTTTTGAAAGTGCCGCTGCCGGTAAAGGGGCCTTCCCTTCTTTTTGAGGGTCAGTATCATTTATCATGGCCGCGTCAGGCTGAAGATTGTCCGGGAATCTCATACGGACAGCGAACCTGTGCTCCATGCCTGGCGCAAATGTAAATTCCGCATCATCGATTTTCATTATCTCTTTCTGCAGTCTTTCCGTCAGCTTACTGCTTTGATCAGTCGGTATCCTCCCCGCCCTTCTGTTCGTGATCAGGCCGTCTTTGATTGTAGCGTAATTACACCTGACCGCCACATCCGTCTTTCTGACTTCCATCCCAAGCCCGAGCGCCTCCAGGATTCCCCTTCCAATCTGACACTCTAAAGGATCATATCCGAATATGCCGAGATGTCCGGGGCCGCTGCCCGGTGTAATCCCGTGAGCGACAGGTATGTGTAATCCGCAGGCGGATTCTTTGGCTAATGCATCAAGGTTCGGCGTGTTTGCAGCCTCAAGTTCGGTCTTGCCGTTTACAGGCAGACCGCCGACTCCATCGAGGACGATCATCACAATCTTAGTGTCGTTTTTCTGTATGAGTGGTTTTATTATTGCCTGCATGTTCATGAGTTAAGGTTCCTCCCCTTTGCCGTCTATTCTAATGTTTTCTGTATGGTCCAATTGTAATTGCTTCATATGGTTTGATGTTTGTAAATTATAGCAGATTGGGATTTGGAATTTGTTTAAATTAGTTGTCTTGCTTTAAGCGTCATGTGCTATAATCGAGAAACATATATTGAGATAAACATGGCAAAGTATGTCAAGCTGTTCAATCAATTCCTTGATTTCTTAAAACAGACCCGCAATTTATTTCAGACCGATTATGACAAAAAACTTATCAACCTTATACTTGACCATTTCGATGATATTGCAGAAGTTGGAGTTGCAAAAGGCAAGCGGGCAATCTTAATAAATTCTCTGATACAAAGCGAAGGGAAGAATATATCATCAGAGCTTCCCTTGATTGATAGTAATGCTATAGGCAAAACCTTCCCCTTTACTTCCATTGAATCGTTGACTGTAGAAAACTTCAGGGGCTTTTCACGGCAAGAAATTATTTCTTTTGACAAGCGGTATACGTTTATATACGGTCCGAATGGAAGCGGCAAGTCCAGCCTTTGCGAGGCACTGGAATATGTAATGCTGGGATATATCAATGAGGCTATTTCAAAAAGGATTGAGATTAGTCAATATATCCGTAACAGCTTTACGGGTTTGACCTCAAATCCAGTTCTTAATGGACGCTCTCCGGGAGGGGAACAAATAAAAATGGAAAGTGATCAATCCCTGTATAATTTTTGCTTCATTGAAAAGAATCGTATAGAAGATTTTGCCCGAATATCAGCCAATACTCCTAATGCTAAACAAAGTCTGCTTGCGTCACTCTTCGGATTAAATGAATTCAATGATTTTGTGAATAATTTTACCGACAATATTGAAGATAGAATAGACACGAAGGGGAAAAAAGAGGAGGAGCTCAAAAAGAAATCAGAAGGCATTAGCGTTCACAGAGAGAACATTCGTTTAGAGGAAGATAAACTTGCTAACATTGAGCTTGAGAAGAAGCAGCTATGTGGTGAAGCCATGTTAGATATAACATTTAGTGGCACAGATGTTTTTATTCATGGAGAAGAAAACAAAAAAGGACTTCTTGATGAACTTGATGAGTTGATAAATGCTCCAATTGCACTTGAAGTTACTGTTTCAAAAACGTCAACTCTGGAAAACAATTTACAGGCTATAGATAGGTCAATAGATGCTTTCCAAGCTCTGAATGCCCTTTTCTTAAAAAACAGAGATAAGATACGATTCCATGATTTGTATAATGCGACTATCCAGATCGAAGAACTTTCGAAAGATAAATGCCCTGTATGTGAGACGCCTGTTACTGATACCCTGAAACATCCTTATGTAAATGCCGCAGCTAAACTACAAGAGCTGTCAGAAATTGCTGAACTTCAAAGTAATAGAGAAAACTCATTCAATGCTTTACAAACAACGTTAAAGGCTTTTGAGCAATTACTTGCACAGCGCGACAAGATATCAGAGAAGCTTTCTCTTGCTATAGCTTTCCCTGAATATATATCTTCCAGTGAGAAGACAATTGCTGATATTGAGACAATATTAGTCAATTATCGTAATTTTAAGACAGCGTTCATAAATCAACATGATGCTTTCTTGAAATTGGATTCTATAGTCGAAAAATATAACGCTGATATTAATGAGCGGAAAAACAAAAAAACTGCTTTTCAAACTGAACGCACAAACCTGCTTGCATTGTCCAAAAGAATAGTAGCCATTAAGACAAGGGAAAAAGTAGCATCTGATAATATTATTCTTTGGAAGAAGGCAATTGCAGATTTCAATGCCGTGAACGCTCAACTGATAAAAGATGTTGAGGAAGAAAGAAAAATTGTTGCGGAGAATAAAGAATACGTAAAAGCATATCATGCTTTCCTTAGCAATCTAAGAACCTATAAGGACAATCTCCCTGTGCAGCATCTGGAAAAACTTAATACACTTACCTTAGATTTGTACAATGGAATTAATAAACATGATAAACACTTTGAGAAGGCTTCAAATATTCACCTGCCGGCAACGACCGATGATATTATTAATATAAGTTTTTTTAACAACCCAGAAAAAAGTTATGATGTCTTGCAGATATTGAGCGAAGGACACATACGGTGCTTGGGACTTGCTATTCTTCTGGCAAAAAATATTAATGATGGTTGTCCTGTTGTAATTTTCGATGATGTGGTAAATGCCATTGATGATGATCACAAAGGAGGAGTAAGAGAGGTCATTTTCAGTCATCCTCTTCTTTCATTGAAGCAAATAATTTTGACAACGCATGCAGAGCAATTTATTAAGGAACTTGAACAACATCCCTCAAAAGATGAATATAATAAATTTGTTCGTAAACTAAGTTTCATGCCAGATAGCGAAAAAAGATTAATACGTATAAAGTCAAATTCTATCAAAAACTATCTATTAAGAGCAGAGAAATGTTGCGAAGAGGCTGACTGGAGCGAAGCTTTATACAACTGCCGTTGCAGTCTGGAAAACATAACGCATCGTTTATGGAATAAACTCGGGAAGAAATATAAAACTGACTTTGAAGTAGTCATTCGTTCCCCTAATGCAAAGCCAGACCTTATGACAGTTGTACAGGCAATAAACAAATTTCTCAAGAATAATGATAGTGCCAACGAGTTTACTGTGGTTACAGATACATTTAACTATCTATTGGGTTTGGAAACTCAGAGCAATATTGTATGGACATATTTAAATAAAGGAACGCATGATGAGCTGGATAAATCAGAATTCGATCAATTGATTGTCAAAGATATAATTGACAAATTGGTGAAACTTGATTCACATGTAAAAGGCAAGAAGACTTAATAGAATATACTGCTTTATTAAATCGAATATAGGGACAAAAGGACAAGGGAAGAAGAAACATAATGTACGCCTGAATGCTAAGGCGATGAGATAACGATGACTAATCAAAATCCACATCTAATTGTAATCGCCGGTCCTAACGGGGCTGGGAAATCAACAACTGCCCCCTCTTTGTTAAAGGGTACATTGGGAGTCGATGAATTCGTCAATGCCGATATTATCGCGCAGGGTCTTTCCGGATTTCAGCCGGAAGGCGCAGCATTTCATGCGGGACGAGTAATGCTTGAGCGTATTCATTATCTTGCAAAGAAGCGTGTAAATTTTGCGTTTGAAACAACACTTTCAAGCAGAACCTTCGCCACGTGGATTACTGGATTGCGGAAAACAGGTTATGATTTTCATCTTGTTTTTCTCTGGCTGCCAAGTGAAGAATTTGCTGTCGCCAGAGTGACTGAAAGGGTACGAATGGGCGGTCATAATGTGCCTGAAGATGTTGTCCGGCGGCGTTTTAAAGCCGGCCTGAGTAATTTTTATCAGCTCTATAAGCCGCTCGCGGACTTTTGGCGTTTCTATGATAATTCAGACCCCAGCGGTCCACGAATCATCGCTTCAGGTGGCAGAAAACAAAGCGATAATATACAGAGTATTGAAACATGGAGTAGACTTATGGGAGAATTTATACATGGACAAGAAGACTGATATATCAATTGATCAGATTTTTCAGGAAGGCACTTTGATAGACAACGCCTTAAAGCAGGCGGTGCAAGAAGCGCTTGTCCGCCACAAACAGTCCGGCCATCCTATCGTTGTATGGCGTGATGGTAAGATTGTCTGGATTCAACCGGAAGAGATTTCCCTATCCAAAGCTTAATTCTCAGCTTTGTTATAAACTTGTAAGATTTGGCTTTTACTTAATCAGCCTCTCAAGCAAAGCCTTCTGAGTATGCAGCCTGTTCTCAGCCTGGTCGATAACAACGCTCTGCGGCGAGTCAATGACCTCGTCGGTGATCTCTTCCCCCCTGTGCGCCGGCAGACAGTGCATGACAATCGCATCGGGTTTGGCAAGAGACAGCAGATGAGAATTTATCTGGTATTCCTTAAAGGTCTTCTTCCTTCTCTCAACTTCCCTCTCCTGTCCCATGCTTATCCACGTGTCCGTGTAAAGCACATCGGCATTGCTTGCGGCCTCCTCCGGACTGGTCATTACTTCTACCTTGGCGCCCTCGGACAGGGCCTTCTCATATATTTTTTTGTCGGGTTCATACCCCTGGGGGCAAGCGATGACCAGTTCCATCCCGGTCAATTGCGCGGCCTCTATCAATGAGTTGGCAACATTGTTGCCGTCGCCGATATAAGCCATCTGTATGCCTTTGAGCCGGCCCTTTTTTTCCTTTACCGTTAACATGTCTGCGAGGGCCTGACAGGGATGGTGTACGTCAGTAAGGCCGTTTATTACTGGGATGTCGGCGTTTGCGGCGAGGGTTTCAATAGTGCTGTGCGCATATGTCCTTATTACAATTCCATGAAGGTATCTTGCAAGCACCCTGGCGGTGTCTTCAATCGTTTCTCCCCTGCCGAGCTGCATGTCCTTTGTATTGATGTAAATGGCCTGCGCCCCTAGCTGGTAAATGCCGGTCTGAAAAGATATGCGCGTCCTCGTTGAGGTCTTGTCAAACAGGAGGCCTATGCTCTTTCCTATGAGAGGACAGGCTGAGCTGTCCCTGCCTGATTTTAATTCAGCGGCCCGCTCAAGAAGCGCTTTTAATTCTTCTGACGATAAGTCCATTAATGTGAGAAAATCTTTTTTCATGCCATGTTCTTTCTTGTTCCAGATTTTGTCATTCCGGCTGTCTTTCGAAGATGTCTTCAAGGACATCGACAAGATGATCAATTTCCTTTTCAACTACGATCAGCGGCGGGGTGAAGCGCAGCACATTGCCGCTTGTGCAGTTTATGAGGATGCCCCGCTTGGAGCAGGCCTCGACTACCGGAGCGCCGGCGCGGGTCAGTTCCAGTCCGATCAATAAACCCATGCCCCTGACGTCAATAATTGTTGAAGGGAAGTCCTTCTTCAGTTTTTCGAGTTTGTTCATGAAATATTTTCCCATGAAGCTGCAACTGTTGAGTATAAATCCGTCTTCAAGCAGGGTCTCAATGGTTGCCTCCGCAGCTGCGCACGCCAGCGGGTTGCCTCCAAAGGTTGAAGCATGCGTGCCGGGCTGAAAGGAAGAGGCCACGGCATCCGTTGCAAGGACCGCCCCTATAGCTACCCCCCCGCCGAGACCTTTTGCAAGTGTAATGATATCAGGTTTTATATCGAAGTGCTCGTAAGCGAAAAGCTTTCCCGTCCTACCCATACCGGTCTGGATTTCATCAAGGACAAGAAGGAGCTTGTGCTCGTCGCATATCTCGCGGACCTGTTTTAAATAATCCGGTGACGGCATCCTTATGCCTCCCTCGCCCTGGATCGGTTCAAGCAGAATTGCACAGGTGTGCTCCGTGACCGTCTTGCGCAGGGCTTCAACATCATTGAACGGGACATGTTTAAACCCCGGGACCAGGGGCTCGAAGCCCTCTTTAAACTTTTCCTGACCCGTTGCGCTTAAGGCCCCGAAGGTCCTGCCGTGAAAAGAGCCATGCGCGGAAATGATCTCAAATTTACTGTGCGGAAAGTGGTCCCTGGCATATTTACGGGCAAGCTTTACTGCCCCTTCAATTGCTTCCGCGCCGGAATTGCAGAAAAAGGCCTTGTCGGCAAAAGAGTTCTCCACCAGGAGCCTGGCCAGCTTGATCTGTGGTTCGATATGGTACAGGTTTGAGACGTGCAGGAGGCGCTGCGCCTGTTTTTGCAATGCGATTACGACCCTCGGGTGACAATGCCCAAGGCAGTTGACCGCTATGCCTCCGACAAAATCGAGATACTCCTTGCCGTCTGAACTCCATACCTTCATCCCCCGGCCTTTCCTGAGCACGACAGGGAAACGATTGTATGTATTCATCAAATATTTCTTTGATTCATCGATAAGTTTCTTGTCCATTGACTAGAAATATAACATAAACAGTGCAGGTTACAAAAGATATATATAAAGATTACGGGCAGGAATAACTTTCCTCTGGAGATATGGCCTTTAAGAATGATATATTACAATACCAAATATTCATGGAGGCCTATTATGGCGGAGATTACATTGAAAATTGAAGGCATGAGCTGTCAGCATTGCGTCATGCATGTGAAGAAAGCAGTAGACGGCATTGATGGCGTAAGTTCTTCGGACGTTGCTGTCGGGTCAGCTAAAGTAATTTATGATGACTCCAGGACTAATAAAGATGCGATAGTCAATGCTGTCCGGAAGGCAGGCTATAAAATCAGGGATGAAGGATGAATGATCATCCCGCATTTAAGAAATTGAAATGCTTGCCCGTAATATTTAAATATTAATTAATCGCGTAACAAATATAAAAGGAGATTATTTTATGAGCGTTGAATATTCAGTCAGCCCGGATGGTGAAAAGTTTGCGTTGCCCTCAAAGGAAGATTACAAAAAAGAATTTGAGAAGCTGAAAAAAGAGACAGCCAAACAGAAAAAAATGGGCCGCGAGATCGTAGTTGTCATGGGCGTCGGGTTTGTGGGCGCTGCTATGGCGGCGGTTGTCGCGGACGCTGTAGACAAAAAGGGCAAACCGAATAAATATGTTATCGGCATGCAGAGGCCCAGCGCGAGAAGCTACTGGAAAATCCCAATACTTAACAGAGGGGTTTCCCCTGTTATTTCTGAAGATAAAGAACTCGCTCCTATGATAGAAAGGTGCGTGCTTGAGAAAAAAAATCTCATCGCTACATATACCTATGATGTCCTTTCGCTTGCCGATGTCGTTGTTGTAGATATTCAGTGCGATTATCATAAGAACGCGCTCGGCAACGTCCGTGACGGGCATGCTGAGATCAGCCCGCTTGAACAGGCCCTTGCGATAATGGCTGAATACATTTCTCCTAACGCGCTTGTCCTGATAGAAACTACCGTTGCCCCTGGAACTACGGAACAAATAGCGTATCCTATCATGAAAAAAATCTTTCAGAAGAGGGGAATAAAGTCAGACCCGCTGCTCGCCCACAGTTATGAAAGGGTAATGCCCGGGAAGGACTATGTGAAAAGCATCAGGGACTTCTGGCGCGTGTGCAGCGGGATAAACAAGAAGGCGCGGGAGCGGGTCGTAAAGTTTCTCAATGACATATTGAATACAAAAGATTTCCCCCTAACGGTCCTTGACAAGCCGATTGAATCGGAAACCGCGAAGATCGTGGAAAACAGCTACCGCGCGACGATACTTGCCTTTCTTGATGAATGGAGCCTCTTTGCCGAGCGAAACGGGGTGGACATGATGAAGGTCATCAAGGCCATCAAGGTGCGTCCTACGCACAGCAATATCATGTTCCCCGGGCCGGGCATCGGCGGATACTGCCTGCCCAAAGACGGCGGGCTGGGTGTATGGGCCTATAAGCATATACACGGCTTTGAAGATGACATCTTCAAGATCACCCCGCTTGCCATAAATATTAATGATACGCGTTCATTGCACGTCGGGCAGCTTACCAGGGACGCCTTAAGGAACATGAGCCGGCCCATTGCAGCAGCTGAAATACTGCTCCTTGGCGCTTCGTACAGGGAAGATGTGGGTGATACGCGGTACAGCGGTTCTGAATTAATAGTCAGAAAGCTCACGGAAATGGGCGCTGAATTGCGGGTGCATGATCCCTACCTGGCTCACTGGTGGGAGTTCGAGCAGCAGGACACATATCCGGGCGCCGGAAATAGTCTTCAGAGGTTCTTCCGCAACCAGGGGAAGCTGTCCAATCTGAACATGGAAACTGATCTTAAAAAGGCATTCAAGGGGGCGGATGCCGTTATTTTTGCCGTCCGTCATGAGCAGTATATGGACCTTGATCCGGACAAGGTTGTGAATATGGTCGGCAATTCGTGCGCGATCATAGACTGTTTCGGGATACTCGACGACGAAAAGATCCGCAGGTACTTTGAACTCGGCTGTGAAGTCAAAGGGCTGGGCAGGGGACACATCAGCCGTATAAAGGATGACGTGAGAAAGCAGAAGATGAAGGGGAAGTGAAAATATAAAAACCGTAGGGGCGGGATTACCCCGCCCTTCTCCTCATCCACTTATAAGACCTGATGCCGTGCACTGTCTCAACAGGTTTATCTCCAAGAAGGCCCATCAATATTTTTAACGGCAGATAACGGAACCTGTTCAGATATGTAAACATCACGTCCCTTACCTTGCCCGCATATTCAAGCTCTGTGAATATATGTTGACGCAGCAATTTTATATACGCAGTTGCCAATGCTTCATAGGATTTCGAAATCCTTCTGTTGCCGTCCATAATATCAAGTATCGCCTGCGAGGCCAGCTCAGCGCTTCTCTGCGCGTAATAAATGCCTTCCCCAAGCAGCGGGTCTGCAAACCCGGCGGCGTCTCCAATGAGCATTACGTTTCTAAAGACCGGCTCCCGCAGAAAGCTGCCATAAGGCAGCACATAGCTGTGTACTTTTTCCTCGCCCGCGCTTCTCAAACCTGTATCTGAAAGAAAGTTTCTGAAGGATGCGAGAATATCTTCTTTGTTCTTATTCTTTAAAGCGCATATCCCCACTTTCAGCCTCTCCCTGTTTGGGAATATCCATGCGTAGCCCCGCTCGATGTAGCCGAAGAAAAGGGCAGGGTGGTCGAATGATTTATTGACCGACGTCCGGCTGAGAAAAATCTCATGGGCTGAAGCCAGGTTCCCGCTCCAGTCTTCTCTTCCGAAGAGGTCCACGAGAAAGCTCCTCCTGATCCGGCTGTTGACCCCGTCAGCCCCGATGATGATGTCAGCTGAATACCTCTTCCCTGACACGGTCGTCACGGAGTTCCTTAAAATATCAAGAGCCCTCACCCCGTCGCCTTCAATAACATCGGCCCCTGTCTGCCGCGCCTGTTTCAGAAGAAAGTAGTCATAACGGTCACGGTCTATAAACCTGAAAGGGACTGTGATATTCCTGCGAGTTATGAGTCTGTCCCTGCAAAAGACTTCGTAAGAGCCGGATTCAAAATTGATCAGGTCTTTTTCTTTCAGGGAATCGACTGACTCGCCGAACACGCGCTCAAGGAGTTTTACGGTCTTGTGTGTTATGAGGCCGGCGCATAACTTTTTTCTCGGGAAGGCGCTCTTGTCGATTATTAATACCTTGAGGCCGGCTTTGCTCAAAAGATATCCGGCAGTGGAACCGGCAGGGCCTGCGCCGGATATGATTATGTCGTATTTCCCGTTCACTTCCCCAGCAATATGGAACTGCCTGTAAAGAACGTCCCCGCAACCGCCGCTGCCATAAGCGTTGCCAGGGTGGCCGCCAGGAGCGCACGGGGACCGACTTTCGACAGGTCTGCCGTCCTTGACGGGACAAGGGCCGACACACCTCCGACGAATATTGCAAGTGATGCCACGTGTGCAAATCCGCAAAGCGCATATACGGCAAGGAATGCAGAGCGCGGGTCATGCAGCGCGCCTTTTTCAATAAGCGCCGCAAGGTCCATGTATGACTTCGTTTCAGTGAGAATGACCCTTTCTCCTAGGAGCCTGGATATTTCAACTGCATCTGACGGCGGGACGCCTATAATAAGGGTGAAAGGATAAAACACGAATCCAAGGATCCCTTTCAAAGACCAGTCCATAGTGAGACCCAGTAATCCGTTCAACTTTGCTCCAGCCCCTGCAAAGATAAAATCTGCCAGCGCTACGAGGCCGAGAAATGCGACAAGCAGGGTCACGACGCCGACAGCCAATTTCATTCCTGCAGATGCTCCATTGATGGAAGCCTCGATAAATGACGATTCCTTTTCCTGGTACGGTTTGACATGAAGTCCCAGTGTCTCGGGCTGTCCGGTTTCGGGCAGGAGGATTTTTGACATCACAATTGCGGCAGGAGCGGTCAGAAATGAGGCTGACACTAAATGGCCTGCTATGGTAGGGAACTGTTTTTGAAGGACCATGATATAGATTGCAAGCACGCTTGACGCCACGGTTGCCATTCCTGCTGTAAGGACGGTACAGAATTCAGAGAGGGTCATCTTTTCAAGATACGGGCGGATTGCCGTAGATGATTCGATGCCTACGAAGATCTCGCTTGCGGCGCACAAAGACTCGGCTCCGCTGATTCGCATCAGCCGCGTAAAGGTCTTTGCAAATATTCCGATGAGCCACGGCATGAATCCCACGTAATATAGGATGCCCATTAAGCTTGAGAAAAATATTATCGTCGGCGCTGCCTGAAACGCAAAGATGAACCCCAGCGATTCCGCACCCCACTCATCTTTTGCCCCCGGGGGAAGGGCAAGCCTGCCGAAGATGAACCTTGTGCCCGCGCCTGCAATGTCGATGACTTTTACCAGTGTATCGTTGATAAACAGGAAAATATTCGTGCCGGCAGGCACCACGAAAATGAGGAGCGCAAATACCAATTGGATAATAGTTCCCCATATAATAACGCGCCAGTTGACGACCTTCCTGTCAGCCGACAGTGTCCATGCAAAGGCCATAAGAATAAATATCCCGGCAAAGCTTACCAGGTTATACACGGGTTCTCCCCTTTTTTATGAAGAGTTTTATAGACGGAATGGCAGGGATTGGTTCCGGCTTACTGACTTTGGAGCAATAAATTTTCCATGAATTACACATAATAAGATTTTTAAATAATATATTAATATCCTATTATTCTTCAAGAAATTTATTGAATACTGACACGAATATTGATAAACTTTTTGTTGAAACAGCAGGCCAATAAAACGTTCTGCATTTAATAACTGATTTATTGAAGGAGGAAAATATGAGAAAAGCGCTTTTATTCGGAATGCTTCTGGCAGGTGTCCTGTCCTTTAGTATTTCCGAGGCTGTCCAGACAAAGCTGGTTGTCAGGGTCTTATCAAAGGACGCGAAGTTTGTCGGATCGAAGATGGGCGGGGCCCACGTTGTTGTCAAAGACAGCGAGACCGGCAAAGTCCTTGCCGAGGGCTTAACGGCCGGAGATACGGGAAGCACAGTCAAAATCATGTCTGAGCCTAAGACAAGATTTGTGAGTATCGCGGATGGGGCAGCTATGTTTGAAACATCCATTGACATCGCGGAACCAATGTTGATCACTATTAATGTCGAGGCCCCCTACATCGACAAGACAAACATGATAAAGAGTTCAACCCAGATGTGGCTGATTCCCGGTAAAGATATTGCCGGAGATGGGGTCATTATCGAAGTGCCTGGTTTCTCTGTTATGGCAAAGTCCCCTGACGAAGTGAAACTGACAGATAACAAGGCCGCAATTCCCATTAACGCACAGATAGTAATGATATGAGGCTGCGCCTTGACCCCGGGCGGGTTATGGGACACAGACAAGTATGAGATCAAGGCCCTTATCAAACACGAAGGCAGTATTATAGATTCTGTTCCAATGAGATTTGCCGGGCCGAGCGCCTTTCAGGCAGAGGCGACTGTGACAAAGAAAGGCCAATACGAGATCATTATCTATGCATTTGATCCTCAGACGGGCAATTCCGGCGTAGACAAGGTGAAGGTGACAGTACAGTAAGGAACGATTTTGTCCAATTGATTGATTATGTTATAAGGGCGAGGCGATGCCTCGCCCTTGTTTATTTTAAGCTCAAAGCTTGACAGTTCGTCAAATTCATAATATATAGATACTAAAAGGTACCTCATAATCAGAAAGGAGAAATTATGGCTGTCTATATCGCATTAAGCACTCTTACCGATGAGGGGCGCAAGACCCTGAAACAAAAACCCGAAAGAATCAAAGAGGTGAACAAGGAAATCGAGGCCATGGGCATTAAGGTTTTAGGCCAATATGCCGTGCTCGGGGCATATGATTTTGTAACATTGCTGGATGCGCCCAGTAATGAAGCCGTGATGAAGATGTCTGTTGAGCTGGGATCAAGGGGGACGATCCAGATGATGACACTTCCCGCGATCACTGTTGATGAATTTATCAAAACTTTAAAATAACTGCGTAGGGGCGCGGCCCGCCGTGCCCCTTCCTTCCACAACTTCTCAAAGAAATAACAAAAACAAATATTGCAGTGATGTGATGGTTTGATTTTATCCGCATATTTTGGCATGCTAACTTTATGAAAATCGCAGGACGTAACGCAACTATGTCCCATCATAAGAAGATCAAAGGCCCCGTTGCCGGAATTGTTGCAGCCGCGGTCCGGCAGAATTACCCTGTCAGAGTAAAATTATGAACCGTCCCCGGAGCTTCAAAGAAATCATCGCCATATTTGTCAGCCTTGTCTTTTTCATGGCCGTGTATGTCGTTATTCACCTGATAATGCCTGTCTCGGGTGAGAATAAATGGAGAGAGGTTGAGATCCCTCAGGGGGCGAGTTATTCAAGAGGTGTCGATATATTGGCCAATGAAGGTTTTGTAGAAAACAGATATGTCTTTCTCCTGCTGGGGAAACTGACCCGGACCGACAGGTCAATGAGGGCGGGATACTATAACCTGAATAAATCCATGACCCCCCTGGAAATATTCGACCGCCTGAGAAAGGGGATGATCCTTGAATTTACGGTCACCATCCCTGAGGGTTCCACCCTCGATGATATAAGATTGAAGCTGAAAGAGTTCGGACTTATTAATGACACCTCATGGCGGCTCACAACTGACCGCGGCTTTCTCTCCTCCCTGAACGTCTCGGCCCCGAGTCTTGAAGGATATATATTCCCGGATTCATATAATTTCGCTAAAGGGACCGGCCCCAAAAATATCTTCAGCATGATGGTCCAGAGGATGAGGGAGAAATATGATGAGTCCCTGATGAAAAGGGCGGATGTTATGGGGATGACTGAAAATGAAGTCCTGACACTGGCTTCAATAATCGAGAAGGAGGCGGTCTATGATTCCGAGAGGCCGCGGATCTCCGCTGTTTATCATAACCGTCTGAAAAAGAACATGAAGCTCCAGGCCGATCCAACGGTCCTTTATGGATTAAGAGCAAGGCCGAAACTCATAAGGTACATTGACCTGATGAGATCTACTCCGTACAATACTTATGTTATTTATGGATTGCCGCCGGGGCCGATTGCGTCCCCTGGCATCAATTCAATCCGGGCAGCGCTTTACCCTGAAAATACCGGGTATTTATTTTTTGTGTCAATGAATAATGGCAGACATTATTTTTCCCGCTCAGGCGCGGAACACGTAAAGGCGGTGACTCTGTACCGGCGCAGTAGCGTCAGCAAAGACAAAGATGGGAAAAAAGAAAACAACTAAACAGATAACACTCGGCGGGGTCCGGATAGGCGGCGGAGCGCCGGTCGCTGTCCAGTCAATGACCAAGACAGACACGCGCGATGCGGCCTCTACAGTGTCTCAGATAAAAAGGCTTGAGGCAGCAGGCTGTGAGATAGTCAGGGTGGCGGTCCTGAATCTTGAGGCGGCCAGGGCCATTAAATCAATAAAGAGAAAGATCAGTATACCCCTTATTGCCGACATCCATTTTGACCATAGGCTGGCCCTGGAGGCAATGGCGAGCGGGGCGGACGGGCTTAGGATCAATCCCGGGAACATCGGGAGCAAGTTGAAGGTGAAAGAAGTTGTAAGCGCTGCCAAAGACAAAAATGTCCCTATCAGGATCGGGGTGAATGCCGGCTCACTTGAAAAAGACCTGCTGTTAAAGTACGGGCATCCGGATGCAAAGGCGCTTGTTGAAAGCGCGGGCAGACACATAAAGATACTCGAAGACCTGAAGTTCAGCGCCATTAAAGTATCTCTCAAGGCCTCTGATGTAATCAAAACAGTCGAGGCCTACAGGCTCTTTGCAAAAAAATTCAGGTACCCCCTGCATATCGGTATTTCAGAGGCAGGCCCTGCTTTTACAGGGACCATCAAGAGCGCTGTGGGTCTGGGCATTCTTTTAGCGGAAGGCATCGGGGACACGATAAGGGTATCATTGACTGCGGACCCGGTTGAAGAAGTCAGGGTCGCTTATGAAATTCTAAAATGCCTGCATCTGAGACAGGCTGGGCCGGAGCTCATTTCCTGTCCGACATGCGGCCGGTGCCAGATTGATATCAGAGGGATTGCCGGGAAGGTGGAGGCAGGCCTGGCCCGGATAAAAAAACCGCTTAAGGTAGCGGTAATGGGATGCGTTGTCAACGGCCCCGGAGAGGCCAGGGAGGCTGATATCGGGATAGCCGGAGGCAAGGGAGTAGGCATCCTTTTTAAACACGGCAAAGTAGTAAAGACTTTGAAAGAGAAGGAATTGTTCGGTGTGCTAATGCGCGAGATAAAGAAAATGTAAATCTCTAACTTGAGGGAGCTCATGCAGATTATTAAAAGGGTAAAAGACGTACAGGACATCAGCAGATGGTTTAGATGCGAGGGCAAGTTTATCGGTTTTGTGCCTACCATGGGGGCGCTCCATGAAGGACACCTCAGTCTTGTAAGGCGATCAAAGGAAGAAAACGACAGGACCATTGTCAGCATCTTTGTCAATCCCACACAATTTGGTCCTAATGAAGATCTTCAAAAATACCCGAGGGACATTGAAGGTGATCTGTCAAAACTTTCCTCGCTGCAAGTCGATACCGTTTTTATTCCCGACAACGAGGAAATGTACCCCGACGGCTTTTCAACTTCTATAGATATCGGAGGCATCGGGAAGGTCCTTTGCGGGGCATTGAGGCCGGGGCATTTCAACGCCGTAGCGGCGGTAATCGCTAAACTTCTTAATATATCAATGCCTCACAGGATGTATTTGGGGCAAAAAGATTTTCAGCAGACAGTGGTCATAAAGAAACTGGTAAGGGACCTGAATTACGATATGAATATTATTGTGTCCCCGACAGTGAGGGAGCATGACGGTCTGGCCATGAGTTCAAGAAACGTTTATTTGAGCGGGGAAGAAAGAAAAGCGTCTCTGATATTATATAAGGCATTAAAACTCGGGGAAGAGATTATCATGTCTAATGGACTGGATGATATATCGGCAGTCAAAAAAGAAATGGAAGCTCTGATACGGTCCGAGCCCCTTGCGAAAATTGAATACGTCAAAGTCGTTGATCCCTACAACCTTGAGCCCGTTCAAAGGGTAATATTTGCCGCGGTGATATGCATTGCTGTTAAGATTGGGAATATAAGGCTGATTGATAATATCATTATTGAAAAAAGCTGAGTTAACATGACTGACAAAACAGAGGAACTCAGGCATTTGCCCCTGAGAGAACGCAAAGAGGACATACAATCTCTTGCATTACAATATATTAAACTGGCCTCGGACCAGATAGGGACGGGATTCAAAGAGCTCTCCAGGGACGCTGAAGAGTATCTTAAGACTTACGATTGGCCCGGAGATGAGAAGGAGCTTGAGACCGCAGTAAAGAAGGCATGTATCCTGGCTGAAGGACAGGTGCTGGAAGTCGAGGATTTCGACCTTAAGCACAGGCAGGCACGGTCAATCGGCAAGTTCGTTGAATCCAAACTTAAGGGCTTTATGCGGAACATTAAACGTTTTGAGTCATTCAATCTCTATGACATGGTTATCCCGGAGGTTGAGAAATCGCTCATCATGATGGTGCTGAATGAGACCAGGGGAAATCAGATCAAGGCGGCAAGCCTTCTCGGCATTAACCGCAATACGTTAAGAAGTAAGATAAAAAAGCTGGGAATAAAGGTGAAGTGATATTTAGTCAGTGTCTGTTTAAAGATTGCGAGTCGTTATCATAATTTCAGCAATACCATCCCCGAAACCGGATCGAGCTCTCTTGTAGCTGTTATTCCATCCATCTCGATTATGATTGCCTCCAGCACGAGAAAGGTCTCTGATTTCTCCCTGAGACATCCTATCTTTACCATGTCTTTTTTACCAAAGGCCCCGTGCAAATGTATCTTCGGTTCATTGTCCTGCCAGAAGATCGTCCCCACCCCCAGGATCTCATGGCTCTCCCCCAGTTCCTTCCATACAGGTATCGGCGGCAGGTCTTCAGTTTCCGGACCGACTACAATTTTTCCTTCACGCATCCCTCCGACCAGATAAAAGACCCCGGCCCTTATATTTTCATTTTTCGCGAGTCCGGCCAGATTCCCGAGTACATCATCGTGATCATCAAATTTTGCAACAACCATTCGGCCCGGCTTACCTATCTGATATTTCATAAATTCTCCTTCCTGTGGATAGAGCAATATTATTGTCCTGAGTGAAATTATATATTATTTATATTTATTAATTTATTCCTGATTGACTTGCCACCCATTAAATATATTAAAATAGTTGCTCACTCCTGCATTAAGGCCGGTGTTTAAGAACCCCTTGCTGCAGGACCTGGCATTCAACCGTTACAATTTCCCCTGAAAAGGTGGTTTAAATGATAGAAAATAAATGCGAAGCGATTCTTGAAAAGCACTACGAAAAAAAGGGCAGTATCATATCAATTCTCCAGGATGTTCAGGAAACTTTCGGATACATCCCCGAAGACGCGGTATTCTGGTTTGCCGAAAGGCTGAATATCCCGGCCAGTAATTTCTTCGGTGTCGTGACCTTCTACGCCCAGTTCTACCTGAAACCGCGGGGGAAAAATATCATAACCGCATGCTGCGGAACGGCCTGTCATGTAAAAGGCGCAGAGCCTATCATCAACAGGATGAGGGCGGACCTTGCGATTGCAGAAGGGGAAGATACGACATCTGACGGGCAGTTTACCATGGAAAAGCTGGCATGCATCGGCGCGTGCAGTATTGCTCCGGTGGTCATAGTGAATAAAAAGGTTTATGGAAGCATGACGCCGGAAAAGGTGTCCAGAATGATTAAAGAATACGAGAAGAGTTCACCCCGTTAGAAAGAAGTAATGGGGTTTATTTCCAACCTGATAGAGGCGGATAGAATGGCTGAGAAGAAAAAGGCTAAACCAAAGATTAAAACTGCAGGCAGGGCCAACGCTGCGCCAATGAAGAAACCCGAAGCTGAGACCGCAGCCAAATCCAAAACGATAACCAAAGCTAAGACCAAAGCAGTGACAAAGGGCCCGGAAGCAAAGGGCTTGACGATCAGGGTGTGTGTAGGCACCGGCGGTCTTGCCGCAGGCAGTCAGCAGGTAATTGATACATTTCACCTGGAATTGAGTGCCAGGGGGATGAAGTCGGCAATTGAAAAGAAGTGTGTAAATAAGACCGGGTGCCGGGGCTTTTGCGCTAAAGACGTGCTCGTTGATGTAATTGTTGACGGAGATATATCTACATACCAATTTGTAACGCCTGAAAAAGTGGTCCGGATTGTCGATGAGCATATAATCAGCGGCCAGCCTGTTGACGAATGGCTGGTTGGTCCGGATTATCATACCTTCCATGATAAGCAGACCAAGGTCCTTCTTAAACAGTGCGGCCAGATCGACCCCGAAGATATTAACGCCTATTTAAATATAGGCGGCTATGAGGGGGCCAAAAAGGCGCTTGCCTTGACCGAATTTGAAGTAATCGAAGAGGTCAAGAAATCGGGTCTGCGCGGAAGAGGAGGGGCGGGTTTTCTCACAGGGCTTAAATGGGAATTCTGCAGCATGTCCAAGCCCACCCCGAAATATATCATCTGCAATGCCGATGAAGGAGATCCGGGGGCGTTCATGGACCGTTCGGTAATTGAAGGCAATCCCCACTCGGTCCTTGAGGGCATGATAATCGGCGGATATGCCATAGGCGCAAATTATGGATATATCTACATCCGCGCGGAATACCCGCTTGCAATAGAAAGACTGAAGATCGCAATAGCCGAGGCCACGGAAAAAGGCTTTCTCGGAAAGAACGTTTTTAAAAGCGGGTTTGATTTTGATGTCCGTATCAAGGAAGGCGCAGGCGCTTTTATCTGCGGTGAAGAGACCGCGCTCATCGCATCCATAGAAGGCAAACGCGGCATGCCGCGTTCCAAACCGCCATTTCCTGTCAACAAGGGATTGTGGGGCAAGCCCACGGTAATAAACAACGTTGAAACACTCGCTAACCTTCCGATGATAATAACGAAAGGCTCCAAGTGGTTTTCATCCATAGGCTCCGAGCAGAGCAAAGGCACCAAGGTCTTCGCCCTTACCGGGAAGATAAAGAACACCGGCCTGATAGAAGTGCCTATGGGCATGTCTCTTAAAGAGATCATCTACGATATCGGCGGAGGCATGGAAAAGAAAAACCGTGAACTGAAGGCCGTTCAGACAGGCGGACCGTCCGGCGGCTGCATTCCCGCCTCCCACATTGAGATGCCTGTTGATTATGAATCCCTGATGAGGATCGGCTCCATGATGGGGTCGGGCGGAATGGTTGTTATGGACAATACCACCTGTATGGTGGATATGGCCAAGTTCTTCATTTCATTTACACAGAATGAATCCTGCGGAAAATGCGTGCCCTGCAGGATAGGCACAAAACGGATGCTTGAGATACTGACAAGAATTACAGAGGGCAAAGGCAGGGAAAGCGATATAGAACTTCTCATTGAGCTTGGCACGGATATAAAAATGTCTTCCTTATGCGGTCTTGGACAGTCGGCGCCGAACCCGATACTTTCAACCATCAATTTTTTCAGAGATGAATATGAGGCACATATAAAGGAAGGGAGATGCCCGGCAGGAGTATGCAAGGCATTGCGCCAGTATATCGTAGATGCCGAAGTCTGCAAGATGTGCGGCAAATGCGCCAGGGTCTGTCCTTCAACCGCGATTACATGGCAGCCCAAACAGAAGGCATTTATCGACAAATCAAAGTGTGTAAAATGCGGGGCGTGCTTTGAGGCATGTCCGTTTAATTCTATCTTGTAAAAGCACTGATAGGGGGAGTTTATGGTAAGCAGACAGAGATTAAAAGAAATTTCGCTGTTTAAAGAGTTTACGGAAGAGGAGATTAACGCGATTGCGCCGATGCTGTCGGAGGAATTTTATAAGAAGGGCAAGGTGATATGGGAAGAAGGGAGTCCTGAGCAGGGCCTTCATATCATTGATTACGGAAAGGTCAGGGTCACCAAGAGGACAAAGGAAGAGACCAAGCAGATTCTTGCGGTGCTGAAGGAAAATAATTTCTACGGCGAGCTCTCTCTCCTTGACGGCCGCTCTCATTCCGCTGCAATCGAGGCGCTTGAGGACACGAAGGTGCTGGTCCTCAGGAGAAAAGATATGGAAAAACTCCTTGAGGAAAAACCGGTAACAGCATATAAAATAGCCAGGGAGATGACGATTGCAATAAATGAAATTTTACGCGAGATGAATGACAAGTTTATGAAGCTGGTAAATTATGTCTGGGAGTAATTTCAAATAATGCAGTCATTGTTCGATCAATTATTTGACTCGATATATTGTTTAAATTATGCGCGTGACTTTGAAGAAAAGATGGATGTTCGGATTGATTGAAATTGCGTTTAAGGTATCGAAAAATAATTGCTCTCCCAACGCCTGCATTATTTGAAATGTAAGCGTTGGGTCAATTCACATTTGCTATGGAGGTTTGGTTGTGGCTGAGAAGAAAATCAAGAAAGTTAGGATAGACGGCAGGGAGGTCATCTGCGAAAGAGATGAGACGATCCTCGATGCCGCGAAAAAAGCCGGGATTGAAATCCCGACACTCTGCAATGACGACCGCCTTGAGCCATATGGCGGCTGCCGGTTATGCATTGTCCAGGTCAAGGGCGTGGGCAGGCCCCTGCCTGCTTGTTCGACCCCTGTAACAAACAACATGGAGGTCTGCACCGATAACGAAACTATCACACGTATAAGAAAGAACCTGATCTCACTTATCCTGTCCAATCATCCGAATGACTGTATGAGATGCGAAAAGACCGGGGACTGCGACCTTCAGGCCCTTGCTTATAAATATGAGGTGGACGGCTCGCGCTTTGAAGGTGAACAGTGGGACCTGCCTATCAGGGAAGACAATCCCTTTATTACATATGAACCCAATAAGTGTATTTTATGCGGCAGGTGCGTAAGGATTTGCAATGAAGTTGTCATGGCAGGGACCATAGACCTTGTCGGCAGGGGGTTTGACTCCATGCCGGACACTGCGTTCAGAAGGCCCCGCTCCCTCGATAACTGTGAATTCTGCGGACAGTGTGTCTCCACATGCCCGACCGGCGCGCTTACTGACAGAAGAGGCAGGGGCAAAGGTCGTTCGTATGATATGACGAAGGTAAGGACGACCTGTTCCTACTGCGGCACGGGCTGTAACTTTGATTTAAATGTCAAAAATGGAAAAGTGATTAAAGTGACCTCCGCCTATGACGCGCCTGTCAATCACGGCAACCTCTGCATCAAAGGCAGGTATGGATATGAATTTATTCATAGCGCTGACAGGATAAAGACCCCGCTGATCAGGAGAGGCGACACTTTTTATGAGGCTACATGGGATGAGGCACTGGACCTGATCGCCGATAAATTTACCGGGCTCATAAAGAAATACGGCAACAAGTCAGTGGGGGCCTTTTCATCGTCCCGCTGCACAAATGAAGAAAACTTCCTTATTGCCAAATTTGCAAGGACCGTATTTAAGAACAACAATGTAGACAACTGCGCCCGTGTCTGACACGCCCCTACTGTGGCCGGTCTGGCCACCAGCTTAGGAGCAGGCGCAGCCACCAATTCACTCGCACAGATGCCGGACATTGATATGCTCTTCCTGTTCGGCTCTAACCCGACGGAGGCGCATCCTATAGTTTCCTTTTATCTGAAGAAAGCGCTTCGCAACGGCGCCAAACTCGTTGTCGGAGATCCGAGAAAAACGTGGATGGCGAAGCGGGCGGACGTATGGCTCAATCTGCGTCCCGGCAGCAACATTGCCCTGCTGAACGGCATAGTAAATGTAATATTGCAGGAAGGCTGGGAGAACAAGGAGTTTATTGCAAAACGCACGGAGGGCTTTGAGGAGGTAAAGAAAAAGGTCAAAGAGTATGATCTCAAAAAGGTCGAGAAACTGACCGGTGTTTCAAAGGAAGATATTATCGAGGCCGCCCGCCTGTATTCACACGCGGAAAAGGCGATGATCGTATACGGCCTTGGGATAACCGAGCACCAGACAGGCACTGAAAACGCGATGGCAATCGCGAACCTGGCCCTTGTTTGCGGCCACATCGGCAGGCCGTCAACGGGCATCATGGCGCTGAGAGGACAAAACAATGTCCAGGGCGCGTCAGACCTCGGGCCGCTGCCTTCCTCGTTCCCCGGATATCAGGCAATGACAAACTCCGAGGCGCGTGCGAAATTTGAAAAGGCCTGGGGCGTTACATTGTCAACTGAGATAGGGCTTAAATCCGTTGAGATGCTTGAAAAGGCCTGCGAGGGAAAATTCAAAGGCATCTTCATTCTGGGCGAAGACCCGGCCCAGACCGACCCGAATATCAATGAAGTAAAAAAGGCGCTGAGTTCGCTTGAATTCCTCGTGGTGCAGGACATCTTTCATACCGAGACCACGAAGCACGCGCATGTGATTCTTCCCGGCGCAAGCTTTGCTGAAAAAGACGGCACCTTCACAAACGGCGAGCGCAGGGTCCAGCGCGTGAGAAAGGCCGTTGAGCCCATAGCGGGGAAGGCCGAGTGGCAGGTCATCTGCGAAATCGCTACGAAGATGGGATACCCCATGAGCTACCGCCACCCGTCTGAGATCATGGATGAGATAGCGAGTCTGACGCCCATTTACGGCGGCATCAGTTACACGCGTCTTGAGAAAGAAAGCCTGCAGTGGCCGTGTCCCACAAAAGACCATCCCGGTACGACGACGCTTTATACCGACCTCTTCTCAAGGCCCGGTGGCCTGGCAAAGTTTATGGCGCTGGATCACAAGGGGTCCGGCGAAGTGCCTGATAATGAATATCCATATGTGCTTATAACAGGGCGTGTGCGTGAGCATTACAACAACGGCTCAATGACCAGAAGGTCCCCCGGGATCATGGAGCTTGTCCCCGAAGAACTTCTTGAGATAAATGCCGAAGACGCTGCGAAGCTTAGTATTAATAACGGCGACAGGGTAAACATCTCTTCAAGGAGAGGCAAAATTAAGGTCAAAGTCAAAGTGACCGACCGTTCACAGCCGGGCAATGTATTTCTTACATTTCATTTCCCTGAAGCGCTTTCAAACCTGCTCACATCAGAGCACAAAGACCCGATCACAGGGACCCCGGAATACAAGTCGTGTGCGGTTAAAATAGAGAAGTAATGTAAATAAAAAGGGGCGACAGTCGGTCGCCCTTGTTTCTTCGTTTGTTTTTTTCATGCATCCTTTTTTTCCTGACATAACTTCCTTTTCCCCTTGCTGTTTAACCTGAGATTAAACTAAAATTAAGCGGGTAGATTTTTTCAAGTAATATATTCCAAGTAAGTTCCATTTGAGCAAATGGTATAATGAGATACTATGAAAAAGCATCCTAAAACTAAACCACGTAAGAAACAGGAGTTGACTGTCGAAAAAATATTCGGAATATTGCGCGAGCATGCCGATGTGCTTAAAAAGCTGTCCGTCAAAAAGATCGGGCTGTTCGGCTCTTACGTGCGCGGAGAGCAGAGAAGGCGTAGCGATATAGACTTTCTCGTCGAGCTTGAGAAACCTACTTTTGACAACTTCATGGAGCTTGTCTTCTCGCTCGAAAAATATCTCGGCAGAAAAGTGGACCTTATCACTCAAGGCAATATCAGTCCCTACATACGCCCTTATGTTGAGAAAGAGGTCATGTGGTATGAAAGCTGACAAAGAGTTTTTAAGACACATACTTGATGAAATCAATTTTGTCCTGCGGGAGACCCGGGGCCTGGCCTTCCGTGACTTTATGAAGAATGAGACGCTTACAAGGGCATGCACAAGAAGCCTTGAGATTATCGGAGAGGCTGTTAAGAATCTCTCTCCGAAATTCAGAAAGAGATATAAAGAAGTTGAGTGGAAGAAGCTTGCGGGCATGAGGGACAAGATTATCCATTTCTATTTCGGAGTAAACTGGGACATTGTCTGGGACGTAATTAAAAATCACCTGCCTGAACTTAAAAGCCATATTGAAGACATGTTAAAAGAGACAGCAGATTAATCCCGAGTAATAGTTAAAGAGTTGAAGAGCAAAAAGTGAGACCCGCCGCACGGCTTAACAGCCGTCAATTTTGTTACCCTTTTCCCCTTGCTGTTTAACCCGACATTCCTATAAAATTAAGCGGGGGTTTTTTTAGGGGAATCCATTTTTTGGTAATTAACAAAAAGGCGAATCAATTCTAAATGGGACGATCAACAGTTCATTACGCAGACAATAAGACCAACAATATCTTAAAAGCTTTACACAATAAGCTGAGACCTGCGGGCACGCCGGTTCAGCGTGTGGAATATATCATTGAATTGCTCCTGCTTCGTATCTTTGAAGTGAAACTCAAGAGGGACGATGAGTTCAAAGAACTGCGGCAGCTCTTCAATTCAGATCATGGGAATGAGAATAAACTTTTTTATCATCTGCAAACTATCGGCAGTGAAAATATCTTATCAGCGCTGAATAAAGAGTTCTTCCCCTTCTACTCAAACATCCTGCAGGAAGCCCGGAAGGTCCTTAAAGAGAATTTAAGCATCAAAGTTCAGGATCAGTTGACCTTGATACATGAGGTATTTGCCAATTCCAATTTCACCAACAACGTGCAGAGTGGAAACCTTGAAGATATTATCGCCCTTATTTCAGACATTGACGAAGACCGTTTGCTCAATACTGATTTATTGGGCGATGCCATTGAATCGGCGCTTTCTGAAACAGGTGGGACAAAGGATATCGGGCTGTTTCGGACTCCCGATCATGTGAGGCAATTTATGGTGGGCATGCTTGAGCCTGCTATTAAGGACACGATTTTTGATCCTGCTTGCGGCACTGGAGGGTTCCTGTTCGATTCCTTTGAATACGTTATGGAAAGAATAGGAACGCCCTACACAAGTAAAGACGAGCCTGCGCGTTTCCCCGGAGCGAAGGCGCATCCTGAATTACAGGAATGGTTCAGTAAATATTTTGCCGAAAACAGTATTGAAATGCCTTCAATAGAAGAGACTACGTCATTTTATCGGTCTGGTATTTCGGGGATTGAATATTTAGGGATGATAAGAAAAATGGCAGCGGTCAACTTCTATGTGCGCGGGTTAAATCCCGCCAACCTTGAGCAGGGCGATTCGTTGGCAAAGTTCAATGCTGAATTAGCCGGTTCTAAATCACTGGTCTTAGCAAATCCTCCATTCGGCGCAGAACGTGACCAGAAGGCTTACCCGAATGTGTGGGAGGATTATTCAAAAGAGAGTGAGACAACTATCCTGTTTGTCAAAATGATGTTTGACAGTCTCAGGAAGGATGGCAAATGTGCAGTGGTGGTTTCAGAAGGATTTCTGACATGGGAGCAGGGAAGCGCGAAGGCATTGCGCAAGATGTTCCTGGAAGATGCGAATTTGCAGGCCGTCATTAGTTTGCCGCAAGGTGTCTTCATCAGCAAAACCGGACAGGGGCCGAAGACTTCTATTCTGATTTTTGAGAAAGGCAAGCCGACTGAGAAAGTCTGGTTTTATAATGTAGAGAATGACGGGTTCACCAAAGGCGCAAACCGCATGCCTGTTGAGGGGTGCCAACTCACAGAGGCATTGGACTTATACCATCAATATGTAAAACACGGCAAGACATCGCCGGAGACAAGACGGTCTTTTTCGCTCTCTGTAGAATGGCTGATGGTTGTTGATCCGCGTATCAAGGAAAGAATCAGGAAAGAGACAAGAGAAGCCCTCGATATAAAAAGAGATGAGGCAAGGGAAAAGTTGATTGGAAAATTGAACACTAAATTGGAGAATGCAAAAAAAGCCAAAGTTGATAAATTCAATAAGAAGGCATATAAAGCTGAGTTATGGAAATTTGATACTACATGGGAAAATAAAATTCTGAACGAGATAGCCCAGCGGATTGACAAGGCGCATACATATTCCTTTAATCCCACACATTACCGAAGTTCATTGAGTGAAAGCCAATTGAATGAATGGGATAAAGTTGTCGAGCATCACAAGCCGCCGTCAAACGGACACTCATTGGATAAGAGATTTGAGATGCTTCAGGGATGCGCCTTGAAGGACGCGATTAAGTGCGCAGCAAACTTTGACCCGCTTAACGCCATTGAAGCAGATATTGTCCGGGAATACCTGTCTAATGTTGAAGCCGGTGAATTGCAGAAACATTCGGCGTTGGCAAAGATAGATGCAATCTTAAAAAGCGGGGCCAAGTATCCGTTGGTCAGCCTGAAAGATTATTGCCATTATGAGAAAGGTAAATTCCCGACAGAGGCAACTCCTGAAGGCCCATACCCCTTTGTTGTGACTGCGGAAGATCGGAAGACAGCCGACGGTTTCCAGTTTGACGGCAAGGCTGTCTGCATCCCGCTGATCTCAAGCACTGGTCATGGTCATGCCAGCATGAAACGCATTCATTATCAGGAAGGCAAGTTCGCTTTGGCTAATCTTTTGTTTGCCTTGTTCCCGAAAGACGAGAATGTGCTCAATGCCAAGTATCTCTATTATGTGTTGACGCCCAAGCTTGAAGAGCTTTTTGTTCCTTTAATGAAAGGGACAGCCAACGTGAGCATGAAGACGTCAGATGCGGTAAATATCCAGTTCCCTCTGCCGCCAATAGATAAGCCCAAATCCCGATTTAGAAAACTGCAACACTATTTTCACAAGGGATCGAGACTAATTTTATAATCTATTGAGTCATTATCGTGGTCAAAGGTTGCTGA